>JBDONA010001095.1:0-9634 GCA_039831575.1 Fuerstiella sp. | reverse complement strand
CGTATTCTGGCTGACGGCAGTAGCCCTGCTGATCCTGCTGCAGTTCTGGTGGGTGCCGGGCGACCCCGGAACGCCCGATGATACGTACAGCAACAGCATCGAAGGCAAACGCGGCTTCTTTCAGACGATGGAGGACCTGTCCGCCGCCAATCTGTTTCCGCCGGTTCGTCGAGAGTCACTTCGGCTGATTCCCGAAGATCGATGCACGCTGGTTATCCTCAGCCCGGATCGGTATCCCAACGAACACGAACAGTCTGACCTTGCCAATTTTGTGGTAAACGGCGGCACTCTGCTATTCGCCCCCAACTGGGCGAATCCGAATTGCTCGATTCCAGGCCTGAACATTCAGACAGAGTACTACAATTTTGACGACAATATTTCTGTGGTGTCGCCCGTCACGCCGGCACTACCACCCAATTCCGCGGACGGCACCTCCCAGGCGGTTCAGCCCGAAGCGGCGGAACTCATGGCAGAGGCTCCCGATGCACCAGACGTGGAACAGCCGGCAACAACACCTGCCGGTCGTGCCGCGAGTGACAAAAATCCTAACGGAATTCTGAAGGACGCAATTAGGCAGAAACCAGTGTCTCCGCCGCGACCGACCCAACAGGTGTCGGACCTGGCTGATTCGGATGACCTTCGCAACGTGGAAAAGTTTCTGACAAACAGCCAACTGGTCGAAGGATCAGTGCCCTGGCAAACCCGAGCAACGATGAGCACCTTTGGTAAGCCGGTCGTACTTGTGGAGGCCTTACAGGATAATGTCCAGGCCGCCGCGTGGCCCCTCGGCAATGGGCTGGTTGTCGTCAGCGCCAGTGCCGACGTATTTTCCAACAGAGCGATGCTGGACGACGCTCAAGCGGAGCTCGCGATTCGCCTTGTGGAATATGCTCACGCTCATCACGCCGATCATTTTGCTTTCGCCGGAACGCCCGTTGTTATCGGCGAATTTCTTAACGCCAGCGACGCCTATCGTGGCACCGCGGTTCTGATGAGTCCGTCATTGCGATCAGGGACGCTGCAGCTAATCACTATTGCGATACTCGCAGGGTGGTTCGGATTCCACCGATTCGGGCCCCCGAAACGCATCAACACGTTTCAACGGCGAAGTCTGACCGAAAGCGCCATGGCGGTGGGGAACCTGCACTTTCGTACCAGCAGCGGAGGCGAAGCAGTACACTGCTATATAGAATACATGAAGACGCAGCTGCAGAGAATGTTCGGCAGCTCTCTGCGTCTGAATGACGCGAAAGGGATTGCACTTCGCACTGGCCTGGAACCGGACGAAGTTCAAAATCGAATTAACAATGCCTGCAGCCTGGACGGGGCCTCGTCCGCCACCGCTTCACAGGCCGCCTCGGCCATCCGTGATTTGTCCGAGCTCCTGGAGCTTCTGACCGGTAACAGAAAGAAAACCTGAATATGGAACTGTCCAACGTAGCCAGAATATTTGATTCCGCCATCGAACAGATTGGCAAGGTCGTTGTCGGCCAGATAGATCTGGTCGAAGGCGTGCTGATCGCATTATTTTCGGAAGGCAGCGTGCTGATCGAAGGTCCACCAGGGCTGGGCAAGACCCTGCTGGTGAACGTGCTTTCTCGTACCGTTTCATGCGACTTTAACCGGGTTCAGTTTACACCGGACCTGATGCCGTCGGACCTGACCGGCCACAGCATCTACGACATGAAAGAGCAGAGCTTTCGATTCAACCGGGGGCCGGTCTTCACCAATATCCTGTTGGGCGACGAAATCAACAGGTCACCACCCAAGACGCAGGCTTCGCTGCTGGAGGTCATGCAGGAGCACCAGGTCACTGTGGACGGCGTAACACACTCGCTGGACCGTCCGTTTCTGGTGATTGCCACTCAGAATCCCATCGA
Source organism: Fuerstiella sp. (assembly GCA_039831575.1). Lineage (GTDB taxonomy): Bacteria > Planctomycetota > Planctomycetia > Planctomycetales > Planctomycetaceae > Fuerstiella. The sequence goes on along the minus strand of JBDONA010001095.1, from coordinate 7,754 downwards.
ACACGAAGGCACGTATCCCCTGCCGGAGGCGCAGGTCGATCGATTCATGTTCAAACTTCTGGTGGACTACCCATCGATCCCAGACGAAGTGGACATTCTGCGTCACTACACAGCCGGCCGGGATCCGCGTTATCTGGACGACTTCGGATTGGAAACAGTACTGCAGGCCGAAGAAGTAATTCAGATCCAGGACGCGGTCAAGCAGGTCATCGTGGAAGAGAAGATCCTGACTTACATCGTCAACATCGTGTCGGCGGCTCGTTCCTGGGGATCAGTGACCGTTGGACCAAGTCCGCGGGCCGGAGTCAACCTGCTGATCGCCGCTCGCACAATGGCTGCATGCCGAGGTCGAGACTTCGTTACGCCCGATGACATCAAGGAACTGGCGCCGTGGGTAATGCGGCACCGACTGAGGTTACGTCCGGAAGCCGAAATTGAGGGCAGTACGCCGGACGAAACCATACGGCAGATCATGGACAGCGTCGAGGCTCCTCGATCATGATTCCGTCCCGGCTGTTGATCTCATTAGCGATTCTGCTGACCACACCGTTGCTGTTGGGCGGAGTGACCGACGTCGTTCCGGATTTTATTCCGGGCATCGGCCAGCTTGACGTGGCGGGGCGAACACTGGCCGACCTGGCATTGCTGTTGAACGTCGTGCTGGTGATTGTCGCCGGAGTTGATGTGCTGATCAGCGGCTCACCGTCTGACATCGAAATTGAACGCGAGATTTCCGATGTGCTGAGCGTCGGCACGCCCAACCCGGCAAAACTGATTCTACGCAGTAAGTGTCGTCTGCCCATGACCGTCAGGATTCACGATGATCCCGGCGACCTCTGTGAAACGGACCGGCTGCCACAGGATGTAAGACTTGATCCGTGGAAAGAAACCTCAGTCAATTACATGGTTACGCCGCTGAAACGGGGAGCCACCTCTCTGTCGGCCGTACATCTGAGATTCCCCACCGTCCTGAGTCTGTGGACGCGACACGAGATTCGCAACCTGCAGACACCGGTACGCATTTACCCGGACATTCGGGCTGTGTATCGCTATGAACTGATGGCCAGTCGTAACCGATTGGCGGAGATCGGGGTTCGCCTGATGCGGATGCCCGGACAGGGACGTGAGTTCGAACGCCTTCGCGAGTACCGCTACGGTGACGAGATTCGCCAGATTGACTGGAAGGCCACCGCCCGACAGCGTCAGCTGATCACTCGCGAATTCAACGTCGAACGCAATCAGAACATTGTGCTGATGGTTGACTGCGGCCGCTTTATGCGAAACGAAACGGACGGCATCTCGTATCTCGATCAAGCCCTGAACTCAGCCATCATGCTTAGCTACATCGCTCTGGGCCAGGGAGACAACGTGTCACTGTTGGCGTTCTCAAACCGGATTGAACGATTCATTCGTCCGGTCCGCGGAAAACCGGGCATCCAGAATATTCTGAGGTCCACGTACGACATCCAGGCCAGCAGTAAATCTGCTGACTACAGTCTGGCACTGGAATATCTGTCGAAAATGCAGCGCAAACGGGCATTGGTGATTCTGATCACCTTTGTCACCGACGAGGTCCAGTTGAACGTGATCGGCGAAAGTCTGCAGCTGCGTTCGCTGCCGTACCTGCCGATGTGTGTGCTGTTGCAGGACGTTGGACTTCGCGAGATGGCCGACCGCATTCCGAACACGGACCTGGAAGCGTTTCATACGTCAGCCGCCGCGCAGATTCTCACCGGTCAGGCTCAGCAGGTGGCTCGCATGCGGGAAAACGGCGTCATGATCCTCGACACGCCCCCCTCATTGCTGACCGAACGACTGATCAACGAATACCTGATGGTCAAGACGCGAAATCTGATGTGAAGTCTGACGTGACAGCCAACCCCCTCGCGGCCGTTTGCAGCCTGTCTTGACAGCCATACAAGCTATAAGCGCAAGCGAGTGGGTCTGCTGCACTTGTGAAACCCACTTGCTGGCGCTGCGAGCTTGTATCAAGAACGTATCATCCTCATGAGTGCTCACCGCGAAGCTGATGAATTGCGGGCAAAAATGAGCCGATGGACAATCACGATGTTGACTACGTGGTCACCGTGAAATCAACTCCACGGCTCCAGAGCACCGGCACATTGCCAGGACCGATCGCACGCACCCAGGCGCGGTACACGCCGGCCGCAAGTTGAGTTGCCGGCGTGAAGGACAGCCCGGTCAATGTGGTTTCATTGATGATTCTGCTGGTGCCGGTTGACACGTTGTTCACCCACAATTCATACACAACAGCGTTTGTGGCTGACGTCCACGCGAACAGAACGTTCGCTGCTGTCGTCGAGGAACCTGCCAACGGACTCACCAATTCTGCGACCGCCGCGGTGTCGATGGTCAGGTTGAAGTCGGCTCCCCACGCTGACGGCGTTCCGCTGGAATCGACGCTGCGAACACGGACTGTGTAGGCTCCAGGCAACAGCGGCGTCGCCGGTCGAAAGACCGTTGTCGTAATACCCTGAGCCGTCACAAAGCCAGTCTGGGCATTTGTCACGTCGTCGATCTCAATATCGTAAGTCGCAGCACCGGCGACGGACGTCCATGTGAGCGCCGGGACTGAGCTTGTGGTATTCGGAGTCGGCGACGTGATTGTCGGCAGTGCAGCGGATTCCGTAACGGTGAATCTGACGCCGGTGCTCCAATCGCCCACGGGAGTACTGCCGTTAAAGGCTCTCACCCAGACCTGGTAATCGCCGGGCAGCAAGGGCGAATCCGGAATCAGTGATGTGTCCTTAACGTTGTTCTCCAGGATCGTGGCGTTGATATTGCGTGTCTTGTCGTTGACCCACACCACGTAGCGAGTGGCCGTTGCAATCGTTGTCCATGAGAAAGCAGGGCGGGTTCTGTCCGTCGTGCCGCCGGGAGAGAACAGTTCGACCGGTCCGGCAGACAAAGACACGGTGAACGCCCGATGACTCGTTCCCAGAAGTGTCGTGCCGTTGAACGCTGCAACTGTGGTCTCATAGACCCCCAGTGCCAGAGAATCTACCAGCTGAAGGCGATTGCTCCCGATCGACTGCTGTGAATGTAAAACCTGACCGCCCTGCGACACATCCAGCTGGTAGCTGGTGGCGCCCAGCACAGAACTCCAGACGAACGTCGGCAATGTATCCTGAGTACCATTAACCGGCGCCCAAATGGTTGGAACTCCGGATCCCTGAGTCACGCGAAAATCAACCGCGGAGCTCCATGAAGCCAACGCCGCACTGCCATTGAAAGCTCGTACCCAGGCCCTATACGTGGCCGGGGCCAGCGGAGTCTGTACGGCAAATGATGTTGTTGTAATGCTCGAACTGTGAATGATTCGGGAAACGCCATTCGTGACATCATCGACCCACAGCTGATACCGAGTCGCGCCGCTGACCGCGGTCCAGCCGAAGACCGGCAGCGGGTTTTCGGAGCTCAGGAACGGTACGGTCAATTGGGTCTGTGCGGCGCCCGCCAGGACCTGAAAATCAACCGGTGCGCTTTCGGCAGTCCCCTGCCCGGTGATCCACGCCCGGTAGTTGCCTGGTGGCAGCGCTTCCGTTGGAGTGAACGACGTGCCTGTCAGATTCTGTTCCACAAGTACGTCCGTGGCGCCCGTGCTGAGGTTGTCGACTCGCAGTTGATAGCTGGTAACGTTCATCGGCAGCCAGCCGAACGTTGGCACTGTATTCGTGGTGCCGGCGACCGGATCTGTCAGGACACTTGTTGCGCTGTTCGCCAGATTGAACGTCACCGGCGCGCTCCAGGTCCCGAACGAGTCTGTGAACCGGGGACGCACCCAGGCGGTGTAATCTCCCGCCGGCAAGCCAGACAGGGGCGTAAACGAGTTCGTTGTCAGCTTCACCTGGTGGATGATGCGGTCGTGACTGGCTTCGTTCACCCACAGTTCATATCCCACAGCATCAACAATCGGCGACCATGCAATCGTCGGCAGGCTGTCGACGGAGGCCGTGATGGGATCCGTAATCAGGGGTTGCCCGGTCTTCTCGTAAACCGTGAAACTGACAAACGCACTCCACGGCAGCGCCCCGGAGTTATCGTAAGGACGATATCGCCAGTTGTACGTCGCTGCCGGAAACCCCTGATGCGAGCGGAATGACGTTGTTGTCAGCTGCGTCTGATGAATCACCTGCGGCTGACCTGTGCTGACATTGTCCACTTCCAGTTCGTACCGTACAGCGCCGAATGTGGGAGACCAGTTGAAAGACGGAAGGCTGTCGTAGGCGGTTTCTTCTGCCAGAATCGTGACCTGGTGATCCTCCACTTCTCCATCCGAAACCGGCCCGGTGGGACCGCTCAGTCCAACGTCAGTGCTCAGTCGGAATCTGGCAAAGGTGATGCCGGCGGTGTTCTGAGGAACGGTGGGAAAGACCAACTGCACTGCGGCATCATTTGTCTGGCCTCCCACGACAGCCGTTGCCATCTCAGTCTGATTCTCAAACACACCGTTCCGGTTGAAGTCAATCCAGCCGATCAGAGTTCCCGTCCGACCGGTGGTGTTGGTCACGTTAACGGACAGCGACGGTGCCACGCCTTCAATAATACTCAGTGGCAACGTGAACCCGTCCTCGTCGCTGACACCCAATACATCGTCAGCTGTCGCATCGGTGTTCTGTCGACTGCCATCGTCGCCATCGACAGCACTTCCAATACGTAGTCCGGCAACGATCGAATGACTCGGTCCTGAGTCGGTGCCGCGGGTGTTGTAGTTGCCAACGCCGGTCCCGACCGTTGCGTCGGGGGCGTCACCAAAGTCAAGAGGTGCGACCACCGGCGTAACGTCCCAACCCAGATCGTCCAGCCCTGCCCAGTCCAGAGTCGTCAACACTTTCCGCGACCCGGTGATCAATTCCGGATCCATGGCCGCTTCCTGGACGGTGGTTGTGCCAGGCAGAGTGCTGATCGTGTCGCTGGCCCAATGGCCGCTGTCCGAAGTCATCGGCACTGCACCGCCAAAGGCAGCGACGGCTGCCGCGCCGACAAATTGAGTGGACCCATTGATTTGATTGCGGAACGATTCCGCAGTTCCAAATCCCAGGACGTGGCCCATTTCGTGCAATGCGACAGAGAAAAAGTCGTTCTGGCCAGGAGACGGTGGATTCAGACTGAAGTTCCACGCAACGCGACTGTCGAAAGCAATCGATCCGCCCCACGGTGAAAAGTCGGTGTCGCCCATCCCCTGGGTATCAACGCCGGATTCACCGCGTGTCTGCACAGTGTCACTAAACATGGGCGAGCTACCACCACCGATCTGGAACCCACCAAAGCCACCGGACGCGATCCCGGCAGGCAGGTCGCGTGCACCTACGTAGACCACAACGGTGTCCGCAGGAATCGTAAGATTGAGCAGCGCGACCGGCGTTCCAGTGGATGGACTGGAAAAGTCAGCCGTCCACGTGTTCAGACCACCAGGCGTGATGGCGGTCAGGTCGTCAGTGATCCGCGACTCAAAAACTGTGGCCACTTCTTCCAGCACGTCACGGCGGGCCTGATCGTTGAAGAAGCCGCTGGCGTCGAACGAGTAGTCATAAGAAATGTTCAACGTCAACAGCAGTCGGTTTTCCAAAGGCTGCACTTCGCAGCCGCCGGTCCATGAACGGCGACAATTTCGTCGTCGCCGGGACTTCCGTTTCGCCCGAAAAAGTTCTGTCAGCCACTGCATTCTTACTGCCTTGCCATGCCAATCGGCCGCTGGTGATCGCCCACAAAAAGACCGTCCTGAATTTGTCGTCATCATCGCAGATTATGACGAATCAGGAATACCGCAGTTTCGAGGGGTGTACGACAGCCAACCACCGGTGACGCACATCGTCGAAACGGCCAGGCAAATCGGCTTCCTGTAACGTCCGTGGCGCAAGAAGCAACCACATCCGTACCTTCTGGACGATTACAGCAGACACTTCCAACACGTTTTTGGACTATTGGCCCGGATGAACTGTCGGTTCCAGACAGATAAATCTCGACCGAACACCACCAGCCCTGCTGTTGAGCTCTCATGACAGCGCTGCCGTTCCTGATACGAGCACGCAACGCAATCAAGTGTATTTGCGAGACGCACGTGACCCACTCGCTGGCGTTTATAGCTTGTATTGCGGCCCCTTCCTCATACCATCGACTTCTGCCGATGCTCCTGATTCCGTGCTCAGTCTCGAGGCAGAAGCTGGACGGCGTCGATGATGACATATCCGTCCGTGCCGTGGTTCGAAACGGTGATGGAGACTTCGCCCGCAGCCAGCGACAGCTCAGCCACAGAAACGAACGGAGCATCCTGTGGCTTCATTCGTTCGTTCACGACGAAGTTCAACGTGCCGCCAGAATGCGTCACGACCACCGGCACATTTGTGCTGCGATTGCTGAACGGTGAATACGCCAGACGAACCGCGTACTTTCCAGACTTCCTGATCGTCACTCGGAACACGGCGGACTGACGTCCTTTGCCATCGTTCCCGTCGTGACGGTAACCAATCCCGATGAACGGGCCGGTTGATGTGCTGGACGAATCGAATCCGATGCGGTCCGCCGCTTCGTCGTCGATGACAATGCCAGGCAGAGATTTGGGATCAATGCCGACGGCACTCGTTCTTCCGGGCCCGGTCCATTCCAAAACCTGCGAATCTGCCTCCAGTCGTTGTCGCAGCGTTTTATAATCAACGTCCTGCACATCGACGTTCTGCCGAACGGAATGGATCGCCGCTGTCGCGGCAGACTGCCCAAGAACCATGAACACAGGCTCCATACGGATGGAACCAAAAGCCATATGCGTCGAACTCAGGCAAATGGGAACCAGGAGATTCGTACATTCGATTTTCTGCGGCACCAGGGCACCGAATTCGATCGGATACGGAGAAAACCCGCCGACCTGAACATCTCCTTCGTTGTGAACGAATCCGTCCTTGCCCACGTGTCGCTGCACGTTGTGAGAATCCATTGTGTACGCCGCCAGCCCAACGGGCTGTAAAGCGACTTCACGCCCCTGACAGTTGTGCTGCGTCATTACATAATTGCCGATCATTCTTCGAGCCTCACGAATGTACAACTGTTGCTGCCAGCCATCCGCCCGCTCGAATTCGTCTTTGCACGGTCCCCATCGCGAAACTTCCTGTCTGACCCCTTCAGGTACGCGTCCATGATTGGCCAGCGTCCACATCAATCCCCGCTGGTAACTGAGGTGATCCGTCAGAATGCGGTCTCTTTCATCGTAACTGGCAGTGGCGTAATTGTAGCTCCGGCCGATGTAGTCAGTACTGAATCCTTTGTTGTTGTTGACGTCCGTTTTCCGGTTCGGCATGGCGGAATTGGACCACGGGATATTCTTTGCCCCGGCTTCGAAATTTCGAAACAGCAGCTCGTAATCGATCTCGCGATAATCAGCGGGCTTTGTAAACGGCAGGCGGTTGTCGGGGTGATCGGTCAGGCACATCCGGAAACAATAGGCCTGAACACGATGGTCTCTCATGCCCTCCTTGCCGGGGCCGGCAGCGTCGATACCAGGCAGCAAGCCACTGGATGGATCGCCGGGGGTGACGTACGGATCGACGCCCCTCACGAACTGATGATGGATGGCACGACGAGTCTGCACGCCGCTGAGTGTTTCCCCGTATTGGGCATTAGCTTCACGACCGACTGTCCAGGAAACACCGGATTCCGCCAGCAGGTCACCTTCATAAGTGGCATCAATGAACGTACGGCCACTGAATCTGCGGCCGCGTTCCGTTCGAATCATTTGGATT
>JBDONA010000789.1:0-9634 GCA_039831575.1 Fuerstiella sp. | reverse complement strand
GTTCCGTCCTTATCACGCCGCGCCCTGGCCGCTTCCAAACGGCGAATGGTTTCCGCCGCCACGCGGCCGTCGGCGTAATCCGCATCCTTCGCCGTTGGCCATTCAAACGCGGCACCGCGCGGAAGGGACTTGATTCGGCCCAGTTCCTGGTTGGTGAACAAGGCCTCTTCGCGAGTCAGTTTGCCGCCGTCTGTGCTGGCGGGATCGAGGTATTCGATCACCTTGTCGGCGAAATGCCTAACGCCAAATGACAGTGAGTCGCCGTTGTTCCCGTGACCAATGTGAAAGATCTTGCCCAATGATTCGGTGCGATACCCGTGCTTCGCAAAGTGCTGCGGCATCGTCACAGCGTTTGGAACAATCTCACGAAGCTGGCTGCCCAATCCGTAAAGTCCGGTCGATGTCGAGTGCGACCCCAGCATCAGCGTGAATCGCGAGGGCGCGCAGACGGCCTGATTGCAATAGGCGCGGTCAAAACGCATGCCTCGCGCGGCGAGCGCGTCCAGATTGGGCGTCTTCGCGGCGGAATCGCCGTAGCAACCCAACGCCGGCTTGAGATCGTCGACCAGAATGAGCAGAACGTTGGGACGATCATCTGCGACCGCCGTAGTGCAGGCTGCCAACCTGCAAACCAACACCAATAGAATTACTGACAAGGTTCTCATTGTTTGCCGCTCGTCGTGTTTGTGTTGAATTTCAGATCTTCGTTTCATGTTTGTATGTAGCTGTTGTTGCAGGCTGGCAGTCTGCCCTACGGTATCATTTCTGATCGTCTTGAATAATTACTGACTGATAGGCAATTCGATTTCGTCTATGATTGATTCAAGTGTTCGAAAACATAATCTACACGGTTTCACACTGACTTGTGGCCACGGCGAACTTCTTTCTACCTGCGAAAGTCGTTATCCCACGAGCCCCACGACTACATCTTTTTGAAAATCGCCTTAGCTCTTTGTTCTGTTAATCCGCCTTGTCGGGTGACGGTCCCCATCGGTTAATCGGGTAGTGTCCGTGACTCCTCGCCCAGAAGTCACTTGCCGACGGGAGACAACCCACAAGGACGTTGCTGATCGTCGTACTGAATTTGAAAAATACTGCCCGAATCCAGGCTCCGGCGCCCGCCCTCCAGAATCGCCGTGACGACCGCCGTGTCCTGCAGCGTCGCCAGTTTCCCGGCAAACGATTCGGCGGTTGCGTCGCCGGCACGAATGGCGCTGGCTGCGTCAACGAACGCTTCAATGCTTCGATATCCGTAACCACTTTGCCCCGAGAAATATCCGTCCGCGTCAGGAGTGTACTTCATGAACAACGGGTTCGCCGACGCGTATCCCGCAGCATCCGTGGCCAGGGTATAGCCGCGATGTGCCTGATCGACAGTCACCTCTCCCTTGTAACCCATGTAGTGGAACCGTTGTTGCGAATGCACATCAGCCCTGGGTGCGATCCAGGAAGAAGTGTAGATTGCGGTGGCTTTGCCGCCACTTTCAAAATTCTCCCAGTCGACGGTTAACGTAATCGTATCTTCGGTCTCTATCCCACCGGCTTCGGCCCACCCGGTTGCGGCTGATGCATAAACAGTGCGAGGACGAGCGAACTTCGAGACCGACCAAATATTGAAATCGATGTGATGCGCGTTCAAGTAGTAGCTGATGTCGCTCGACTTTCCGGCCCAGGCTCGAAAGGTGTCAAGTTGTGACTTGGGCTGGCTCATGTACGACTGAAAATAGCTGAAGTCACCCAGATTCCGAATGCGATCGCGTGCATCAACGTAGATCGGATCCCACCGCTTGTGAACTTCCATCGCCACCAGGGAACCGTTCTGTTCGGCGGCCTGAATCAATTCCAAATGTTCCTGAAGCGTTTTGACAAGTGGCTTGGCGACCAGCACATGGCAACCGTGCCGGACAGCTTCCAGAGCGATCTGGAAATGTGTGTCGTCGGGTGTGAACACAATGACCACATCGCCTGCCTCCATTGTCTTCAGTGCGGCTTTGTAGGAATCCGCGTCACGGGGTTCATCGTCCGCAGGGAAGCTGGAAAACTCGACGTTCATGTCACGGTAGACATCTGCGATCATTCGTTTCAAATGGTCACGGATGCCGGGGAATTTCGTTCCATTGGTGCCCGCCATCCGCAAATCAGCAACCTTGCCGCGGCGCCGCAAATCGAACATCGTTAGCCCGACAACGCCGGCACCCTTATCGGATTCGGCTGCGTTGCCGTGTACATAGCCGGTTGTATACTCTCCGGTTCCGACCATCAAAACGTTAATTTGGGACATTTCTCTTTCTCATTCAGGCTCAACAGACGGCACAGCATATCAAACGCGATACAGTTCCGCAGTCCGGCGAACAGGAACAAAGACCATTGACAAGTCGGCCAGGCAACGACGTTGCGTTGTTGGCGCAAAGCCTGGATCAGAGCCATCCCGTTCACCTGAGCGCGCAAACAGAACGGAACTTCGACACGGGCACAATTCGACCAACGCGTCCAACCGTAACTACCGTCGGACTGATAGTCGCGCCACTGCGCCATCGATGACAGGCCCCGCAATCGTCACGTCATCGTCGGAAGCCAGGGCCGACATGATCGAAACATTTTACGTGCTGAACACGGTGGGGGCGCATGCCGTTACAATAGGCGGGGGCCTGAGCCTGGAACAGTTTCAGGTAGATCCCTATGGGAAATTCCGGATAGAGAAAGAATACTCATCTGACAGGAAAGTGGCGATGAAAGTTGAATTTGACAAGCACGAATTGCCTATCAGTAGCACAAAAATTTGGCGGAGGCGTAGCTCATGACGTGTAAGCGATTAGCTCCAGCAATGTTATTCCTGGTTCCGTGCGTGGTCCTCAGCGGAAGCGATCAGGAATCACGCCGTCCGACCGCAATTGAAGCGGATGGATCGATCATCGTGCTGCAAAGCGACGGTGACCTGAAGCTGCGGCCCGGGAACAACCTCCTGAAAATTGACTTTCAGGGTGTTGTCAGAGAACTCTTTATCGAACTGCCGACAGACATAAAGAAGGGAGAGCGATACCCCGTCGTCTTTGGATTCCATGGAGATGGCGGACCCAAGGAAGCCTACAACCGCCGTCTGTCGCCCTTTGTCAGGATACACAAGATCATTGGCATCAGTATCCAGGGCACACCGAAACGAGTTGGTTCTGGCGCGTCTTCCTGGGACCATCACGACGGCTCGGGTGTCGATACCGACGATATTGGTTTCGTCCAGTATTTGGTTGACTACCTCAACAAGACGAAACTGGTCGACTTGAAACGCATCTATGCGACTGGCGGTTCCAGCGGCGGTCTCTTTTGTTATCGCCTCGCGAAAGAGACCAAACTCTTTGCCGCCATCGGACCTACCAAATGCGGAATGATCAAGGGTTCTCATGAACCTGATGCGAACACAGAGCATCTGTCCGTCATGCAAGTGATTGGCAACGAAGACAAGAGCTTCAACGGCAGTAGTAAGAGGCTGACAATGTACTCGGCTGAACAACGGATTGAGATCTGGCGCAATTTTCTCGAGTGTAATCCCGGACCATCAACCAACACGAAGATCAAGGATATGACGGTTAAGACCTACATCAACGACAGGGGCATGAGGTTGTCTACTGCATGCTGCATGGAGTTGGGCATGCGATTCCGAGACCGGTGATGGACGAAATGCTTATGGATTTTTTCATGAGACACAAGAAACGCTGCCGCAGTTTCGCACTGGAGCCTTCGTCCAGTAAACAACCACTCACACATTTTCATCATGGGGATCAACGATTGCGACAAACGCCTTATGCGCTCTCAGGTATGTTCCCGACTCCCATGGTTTATGCTCCTTTACAACAACGGCCGCAACTCGTTTTTTTCTATCAGTTTATGACGGACAGGGGAGTTCCGAGGCAAATCGTCCTTAAGTATTTTCAACGCCTGATTTTTGCGATTCTCGTGGCAACAGGATTGCCTCTTTCATCAACCTCGGGCCAGGAACGATCTGCGGATCGAGTCGGTGTTCCCACGACTGCCGCCGCTCGTATGGAGTCGTGGGAACAGCACGTCAAACTGCGCAGACAATCTCCTTACAAATCCCTGCAATGGCGTACCGTCGGTCCTCGGAAGCAGGGTGGGCGAATTGAATCGATCGCGTGTCCCGCCGGAAACACGTCCGTGATGTACGTCGGAGTGGGATCCGGCAGTCTTTGGAAGACCGTCAACAATGGCACTACCTGGAAAGCCATTTTTAAGCACCAGTCGACCTGCGCAATCGGTGATGTGGCAGTCGCGCGGTCGGATTCAAACGTGGTTTGGTTGGGCACGGGTGAAGTGCTGATGGCGCGCTCGGCGCTCGCGGGCATGGGCGTCTTCAAGTCGACGGATGGCGGAGCTACCTGGAAGAATATGGGACTGAACGATACGCACCACATCGGGCGAGTGCTAATCGATTCCACGGATGCGAATGTTGTCTATGTCGCGGCCATCGGCCATCGGTCGAGCGCCAATGAGCAACGAGGACTGTTCAAGACCATGGATGGAGGCCAGACGTGGCAGAAGATTCTGTACATTAATGACCACACAGCCGTGATCGACATGGTGATCGACCCCGCTGATCGCAACGTTCTGTACGCCACGACGTGGCAGCGAGACGTGGATGGTCAGGACCATTACGGCTCGGACAGCGGAGTTTACAAGAGCACTGACGCCGGGCAATCATGGACAAAGTTGAGCGGCGGATTACCGCAGAGTGACAGCGTGGGGCGTGTCGGCATTGATGTGTCGGCTTCCAATTCCCAAGTCGTGTACGCGCTGGTCGATGAACAGAAAAACGACGGACTTTACCGTTCAGACGACGCGGGCGCAACATGGGAAAAGATCAATCGAGAACCTGTCAGCGTCGGGTGGGATTGGTGCGAAATACGTGTGTCGCCGGACAACGAGAACGAACTCTACAACATCGGCCAGCGATCCTTTGTCTCACGCGATGGCGGCAGGACGTTTCAGCAGCTTGGAGGAGCGATTGTTCATGTACTTCCCCACCAATCACGCGTGCTGCATCTTGATACGCATGCGATGTGGATCGATCCGCTGAATACGGATCGCATTGTGTTCGGTAATGACGGTGGGTTGTTCTTTTCGTATGACCGGGGTGCCAACTGGCTGCACATGAATAACCTGCCGATTGCGGAAGTGTATGCCGTGACGTACGACATGGATGAACCGTACAACATCTACATCGGCACACAGGACAACGCAGCGCTATTCGGCCCCAGTACTCACGTTCCCGAAGATGGTGGGCCGGATGACTGGGAACAGATCTACGTGGATCGCTGGGGAGGTGGCGACTCGTATTTCACTTACCGCGATCCCAGTGATCGCGACACCATCTACTACGAGCACCAATACGGCGAATTGATGAGAAAGTCGATGGCCACGGGAGCGACGAAGAATATTCGTCCGCGAAAGAGTCCAGGGCAGCGGCCCTTGCGTTTCGCCTGGGCGACTCCCTACTTCCCGTCGGTCCATCATCCGACAACTCTTTACAGCGGTGCCAATTACGTCTTCAAGTCCGAGAATCGTGGCGATCAATGGTCAGTCATCAGTCCGGACTTAACGACGGGTGTGGACCCACCGAATACTCGCTACAAAGCCATTACAGCGCTGGCCGAGTCTTCCATCCAGCCAGGTTTGCTCTTCGCCGGCACGGACAATGGAAATCTATTTGTCACGCGCGATGACGGCCAGCATTGGGAAGCGATTAACGCAGGGCTGCCGCGCCATAACGTAACTCGAATCACGCCCTCACCCCACGATAAGCAGAAAGTGTTTGCCACGCTGACAGGAATGGGTAGTGACGACTTTTCACCGTACGTGTTTCGTTCGGACGATCAGGGCACCACGTGGCGATCGATCGCTGTGGGTTTGCCGCTGGAGCCGATTCACGTCATTCGAGAAGATCCCCATGTCGAAGATCTGCTCTACATCGGGACGGAGTTAGGCGTCTATGTGAGTCGGGATGGAGGCCGAAGTTGGCAGTCGCTGTGCAACAACCTGCCGACAGCCGCCGTTCATGACCTCTTCGTCCACCCGCGTGATAACGAGCTGGTCGTGGGAACCCACGGCCTCAGCGTTTTTGTTATGGACGTCTCGGAGATTCAAGGAAAATAAGCAACGTCTATGCGGATGTTGCAGTAAAACACGATGCTACCGAGGTGGTCGGGGGCGTCGTGGGATGGGCTGGATTCCTGAACTCCAGGAATAGCGATCACCAGCCTACTTTCGCCGGAAGGACTCGTGTGTTGTGATGACCAGGATGGCGGAACGGAGCGGGAAGTCTTCAGCTTCGATCTGATCATAGACCTCGTTGATGAACGCCTCGTCCTGGACTCCGGTTTCGCGACCCATGGAGTAGGAAATCAACCTGGAAAGAATGCTTTTCAAAATGACTTCCTTGTCTTCCATCAGGACCTTCTTCAGTGACCTCATGGAATTCAGCTTCCGTCCATCTACCAGGGTTGCCTCGGAATCGATCGGAGAACTGGTCGATTTGACCGTGCCTTTGGTGTTGGCATTGCTCAATACTTCGACGTGTCTGTATTCCTTACGCAGGCGTCCGATGGGATCATAGCGTTCCAAAGCAAGACCCAGGGGATCGATCCGGGAATGGCATCGATAGCACGTCTCAACGCTCTGGTGTTTTGCCATGACCTCTTTCACGGTTTTGGCTCCACGGACGTCCGGTTCCTCGAACTTCAGATTGGCCGGCGGTTCGATATTCTCTCCATATATATTTTTAAGAATCCACGCCCCGCGCTGAACCGGAGACGTCTCGAAGGCGCTGGAAGTCAGTTTAAGGAAACCGGCCTGGCCAACCAATCCGCCACGTTCGCTGTCTGGCGATAGTTTTACAGGACGGAATGCTGTGCCTGAGATTCCCTTTAATCCATAGAACCTGGCAGAGAAGTCGTTCACCATCATGAAGTCCGAATCGATGAAGTTCACCATACTGAGATTATTCGACAGAATCTCATGAAAGAATGCATGTGGCTCGCGCGCAATCGCATCCATTTGCAGGTTCGTAACACGGCTGTACACACGCAGATCAGGTGAGACATCGTCGATCCTGTCCGTCAGAAGCCATTGCCTGGTGAAGTCTTCACTGAAGCGATCCACCTTCGGGTTTTGCAGCATTCGGACGACTTGTTTCTCAAGGGCTTCCTTCGATCGCAGGCTTCCCGTTTTCGCCGCTTCCATCAAAGCTTCATCCGGCGCCGAGTTCCAAAGAAAATACGACAAGCGAAAGGCGAGCGACAAATCATCCAACTTGGATTCTTCATGCTTATGGAGAAAATAGGGCGAACTGAGAATGGCGGTAATCAGGGTGCGAGCCGCCGCCTTTATTCCGCCTCCCGTTGCCATCCGGTTCCGCGCGAGTTGTTTGAATCCCTCGACATCAGCGGCCGGAAGCTCCCGTCTTGTTAACAACGTGATCAAGTGTTCCGTGAGGTCATCCACGTTGGATCCAACGCCAGCGAAAATCTTCTTCTGGGCCGGGGTTGGCCATTCTTCGCAGATTGGCCCGGTCACTCTCACTTCCGTAAAGAAAAGTTTCGGCCCTTTATATTCTTTCGGCGCATTCCCTGCGTTCCATGTCTTCGCGCTATCAAAGGTAAAAGCGATCTGACTCCCCTTTCTCAAGAGGAGATCAACGGCAAAGGAAGTTGCGGAGTTTGGCAAAACCAACCTTTTGATCTTCTTGAAGTTCGTCGGGTAGCGAGGGTCACCGAGGTTGATCCCAATGGTCTGGTCTTCTTCAGAATTAACGATGGTCACTTCCGCTTCGAATCGATAGCGCCCGAATTCCGGGATCCGAAAGAGGTCATCGTTTTCATCGGACGTTGAAAAGTGAAGATTGCTGCGCCAGGGGTAAAAAGTGGCCAGGACACGCGCCTTCTCCGTCTGGTAATCGCCTCTGTCTGTCCCGCGAAGTTTCGTGGGACCAAACACCCACTCCTGCTGCTGAGGCTTTTCATCCAGGACCAGTCGATCGGCAATAAACCGAGCCGCATTCAAGTAGGACTGCACCTGATATGACGACATCCGGTGAGATTCGCCCAACTTATTGAAACCGTCTTCGTTGCGGTCTTCGGGCAGCAGAACTGTCAGATCGAACTGGGTATCAAAGAGATCGTTAATCCGGTTGGTGTATTCCTCCCGCGTCAGCCGTTTGATCAGGCTGGGGACAGCCTGCTGCAGCAGTTTTCGTTTCAGAGTCTCAACAATCTGCGCACGAAGTTCCGTGGGCGGCTGCCTTTTCTTACGCGGCGGCATTTCCCTTTTTTCCAGAACACCAATCAGTGTTTTCAACCGCTCTGTATTGGAAAAGAATGTTTCATCGATCTGGTCAAGCCGGATCTCCCCATTCTGTTTCTCCGAACCATGGCAGGAGATGCAGTACTCATTGAAAAACTGCGGCTCCGGTATTGCACTGGCGGCGAGGAGGCGCGGCAGGAACAAAACGATGATAGTGAACGCAATATTTCTCATTTCAAGGGCTGTCCGAATTCGCGGCGCATGGCCAGGGGAGCGAATCCTGTTTGGGTTGCGCCGATCAAGACAGCGTCAGGGTTGCGTTGCTTTCCCCAAACCGGTCCATTTCGATGCCCAGGTCCTGGAGAATGGAGAGATAAAGATTGCAGATCGGAATGTCTTTCTGCGTTTCATGTTGAAACTTCTTCACCGAGCGATTCACGTAAAGCGCAGGAAGGTCATCAAAGGTATGAGCGCTGGCATTTCCCATCGACGCGGTAACCAGTGTCGACGTTTCGTCGAACAGAGAGTTCCCGCCGGTCATGTTTCTCTCTTTCATGGCCGTGAGGGTATTGCCGATCTTGCGCATGATCATATTTTCCATCACGAGCAACTGGGTGACCGTCTCTTCCTCTCTGCCGTGATGGGAAAACAGGTGATAGTTGCCGGCGATGTTGTCCTGAGAGAAATCCTCCCAAAACGGGATTTGCAAAGTGACCACTCGGGTCGAGTCTGTCTCGAGCGCCAATACCGAAAGGTCGAGCATGACCTGTAGGTAGTCTTCGACGGAACGGTTGGAGAACAGGGGGAGTGTGTAGTCCGTTTTGGGTTTTTCTTTGTCGTTCCAAAACGTTCTCTTGCGCACGGATTTCTCCACCTCTCTGACGGACGCAAAATACTCGTCCACTTTTTCCCGGTCACGTCGCGAGAGATTCTTCGACATCGATTTGGCCTGTTTCCAGGCCAGGTCCAGTATGCTCTTTTCTTCAGCAAGGATGCGTTTTTGTGCGGCGTGGTTTTCGTCGACTCCGAAAAGCAGGTTGAAGATGCGCTCCGGTGAATCCATCTGGTGAACAGGGAGACCGTGCTTGTCCCAACACACCTGAGAGAAATTAAGGTTTTGCCCTGCCTGAAAGGTCAACGCGTTGAAACGCGTCTCGCGGCCAAGGAACTCGGCCGCCTGTTGATCAAACGAAATCCGATTCTTGCGCTGCAGGGTGTTGAAGTATCCGGAAAGGACTCCCACGCATGGGGTATGGCCCCGTCCCAGTTGCACGCCGGGATTGCCGAAGCCGCTGAATATTTTGAGGTTTTCCTGATGCGATTCCAG
>JBDONA010000638.1:0-9649 GCA_039831575.1 Fuerstiella sp. | reverse complement strand
CCACGATCCGTAGTCCAGAACCTGATCGGCCTCCATCGGTTTCGGGTCGAGCAATTCGCTGCGTTTAGGGCCGACAAAGAAAGCGAACTTGTGGACGATGCTGTCGCCCTTTGCCGGCAGAGTCTGTGGCGACGACGCCATTCGAAAGCTGATATCGCTTAAATTGACGTCAAGTCCGTCTTTCTGCACCATCACAGGATAGGTTCGATCGATCCACTTGTTAACAAGTCGCTCCGCCTCCGGACGGTCATCCAGAGGGGCCACCAAAGCGGCAAAGAACTGCACGTCGACACCGGCGTAGCGAAAGACTCCGGTCCAGGAATCACTGGTCTTCAGTTTTCCGCGAATCTGGTCATCAGAAAGACCCTGACCAGCGTCACGAGCAGCGTCGATATGCTTTTCATACAGTTTACTCACAGCCTTCGCGCCAAAGACGACGTCGTCGTCTTCACCGACAAACTCAATTTTGATGTCCCGGTACTTGCGCGTGTGCTCGACATTTTCCAGGACGATTCCGACAGGTCCCTGCAATTCGTATTCGAATGACTGAGGCTCCGAGGACAGATTGGTGACCTTCAGTTCTACTTCGATCGTAAATCCGGCGGCGTCGGTCAGAAACGCTTCCGGCATTTGTTCCGGGGGAACTTCGACCGCGTGAAGACGAAACGTCTTTTCGATACGTAGCGAATGGTCGGGCGCTTCGAAGGCAAATGTGGCGCTGCTTTCGTCAGAGGCCACCACTTCCCAGTCAATCGTCTCCAGCTTCAGTTCGTACTCTGCGAGTTGTTGATCAATCGTGGTCAGGGCCGTCGAAAACGTCCGGTCATCCGTGGCGTTTGTCCCCACGACCACCAACTGTTTTTCCAGGTTCGTCAGCTCCGTGAACCTGGGATCGGACAACTGAACGGATTCGATCGCGGCGCCGGCGGAGTTCAGCTGCACCTCCAGAAAGAACCCCTTGGGGGGATCCAACGATCCGATGAACACTCGACGATTCGGGAACACGGTCGCCGCGTCATCGACCACGACTGACGGTTCGTCATTCGGGTCTTCGGCAACTGCCGGTTGGCCGTCGTTCGCCGGATCAGTGTTTTCCGCACCATCCGCCTGTGCCTCTGCTGCGGGAGGGACCGCTTCATTGATTTCCACATTGGCCGGCGGCCGCTGCTTCTTGGGGAATAACCAGGGAGCAATCAGCCCGTTGTACAGAAATGTAAACGCGAAGAAGCAGACCAGAAATGTGACAAAACGTCGGTTGTCCATAAGACGATTTCGCGAAGTTGTTTCGCGTGACCAGAGCGTATTCCGCTCAGTTGTGCCCGCGAGGGACGTAAAAAACTCGACGGACATACGGTCCGATGAAACAGCCGTAATTCGCAGGGAGGAGCAGATTCCTGGACGAGATCCCGTCGAAAGACGAGGGAGGAGAATACCGACGGATATTCAGTCCGTGAATCTTGACCTGCGTCGTTCCGACAAATCAGCGGGGTTTTCCAGGAAATCGTCAGGCAAACCGCCAACGTCGACCATTTATCGCAGAAAAAACCTGCAGTTTGGCTCCGTTGCCGGCATTGTCTTCGCTTTGGGGGAAAAGCAGCGTGAGAGTCTTCCCGGATTGGGGGCTTCCAGCCGCGTGCTGCACATGAACCTGGCGGCCAAACGAATCGTTCAGATCACTCTGACCACACTAAAAGAATCCCGCTGTACAGCAACCTGGCACAGGATCCATCGCTCGGCTTAGCACGACAACCCGGATCCGCCACTGCGTCAACGTCCTTCGCGCAGTCGGTCACCAAGAAAGTTGTCCAATTCGGGGATGTTGTAAATTTTGTCTGCCGTCTTATCGATGTTGTATTCAACGCGATGGAATGTCACGGTGTTTCCGTCAACAGTAACGTAGGACGATCTGGAATCGTTATTCCGTGGCTGTCCCACAGACCCCACGTTGATCATCACTTTCTGACTTCCGAGTTCATACTTTGAATCAATTTCCTTGGGATCCAGAAACTCCAGCGTTTCCGTAAAGACACCGGGAATATGAGTGTGCCCCTGAAAGCAGTATTGCGGCACCAGCGCAAAGATTTTCTCCATCTTCACCTGGTTGTAGATGTCATCGGGAAAGACGTATTCGTTCAGCGGGTTACGGGCAGAACCGTGCACGTACATCGTTACTTCGTCTTCGCTCATGTGACGACGATTGAGTTCACCCAGAAACTCCCAACGTGTTTCGGCCTTCGGTCCTTTTGCCCTTTCCAGGACAGAGCGCGTCCAGAAAATCGCACGCTCAGCACCGGCGTTAAATCCCTCCGGATCGAACAAAGCTGCCTGATCGTGATTTCCCAGCAGACACATGTCCAGGTCAATCACCCGATCAATGCATTCGCAGGGGTTGGGACCGTAACCAACGATGTCGCCGAGGCAGAAGATATCTTTGACATCTTTTGTTTCAATATCCGCCAGGACGGCCTCAAGGGCTTCGAGGTTTCCGTGAATGTCACTAATGATCGCTCTCAAGTTCTGATTCCTTCTGCAGAATCTGGCTGCAGATTCTGGTGACAAACCTCAAAGTCAGTTGGTTGGTTAAAGGAGGGCAAGTCCGCAAATTGTAAGACGGTGCGAGAACGAATCAGCTGTAATGCAGGAATTCACAGAACGGGTCATCTGTGTGAGTTCCCCAGGGATCAACGGTCTCATACTTCGATCGACCATCAACGACTCTGTGTGAACGGTTCCACCGTGATTTCAAATTCGTCTTGGAAAGATATGGGCACGGCAGGATCAGGATCCAATCATTCCGACTGAACATACCGACCATGCCACATTACCGGACAATCACGACCTCATCAACGAGTGTCAACCTGGGCAAAAGCGGTGAATTTTACGGAGCCTTTCCGGCAGGAACAACCGCTGGTCATGTGCGGCGCCATCATTCATCGAAAATATGCGGGTTTTTACGAGTAGCCGGAAACGGCCCTCGGCATCCCGCACTGCCCTGTGCAGATCCCGCTATCTGAGTTCCCTGACCCACGAGACCTGGGTGATCAGGTGATTGATGGACGCCAACGAAATGTGAGCGTTGGTGGCGTACTGCGGTGTGGCATTGGCAGGAAAGGTGGCCAGGGTTGCATCACCGACCAGGAACACGTTGAAGTCTTTCGACAGGTTTTCGTAGCCAGCCGTCGTTTTGCAAAAACACATGTCGGTGGCATAACCTGTCAGCAGGACGTGACGAATGTCATGCCGCTGCAGAAACGTCTTGAGCGGACCGTAGCCTTCCACATCAAAGATCAGCACGTCATTGGGCTCGGCGGTCACGCTGCTGTGAATCGGAACAGGTAGCTGCCAGAAGCCAGCTCCATTGAAGTCGTTGTGTGCGGCGAGTCCGGGGAAACTGCGGAAGTAGTCGATGACCGGTGTTTTCTGAGACAGCAGAAACTCTGCAGGCAACGGTTTACTGGTGTAGTCGAATGCGTTCAGTTTTTCGGTCAGCTGTGCTTTCGCCGCTGCTCGTTCGTCTGCCGTCGGCGTGTAATCGAGCGTACGATACAGTTTCTTACGAATCGGATCGACACTGCCAATCAGGCTGTACATGACGAACGGGACTTTGGACCTCATTCGTTTCAGAAACGGATCGATCACCTCGCGTGTGTGCCGTCCGGCCAGATGATTCTTTTCCGGCGTGCAGAAGTCGGCGACGCCGGCTGGCTCAGAAGTACGCCAGCCCTGTCCATCATCAATGCCCCAGGGGTGCACCATGATCACTGCCGTGTGCGCCGAATTCAGTCGATTTGGCATTTCGATAATGCCACGAGCGTTGTACGAAAATCGCCACGCACGCACGCTCAGGTCGGCGTCATCATCGTTGACCAGTAATGGTGCCTCAAAGCGACCAACGTCTTCAATCGGCTGGACAAATTCCGGATAGTCGGCCAGCAACGGTTCCGCATTATTCAGCGGCACAAGCTTATTCTGATAGATTCGGGAATCGTCAGCTGCGGCCAGCTGCTGTGAAGTCATCAGCAGCAGACAGAGTCGCATCATTCGACCAACCGTTTGATTGCGTATTGTTTGTGTGCCGTCCACCTTCAGTACTGACTTGCGGTTCATCTCGCCCTCCATATCAAATTCCGTTCACGGCACGCGCGACGCAATGGTGCTGAGACTTACTAATTCGGCTGCGTCTCCGGCACTTTTAACCAGATTGCAAATGTGATCCACAACTTCGAAGCCGGGATCCTCCACGTACATGATTGAAGGGTGGCACAGAAAATCAAACACGCCGCCATTTGCAATGGCCCATTCAATGCACTGCTCGATCGACTTCAGAAAGTACTCGCGCTTCCACCGACTGGTTCGAAAAGCACCAACGTCACTGATGGGGCTCATCGGGATTTCCACGAGACCCGTGGGGTACCGGTACGGCTGAGCTGATTTCATGGCATCAACGATGGACCGGTACACATCATCGCCGGGTGGTTGCTGCGGTTCGCCATATTTGTGCGGCGGATATCCGGAACTTACCCATTCGAAACCCTGCGACAGCAGCATCTGCTGCAGGTCCTCGCGCCCGTTGAGCGCCGCGTGAGAACCGCCAGGACTACGGAAACCGTCGGCCGTAATCCCCAGCCGTTGCTTCATGGCTGCCGATGTCAGACGGATATTTTCCTGAACGATGTCTTCCACGGACCTGCCGGCGACCAGCCACGGCGAACGCTGAAATCGAAACTGCACCTTCTGGACGTCGGTCGTCCAGATGTTGACGTGATCATAGGTGTGATTGCCGATCGGATGCCCCATCCGGGCGATCTGCCGCAGCCAGTCGACGTCCGGCTGTTCCAGCACACGACCAACACAGAAGAAATGAATCAGGCCACCGTGCTGACGCACACGCTTTGCGGCCTGCAGCGAATACAGTTTGGTTTCGACGTTCAGGTTTCCCTTCTGAAAATCCCACTCCATCATGTCTCGCGTGGGATACTGGCGGCTCATCTCCAGATCAAAGGTGATCGCAATCTGAGCCTTTCGCGCAGTTGTATCACCGGCGGCGGCCAGCGACGGAAACGTTGCCAGCGACGCGGCCGTGGATGCCAGAAACGTACGTCGACTTTCTACGGCGCAGTCGGTTAGGCGGCGAGTGTTTCCAAACGGCATAGAATTCTTCCGGACGAAAACTCGTGGTCGTGTAAACCGAGTCTAGCGATCAACGGAAGCAAGCCATAGCGAGCAGAGGCAGTCTGAAATTGTTTCGGACGATTCAGAAACGCCCACCTGACATTCGTCACACTTCGACGGATTTGATCACTTCCATGGACGTGTCCAGTGACTTTACGATCGACGGCACAAGGGCGTCGGCTTCGCTGGCGGGAATCTGGCAGGTGCCGGCTGCCGCGTGACCACCACCACCTTGCTCCAGACAGATAGTACCAACGTCCACGGGGTTAGTACGGTTGAGAATCGATTTGCCTATTGCCAGCACCGTGGTGTCGGGTTGACGACTTCTCAGCAGGTGGATGGAAATGTTGCATTCCGGGAAGAGTGCGTACAGGAGAAATCGGTTGCCGGAATAGATGATGTCTTCGTTTCGGTAATCAAGCACCACAACGTTGCCGAAGACGCCCGAACAGCGGGCAATCTGCTCCAGAAATGCCTCGCGGTGAGAGTTGTACAGATCGACACGTTCACGCATATCCGGCAGAGCGAGTATGTCTTTAATCGAATGAGTCCGGCAGTAGTCGATCAGGGCCATCATCAGCTCGTAGTTTGAGATGCGAAATTCGCGAAAACGACCTAGTCCGGTTCGTGGATCCATGATGAAGTTAAGCATCACCCAGTCCTTGGGATCAAGAATCTCTTCGCGACTGAAGCGGGCGGAATCCGCCTTGTCCACAGCTTCCATCATCTCCGTGCTGATGCTGGTGAATCGTTCAGAGCCACCGAAATAGCCATAAACAACTCTTGCCGCAGAATCGGCAGAGGGGTCAATGATGTAGTTTTGTCGGACAATGCTGCCGTTGCGAACGGCTTCGCTGCCATGGTGGTCAAAACACAGATGGCAGTCCGAGACGTACGGCAGATTCGTGATGATGTCGCGGGACGTGATTTCAATCAGTCCATCCTGCATGTCTTTCGGATGCACGAACGTGATGTCGTCCAGCATCTGAAGCTCTCGCAGAAGTGCAGCACACACAAGTCCATCGAAGTCACTGCGAGTGACCAGTCGGTAACGAAATGCTTCGGTTGCCATGATGAGATTCCTGGTATGAGACGGTCCGCAGGCCAGTTTGAGCGAACGCTCAGAAGGGAATGGTCTGCTACCGTTGGTCGCGACATTAATAGCCGCAACACGGCGAGTTGTTAATTGAATCTGTTGTTTGCCGGATGGTTTGCGGGACAGCATGCTGCTGGTCCGCTTCCGGCACGAATTACCTGTACAGTGAGCATAAGTCAGGAATTCCACGCGGTCCGCGATCTGGCTGCTGTGAGGTAGGGTGTGGCGAAATTGCATCATCCTGCATCGAGTTGGTGTGGTTCTGCCGATTTTGCGGACGTCTTCCATGGGCGAGATGCAACCGACCTGCCTTGCAAAACTCAAACACAGCAACCGTGACACCGCGTGTTTGGGCGACCTGTGCAGCCATTTGGCGGACTCGGAGCAGTTTTCCAAGGCCCTGATTGGAGACTCCGGGTCGTCATTGCAACAATGGGCAGACCTGCCGTTCCTCCTTTGACAAAGAATCGACAATGAAAACTGTCCTGATTATTCCGAGTCTGCTGAGCTGCCTTGCGGCACTCTGCTGCACAACCGCGGCATCAGAGAAACCGAATATTCTGTTTATCGCGATTGATGACCAGAACGACTGGATCGGCTGCCTGAACGGTCATCCACAGATCCAAACTCCGAACATCGATGCACTCGCCGAACGCGGCACGGTTTTTCTGAATGCTCACTGCCAGTCGCCACTGTGCAATTCGTCTCGAACCAGTCTGATGACGGGGCGACGACCATCATCGACGGGCGTTTATGGACTGGCCCCCTGGTTTCGAGACGTCGATGAACTGAAGGACATCGTGTCGTTGCCGCAGCATTTGCGGAACAACGGATACACGGCACTGACCACCGGAAAGATCTACCACGGCGGTTATGGCCGTCGGCCGAACAAGGACGACGAATTCGATGTCATTGGCCCGCCTCCGGGCGTGGGAGTTTGGCCGAAACAGAAGCTGGTACAGACACCCACCCCGCATAAACTGGTTGATTGGGGCGTGTTTCCGCACAAGGACGAAGACAAGGGCGATTGGAAAGTCGCGTCGTGGGCCGTCGACCAGTTGGGAAAACAACATGATGAACCATTCTTTCTGTCCGTGGGGTTCTTTCTGCCACACGTCCCCTGCTACGCGACTCAGAAATGGTTCGACCTGTACCCTGAAGACACGCTGCAACTGCCACCGTTTCAGGCGAACGATCGAGATGATACACCACGCTTCAGCTGGTACATGCATTGGAAGTTACCGGAACCACGCCACAAGTTTCTGATTGAAGCCAATCAGTGGAAGAACATCGTGCGGTCCTACCTCGCCTGCACCAGCTTTGTGGACAGCCAGGTCGGCCGTGTTCTGCGAGCTTTGGAAGAAAGCGGCAAGGCAGACGACACAATCGTTGTCCTCTGGTCTGACCATGGCTGGCATCTGGGCGAAAAACTGATCACCGGCAAGAACACGTTGTGGGATCGTTCCACTCGAGTGCCGCTGATCTTCGCCGGGCCGGGAGTGGCGGCAGGTGGACGCTGCGAACAGCCGGCAGAACTGCTTGACATGTATCCGACCCTGTCAGAGTTGTGCGGGCTGACAGCCCCCAAGGGCCTGGAAGGACACACTCTGGTGCCTCAATTAAACGATGCCACGGCGGAACGTGAGTGGCCCGCCATCACAACACATAACCACGACAACCATGGTATCCGCACAAAGGACTGGCGATACATTCAATATGCAGACGGCAGCGAAGAGTTGTATGACATGAAGAACGATCCGAACGAATGGAAAAATCTGGCCGGCGCATCAGAATACATGGCGGTTATTGAGCAACATCGAAAGTGGATTCCACAAAGCCGTCAGCCTGTTCCGGGCAGCCGAAGTCGGATTCTACTGTACCGAGCCGATGGCAGCGTCAACTGGGAGGGTGAAGACGTTGCTGCCGATGATCCGATTCCGGAACTCGACTAGCGTCGTCGCACAGG
Organism: Fuerstiella sp.; assembly: GCA_039831575.1. GTDB lineage: Bacteria > Planctomycetota > Planctomycetia > Planctomycetales > Planctomycetaceae > Fuerstiella. The sequence continues at coordinate 1,415 of JBDONA010000638.1, read as the reverse complement.
ATTGACCCACGCAGCAAGTCACTGCAAAGTCGGTGTGTTTCCCAAGCGCACAAAACCCACTCGCTGGCGCTTCGAGCTTGTATTGCCACCCGTTCCGCCACCATGCTCACTCAATTCATTAACTCCTGATCACAGAAGACGTCTGGCCGTATCACATCATGGAATTCACCGTACCCGATATCGATTCGCAGATTCTTGAATCGCTGCACAGTCCGTCGCTGGTCGTCTTTGCCGATCAAGTACGAGCGAATATCGACCGGATGATTGTGACAGCAGGTTCTGTCGACAGGCTTCGTCCTCACTGCAAAACTCACAAGATGTCCGCAGTCGTGAAGATCCTCCTTCAAAAAGGTGTGACCCGGCACAAAGCGGCCACTGTTTCTGAAGTCGAAATGCTGGCAGACGCCGGGGCAGAAGATATCTCGTTTGCCTACAACCCTGTTGGGCCGAACATCGCACGCGTTGTCGAACTTGTGCGGAAGTATCCCCACATCAAACTCTCTGTGACCACAGATCACCCCGCTCCGTTGCGCCAGCTTTCAACAGCGATTGACGCCGCAGGCCTCTCAGTGGGTGTAATGCTGGATGTTGACGTGGGTCTGCACCGAACTGGCGTCGCCCCGGATTCAAATGCCGCATTGCAGCTGTATCAGTCCATCGAAGAATTGAAGGGACTGACGCCCGCCGGTTTTCACGTCTACGACGGCCACCAGCATCAGGAATCTCTGGATGAACGCCGGACGGCCGTCCTGTCAGAATGGCCAAAGGTTCTGGAGCTGAAGGCGCGGTGCGAACAGGCGGGGCTTTCCGTCCCGGAACTGCTTTGTGGGGGAACTCCGACGTTTCCGGTTTATGCGGAATTGGATAACCCCGCGATTCAACTGAGTCCGGGGACGGGAATCTTTCACGACGTCGGATATGGGGGACATTTTCCGGACTTGAACTTTGTTCCGGCCGCCGCCCTGGTCACACGGGTGATCAGCCGACCAACTCCGGACCGTGTGACTCTGGACCTGGGCAACAAATCGGTCGCGGCCGACCCGCCAAAAGGCCAGCGAGTCTACTTTCCGGATCTGCCAACCGCGGCGCAGGTGATTCACAACGAAGAGCATCTGGTTCTGGAAACAGCAGACGCCGAGAAGTTTCAACCTGGCGATGTCCTGCTGGGCATTCCAACTCACATCTGCCCGACCAGTGCGCTGCATCAGGATGTCGCGGTGATTGATGAAGGGAAGCTGATCGGGGCGTGGGAAGTGACCGCCAGAAACCGACGGATTACGATTTAGAGTCTCTTCGAAAAACAACGATCAAACGTTTGTTAATGCCTCAGCCTGACAGCTCAACTAGAGGAACACCAAATGCCCCCGACACGTCGAAACTTTCTTTCTGCTGCGGCCACAACAACGGCGTGCAGT
>JBDONA010000601.1:0-9650 GCA_039831575.1 Fuerstiella sp. | reverse complement strand
CCAGTTCCCAGATGAATCGCCTGTCGATATGAAGTCCGTGCAGACCGATCATGCACTGGTCACGTCCTTCCCACAACTCCAGCCTGTCGAACGCTTCACAGATGACAGCCGCCTCTGAGGTGTCGTGGACAGGCAGACCTGTCAAATAGCCCTGGTCTTCAAAGAACCTGACTTGTTCCGAGGTGATGCTCATGGCAGCTCACAGTGACTCAGAAAATTGCTGGCATGTCCGGATCAGAGTGGGTCTGATCGCTTCCAGGAATATGATCGCAGATATTCTCGTTCAGATTCTGCCGTACGTTGAGGCCTCGTCGAGGGTTGTTATTCTATCTGTTATCCGTCGGTTGCTGTGCCATTGATCAGCTTGATCGCGAATCAGTCTATCAGTATTGAAACGGGATGTCTCCGAACAGCTATGCCGCATTCCGTCAGCCTCATGGAAAGTCATCATCGTGCGAATCGATCGTGTTGAAGTGCTGGCTGTCGCGCCGGAAGTGCAGCGATTCACGTGGTCGCATGATCTGCCCGAACAATTCATGACCAACACGTTGGTCCGTATTTACACAGACGACGGTGTGGAAGGAGTTGGTGGCGTTTCCAACTACACCTCGTTTTCATTCGATCGGTATACGGCAGAAACGTTGCGGCACATGTTGCCCGTGCTGATTGGCAAAGACCCGTTGCATCGTGAGTCTATCTGGAATGCTCTGCGGTCCCGCGTGTTTCCTCTGTCGCCGGGGGCACTGGCAGCGGTCGACATCGCTTTGTGGGACCTGTTTGGCACGCATGCCGGTTTGCCCGTGCATCAGCTGTTGGGGGGAGTCTGCGACCGCATTCGGTCCTATGCCAGCACGCCACTGTTCGACGACGTGCCAACGTACCTGAAGTTTGTTGAGGATATGATTGACCAGGGATTTCAGGCCATCAAGTTTCACTGCTGGTGCCTGCCGGAAAAGGATCGCGAGTTGGTCCGGGCCGTTCGTCAGGCATTCCCGAATCACGATGTGGCCTTCATGCTGGACGTCGAGAATAATTATGAGTGGCAGGACGCTCTGGACATGGCGCTGGAACTGGAAGACCTGGGGTTCGAGTGGTTCGAAGCGCCGTTGATGGACTTTGATCTTCCCGGCTATCGCAGACTGACAAAGCGAGTCAATATACCAATCATCGCGTCGGGCAACTGGATTCAGGATTTGCCGGCGTTCGAACACGCGCTACAGACCGACTGCTGGTCACGAGCCCGCACGGATGTCACCGTGTGTGGCGGTTTCACCCCGGCACAGAAGTATCTGGCTTTGGTCAAGGCGGCCGGTATGAAGTGTGAGGTCATGTCCTGGGGCAATACTCTGATATCGTCTGCAAATCTGCACCTGATGCTGGGCACCGGTCTGAGTTCCTGGTACGAACAGCCTGTTCCGTACGAGCCATACGAATACGGCATGCAACAGACAATTCGTACCGGGGCGGACGGTTTTGTGCAGGCACCGCAAGCGCCGGGACTCGGTCACCGGATCGCCTGGGATGCCATGAAAGCTGCGACGATTCATCGATTAGACAGCCGTGAGATCGCCTGATGGGTGAATCTTATCCTGAACAGATCATTCCAATCCGGGCACTGCAGGCCGGCAACGCGGCACATCGCTCTGCTGCGTCCGGTCAGTCCCTATTCCACCAGGCAGCACCAACAACATGAAAATCACAGAAGTCCTTTGCCAGATTCTCCGCGTTCCCGCTGTCGAAGCAAAAACCGCCAGCAGCCAGGACGCGTGCATCATCCGAGTGCGCACAGACTGTGGTCTGGAGGGAATTGGTGAAGCGGACGCTTCACCCGAAGTGATTCGCTCGATTATTGACGCGCCATTCAGTCACAATATCGCCTGCGGCCTGCGAGAAATTCTGGTTGGTGAAAATCCACTCGAAACAGAGCGACTGTGGCAGAAGATGTATCGCCGCACGATGTATTTCGGACGGACTTCTGTGACGATCGCTGCGATGGCAGCTGTTGATCTGGCTCTGTGGGACATCAAGGGAAAACATTTCGACGAACCGATTCACCGGCTGCTGGGCGGGAAGCAGCACGAAACCATCAAAGCCTATGCATCGATTCTGTTTGGTCGTGACGGAGCCGAAACAACAGACATCGGGCGCAAGTGGACGGACGCTGGTTACCAGGCAGTGAAGTTCGGCTGGGAGCCAATGGGCGAAAGCGAAGCCGTCGACATTGATCTGGTTCGTGGCGCTCGTGACGGAGTCGGTGACGCCACGCTGCTGATTGACGCGGGGTGTGTCTGGGATACACGAACTGCTCTGACACGGGCTCACGCGTTTGCGGATTTCGGAATCGAATGGCTGGAAGAACCATTACGCGAAGACAACATCGACGGTTACGTATGGCTGCGAGATCGTTCGCCGGTTCCGATTGCCTCTGGTGAAGGCGAATGTGGACGAGAAGCGTTCCGTCCGCTGCTGGACCGGCACGCACTTGATGTGTACCAGGTGGATCTTTCCCGCAATGGATTTACGGAAGCGGCCTACCTGCGAGCTCGAATCGAAGAAATCGGAGCTCGTCCCTGCAACCATTTCTACACGTCACCGATCACAGCGGCAGCCAGTCTGCACTGGTTGAGCACATGTCGAGACGCCTTCCTGTTTGAAGATTGCGTCGAGGATTCTCCGATACGCAACGAACTGTGCCACGAACGCATTCAGGCAGACAACGGTTTCATCACCGTCTCCGATCGTCCGGGACTGGGAGTGACGCTCAACGAAGACGTGGTTGCGAAGTTCCTGGTCTCTGAATCCGGCTAGAAGTGGTTTCAATAAGTGGGTAGCCGAGTTCGAGTGAAGATTTCTGAACAGGCTCGGACCCGCTCAGGTAGGATTTGATTTTCTCCGTCTCCTTTCGTGTCAAAATCTCACCGTTTCAACGACTAAGCCAACAACACCTGCGACTCACACCAAGCTCGAAGCGCAAGCAAGTGGATTTACCACCATGGTGTTCTCGCAAGTTCGATTCACTTGCTGGCGCTGCGTGCTGGTATTTTGTGGTTTGCCTCTGAGCCTACCTGCCAGACTCTGGCGGCTTATGCCACTGACCGATGATCGTCTGCCAGAGTTCTTTTCCGCCGACGGCGTTGGTCATGATCACCAGCCCGTCACCAGAGTCCGGGAAGAATTCGCTGTAGCAGCGGAACCCCGTTCCGTTGGAGCCGCTGTGATATACCTGTCGACGTCCGCCGACCGATCGCAGTCCCCACCCCAGTCGGCGTTCTGATCCTCACGATGCGAACCGACCGCCAGCATTTCAGCTCGCATCTTTGCCGAAAGGGAATGAGATTGACCACGATCTTCTTTCATGATTTCGACCAGAAACTTCGCATAGTCGGCGGCAGAGCTATACAGAGAATAGGCCGCATTGGCGTCCGCGAAGTACTTTCGCTGTGTCTTCACGGCGCCGGTTCGGTCATGCCCACAGAATGATCGCAATGTGAATCGATCATCCCAGACGTACCCTGTATTTCTGAGACCAAGTGGCTTGATCAGGCGTTCGAGTGAAAGCGTATCGAGATCCGTGTTGAAGTGTTTTTCGACGGCTCGCTGCAGCATCAGGAAACCTTCGCCCAAGTAGCGAAATTCCGTGCCCGGATCAAACCCTAAAGATAAGGGTGCGCCCGACCGCCAGCCACCGGCACGCCAGTTGGGCAGGCCGGATGTATGAGTCATTACCATACGAGCTGTAATCTGCCGATGTCGTGGTTCGTCTTTCAAGTAGTCCGCTGCAAGGTACTCAACGAGTGGCTTGTCGAGGTCGAATGATTCTTCTTCAACAAGTTTCAGCAGCAGGTAAGCAAAAACAGGTTTGCTCATCGAGCAGGCTTCCATGATCGTATCCGGTTCGATCAGTTGATCGGAACCCGCACAACGGACCCCGAACCCGCGCGACCAGACCAGTTGGTGATCAGCAACAAGGGCACACGACATTCCGGAAACTTTGTGCCTGGTCAACAGGTCGTCCAGTTGCTGCTCCAGCCCGTCCACTTTTTTTGGTAATGCGGCTGTCAGTGCCGGCTGTTCGTAGGTTTGAACGGCAGAACGCAGCGACTCGTCAATCTGTGGAGGACCGTCACGATTGTCGTCGACAGCAGGAATTCCGTATCGTCGGCAGACGTCAATAACCTGATCCGGGTCGATCGCGTCAACCTTCCGTCCTGCATGTCCTTCCGTGGTCACAGCCTGCAGCAGACTGTTGATGACCGCTTCTTCGGTGGCGTCCCGGACGGCCTGAAAAAGAGGGGACAGCTGATCATCACGCAGCACGTCGGCGGACTCTGTGGGCGAGTCGTCCTGATATGCCGATCGCACGCTCTTGGCTGTCGAAAAGGCAAGCACGTAATCACCGCTGCCGTGGGAGATCGGTGATCCCGCTGCTGCCAGCCCCAGCGGAGCTCGTCGCGCCAAGCGTTTCAGGCGACGCGAATCCAGCGGTGCGTTCGTGGCGACGATGACGATACAGGACCCATGTTCGTGCTGGCGAACCTGGTCCTTCAGATAATAACGTCCGAGTTCGCGACCGACGGGAACTCCGGCAATTGTCAAAGTGCCACCAAAATTGGTTTGTACAAGGACTCCGACCGTATAGTTCCCCATGCTTGCGGGAAGTTTGCGGGACGAACTTCCAATTCCGCCCTTCCATCCCATGCACCGAACGCCCGTACCGGCTCCGACGCAGCCCTCTTCCACCGGCCCGCCGCCAGCGTTTCGCAGAGCCGCGATCACGTCGTCCCCTGAGACGCGTCGGCGACGAATGTCATTCAGGAACCCGTCATTGCATTCCCCGACTACCGGGTTCACCGACCTGACGTCTTCACAACCCGGCTGATTCAGAACCCAACCCACCAGCGCGTCAGCGGCCGTAAAAGTGCTTAACGTATTTGTCAACACGATGGGTGTTTCAAGGACGCCCAGTTCCTCGATCTGTGTGCTGCCTACGAATTTTCCAAATCCATTTGCCACATGGATGGCAGCCGGAACCTTGTGCAGAAATACATTCCCGTTGTGCGGTTTCACGACCGTCACTCCGGTCCGGACGGAATCGCCCTCGACAATCGTGCGGTGTCCTACCTGGATGCCGGCAACGTCTGTTAATGAGTTGGTTGGACCGGTCGGAAGAATCCCGATCGATATCCCCATGTCTCGCAGCCGAGGACGTTGACCTGCTGTTTCGCCGGCCGTGGCGTCGACATCGGCGTGTAGACAGAACAGGGCAGGAAAAGCCAGGGCAAGACAAAGTGAGCAACGAGACATCCGCTGTCCTTCGTGGTTTGGCCGTTTGAATTCAAAAAAATGGTCTGCGAGAGGCAGGGGCCCCCTTTGAGGCAATCTTCATTATTCCGAATTTACCTGGCCAGTAAATTCGGCAACCACAAGCTGAACGCCGGGACAAACGTGATCAACAGCAATGTGATCAGCAGAGGAATCAGAAACGGAACGGTGCCGCGAATCACCTGCTGAACGGAAGCGCCCGTCACGGAACTCAGCACATATAACACCAGACCCACGGGCGGAGTCAACAGGCCCAGCACCAGATTCAGGATCATGACGATGCCCAGTTGCAACGGATCGATACCAAATTCGATTGCGGCGGGCAGCAACACGGGAACTGTGATTAACAGCCCCGCCACAGGTTCCAGAAGCATTCCGGTCACCAGCAAGGCAATGTTGATCAGCAGCAGAAACACGTAAGGATTGTCTGTCAGCTGCAGCATGGCTTCCGTGACAGCTTGTGGCCCCTGTTCTCGGGCAATCACCCAGCCGAACAGTCCGGCCGCCGCCACGATCAGCATGATGGTTCCGGTTGTCGAGGCTGTTTTCACCAGCACGCCGTGAAACCCTTTAAACGACAGTGACCGGTAACACACGCTCAGAAACAACACCCACATCACGGCCGCGGCTGCGGCTTCTGTGGGAGTAAACACGCCACCCAGAATGCCGCCCAGAATAATAACAGGCGTCGCCATCACGGGCAGCGCGGCAGCAACGGCCGTCTTCAGCGGAATCTGTGGAGCGGCGTGTTCGTCACGCAGCGGATTACGGCGGGCATCCACGAACACAAATACGCACAGAATCGACGTCAGCACCAAAGCCGGCAGAACGCCGGCAAAGAACAGCGACCCGACTGAGACTCCTGCCGCAACGGCATACACGATCGCGGGAATGCTGGGCGGCATAATCGGACCGATCAAAGAAGACGCTCCCGTCAGTCCCAGAGCAAAGCCTTCGTCGTAGCCGCGTTTTTTCATCGCCGGAACCAGCACGGAACCCAGACCGGCCGCGTCGGCAATCGCCGCTCCGCTCATCCATGAAAACAACAGGCTGCTGATGACGTTGACGTAACCCAGACTGCCGGGAATTTTTCCGAACAGACACAGCAGAAATCGAAACAGTCGATCTGCCAGTCCCCCGGCGTTACTTAGGTAACCGGTCATGACAAACAGCGGCACAGCCAGCAGCGGGAACGAATTGATGGCTGCCATGCAGCGCTGCAGGGCAACACCTAACGTGATATCCGGAGACCACGCCACATACACAAGACACGGCAGCAGCATACTGATGGCGACCGGGACTCGGATGAACAGCAGCACCAGCATGGCACAAATTAACACCGCCAGAATCATTCGCCCTGCTCCATTTCCAGATGAAACCCTTCCTCTTCGGCCATGCCCTCACGCACGGTCGGGCGTCCTGTGGCCAGGACCTGTAGCAGATTCACGATGGAATGTATGGCCATCAGCAGCAGTCCGACTCCGACCGCGCCATACCACCAGCTCATGGGAATCCCCAGCGACGGTGATCCCACTTTGCCCACGTACCACACAAAGCGACTGCCACCAATCAGCAACAGCAGGCAGGTCCCGGACACGATGCCGTGACTCAGACATTCCAGCCACAGTTGTCCGCGAACGCTAAGCCGGTGAGACAGTACGTCCACCGTAATGTGCCGGCCTTCTGCCATCACAAAAGCCGCCGCCATGAAGGTCATCCAGATCAAAGACAGTCGAGCCACCTCTTCGCTCCACGAGAACGGGGCCCCAAAGAAATAGCGGGCGAAGACCTGAGCCCCCATCGTGCTGACAATCACAAACAGAAACAGGGCCGCCAGAGTCTGTTCACCAAGACTCATCCAGCGGACACAACGCGCAAACGGCAACGGCGGCGCGGAAGAAGCGTCCAGTTGGGTTTCAGGCGGGGATGTGTTCGTGTTGCTCATGGTCGATCGTCTCCAGAAGACGCGAGCTCGAATGCGTCGACCGTATCATGCTGCCGCTGACTGCGATTGTCCTTGCTCCCCTTTTTCTGCTGCTGGCGGCGGTTGTTCCCACTCCCCTTTTTAGGGGAGAGGGTTAGGGGTCCTTCATGCAAGTTGTTCGTGTCATTGGCCGTCCAATTCACTAACGCCCCCTTATCCGGCCTGCGGCCACCTTCTCCACCTGGGGGCAGAAGGGACGGCTTCGTGGCCGCTCCATCGGGTGAGGGTGGTCGGGGTTGGAGCGAGGTACGAGTGAAACCCCGGGGCTTCCTTCGCAGGCTCAGTCCAGCCTCGGCCACCCGACCGTCCTCGGAATTTGAATCGTCTGCTGCGGTCATGGCTGTTGGCTTTCCACAGGCTCTGCCGTGACGCGGTTGTACAGTTCGCTGAAGGCGTAACCGCTTGAGAAAAACTCTCTCGCCCGACTTCGAAAGGCGCCGACATCCACATCGTCAACAATCTGCATCGTTCCCTCTTTGCGCCATTCTTCAATCAGTCGCTCTTCGTCTTCGATTGTGCCGCGGTAAACCTCTTTGCCCAGTTCCTGCACGGTCTTCAGCAAAGCGGCCTGCTGATCAGCGTCCATGTGTTGCCACACGCGTTCGTTCATCAGAATCTGCACCGAAGACTGAATGTGGCCGGAAAGATTCAGACACTTCTGGACTTCATGAAACCCCATCGCTTTGATCACGGGGACTGGGTTTTCCTGGCCGTCCGCGATTCCCTGCTGCAGCGCCAGATAGACTTCGGCGAAAGAAATCGGCATCGGACTGGCCCCCAAAGCCTGTCCGGAAGCCTGCCACACGCTGGCCCCCGGCATCCGCAGGCGAAAGCCGTCCAGGTCGTCCGGATGCCGGATGGGGATATTTGACGTGATGTGTCGAGACCCATACGCCCACGTGTCCAGGACACGAACGTCGTATTCCTTGCGGAGTTCATCCCAGTGCGGCGCCATTTCTTCGCCGTTAGCCGTCTCCAGCATGTGATCAAGATCGCGGGATGCGAATGCGGCGTCCAGGACTCCCAGCGGAGGATGCCACATGGCCAGAAACGAGGGACCGGAAATCGCCAGGTCCAGTTCGCCCGCCACCAGTTGTTCCAGCAGTTCGGCTTCGCTGCCCAGTTGAGCGGCCGGATAGACGATCACATCCAGATCACTGGTGACCTGCTGCAGCCGTTCGGCCAGATGAGCAGTTCCGTACGCATGCGTGGGCGCACTGACTTCGTAGACATGAGCCATCCTGAGACGCAGCGGTTTATCGGCCGCATCATCCGACTGGCAACCGCACAGCGAGATCAGCAACATCGTCAAGACCCGACGATGCCACAGCAGAGTCGGCGGGCATATTCGATACATCCACAGGTTTCCGGCGATGTTTGGAGTGACGTGAGGCACGCAGCTTACTGAGTGATCGAGCCCTAAGCAATGAACGTCGGAGTTTGCATGAGCGCCCGAATCAGGTTACCTGTGGTTGTATTGAGCTGCGTCCCCTCTTCGCTCCTTTTCCCCCGGGAATTCATAGCACTCGATTTCTTCCCTGAGTACGATTCATCGCAGCTCCGGACTTCGAGCAATTCTTCAATGAGGAATCGAATCATGTCTTCGAAACACCAGGTGATGAGGACGACGCTGCTGCTGGCAGGACTTTGCACGGCGTTTGATGCAGCCACTGATGAAGATCCGCGCGGAGAGATCCCGCCTGAGCTGATCGAACGTGTGAAGGTCGTCATGAAGTAAACAGTACCCGACTGTGAATTCGTTGTTGAGGAAAACGGAAGAATCGAATGGCGCTTCCGTTGTCAGGAGTACCGAGTCCATTCTAACGTCTACGGTAGAGATCGAGTGATTCCGAAAAGTTACGTTCGCTTCGGACCCAGGGCAGACGGATTTCGTTTGCGCCTGCGTTGGTCGAAAGGTGCGGGCGAAGGAACTAAGTTCGGCGGGGGGGGGGGTGGCCTCTCAGCCGATCATATTGGAGAGACTATCCTAACTTTTACCGATTGCCCGCCGATGCTGGCTATGTCCGAATGGACTGGAGCTACGGCGCACGTACTGACATGACGGTCCTCACGAAGCTGCAGGCGCAGTTTTCAAAATTCGGACAACAGGTCTACGGTCCGGCCGTTTTTCAGGAACGGCCTGATGACTGGGAAGCGATGTCCTCTGTATTGAAAGACCAGCTGGCGGAAATCGTGAACAAGTATCGTCCGGAAACGACCTAGTACTACAGTCGTATTTCATGAATCGGTTCCTGGCGATCCTCTGGTCATGAAGTGACATTTCATGGCGTATGCCTGGTGTATTCTTCTCCATTCGGAGAACTGAATGGCATGCGGGATATCC
>JBDONA010000623.1:0-2237 GCA_039831575.1 Fuerstiella sp. | reverse complement strand
TCAAGCAGATCGTTTCCAGGTCTCGTGGAATCGCCGAGTTCAAACTTCTTGGGCTGGGCGCATCCTCAGTCAGCACCTGGTGGATCAGCATGCGCTTGTTGCCGCGAAACGGTCGCTCGCCGGTCAGGAGCTCGAACAGAATGACACCCAGCGAATAGATGTCGGCCGTGGGACCAACGTCGTGGCTGTCCCCTCCTGCCTGCTCTGGCGACATATACGCCGGTGTGCCCAGGATTTGTCCATCCATGGTCATCGTGATCTCGCCAGCGTCCCACTTCGCCAATCTGAAGTCCATGATGTGAGGTTCGTTGTCCCGGTCCAGCATGATATTGCCGGGCTTGAGGTCTCGATGAATCACACCATTCTCATGGGCATGGTGCAGTGCATGGCAACACTTTTGACGAGTATGCAATTCTCGAATTCTGCTGCGGTTCAAGACGTGAAATGAATCTACCCTGACTGAGCGAAATGTGCAATTCACCGGGAAAATCGGCATTGTCCACACCTATACGGCACCGTCTGCCACATTTGCATTTCTTCGCTGTCGACCGGCGCCCTCAACGAACCTGGTCCGTTCTTCAGTTGTTCGATGAGGTTTTCCTGTTCACACCGATCGTTGCACTGAAATACAATCTGTGCCGGCGTCGAAGTGCTGTCGTTGGTGATGTAGAACAGGTAGCGTTCTCTGTTCATCAGAAGTTTCTGGCCTTTCATCTCGTCGATCTGCTTGCGAATCACGATCATGCGATACGGCCGACCACACGCGGTGGGTTGATAGTCGAACTCGGCAACATCTTCGCGTTGCAGAATGAGATTGTTGTATTCGCGATCAATGACGATGTTCTCTTTGACGGGATGGCCTTTTGCTCGCGGCTGTGTTGTCACATTGTGGCGAGGCAGTCGTTTCAGTTCTGTCCATGCGGAGGTATCGAGGTCTTCCGCCCGTTTTTCGACATTCGCCATCGCTTTGTAGCCGAAATAGAACGTGATATTGCGATTGGCCCACCGATCCAGATGTTGCGTCTGGCTGTACGCCGTGTCTCCTCGAAAGACGATTTTCCGGAACCCGCAGTCTTTCAGGTAATCGGCCACTCCATCGCTTTCGAAGGCCGCTCCGTCTTCACTCGTCTGGTTGCCCGATCGATTGACGATCCGCAACGGTTCGCGAGTTTCTGCCAGAGAGATCAGCAGACGGTGATCGCCCCAGAGTCCTTTGTAAGACATGTCCATACCGAATTTGCACTCGCCCATGGTTTCGACGATGGAACCGTCCATGTCGACCGTGGCACAGTCGAAGAATTCGTCCGGCTGCCTGTTCCACACGTCGGTCGATCGCAGCGGCCAGCCCGCTTCGTCGCGCCATCGCGTGAGCCAGTCCGATTCCTCCATAACAAGTGGCCGTGTTTCGATCGGCCACCTCGAACCCGAAATCCTTTTCTGTGCCGCTTGTTGGGCTGTGTTTGCAACACTTAATACGCAGGAATCAGACGGGGTTCGGGTGTTTTTCAAAACTCAATTCAAATGTGTCGCTTGTCCAGCGGCTAGTTGCACTACCTCCAACGGAGAGTTGACGTGATCAACGCGTTGCAGATCAAAGTGATCGTGGTGGCAAAGTACGCCTGCTTGCATTTGCGAGCCTGTTCGGCAAAGGTCGCGCTCATGACTTGCACGGCGTGTTTGGAATACCATTGATCATGTCTGTAACATGTTATGTTCCAGGTTCGTTCCGATCCCTGCCGCATCCCGGATGTAATGGCCGTGACTAATACGAGCCATCCAGAAACGTTTCCGGCAGCGTTTCTCTCTCGGACAGGCCGGACATCAGTTGGTCGACGACTGTAAAATCATCAGGTGCTTCCGTGACCACAGTTACCAGCTCGTCAGCACCCTCTGATCTTATGGCCGGTGTTTGATACGTCTCTGAGATCTCAGTATCGGAGGCCTCATCAGTATCGGTTTTGCTGACAGAGTCGACGGCTTTTGATTCCGTGAAACGATTACCAGAACGCACCAGATGCCGCTGACTATCTGACGGTTGAACAGTTGCCCCAGTTGTCTGTACATCGCCGTCTGTCAGCAAATTCAGCACCCCCGTCGGCAGCACGATCAGCATGTGCTGCAGTGGACTGACGGCAGCATCCGGAGCGATGACTGAGGCCACCGTAAAGTCAGCGGGGATCGACCATAAACCTGGCTGGCCTGTGCTGCTGATGGCCTGCACCCACACTCGATACAGT
>JBDONA010001037.1:0-9689 GCA_039831575.1 Fuerstiella sp. | reverse complement strand
TTAGTTTTCAAGGCAGTAAGACTTCGTGACCGAATCAGGGAAGACGCCAATTCTGCAGAGAAGGGATCGTTGGGGTCACGGCGCTTCTTTGTGGATCGTCGCGATCGTCGTTTTTCTGCTGCCGTTGATGGTTTGGTCGCTGCTGGGACTCAGGCTGCACAATGATGTGGCGGGCTGGCTGCCCAAGAACGATCCCCAGGCACGAATCCTGGCGTGGTACGAAGGCCTGTTTCCATCGAAAGACCGCATTCTGGTTGCCTGGGACGGAGCTTCTTTGACCGATCCCCGGCTGAAGCTGCTGAAAGAGCGGCTGGCAGGCATCTCTGTGGAAGGTGGCGACGTTGAAGGTGGTTCACCTTACGTCAGCGAAGTCGCACTGCCGTCCGACTTACTGATCCGAATGCTCGGTAAAAAGATCCCGTTTGACGACGCTCTGGATCGGATTGACGGCGTCCTGTCCGGGAAAGGACCACTGAAGATTCGCCTCACGGATGCCGGACGCAGCCGCGGCGAATACATGCAACAGGAAATCCTGCAGCTGGCGAACCAGGAATTTGGCTTGCACGCAGCCGTGGAGCAAAGAGAGCTGAACCTGCCATCGTCAGAAGGTCTTTCCCTGGAAGACAAAGACATAGGCGCATGGCAACTGCATGAGGAACTGACGGCGTACGTGCAGGCGCAACCGCTGTACGATCTGCAACTGTCGTGGCCCGAGATGCATTCGGCTGCCGGTCAATTTGATGCGTTTCGGACAGCGCTACTGGCCATGGAAGCTCCGGGGTCCGGATCACAGACGGCCGGAAAGCCGTGCATCGAAGAATGCTTTGTCACTCCCGGATCATTGGCAGCTGTCTCCGTATCACTTTCGCCAGCCGGCGTGGCAGATAAACGCGCCGCGGTTACCGCTGTCAGACAGGCGGCCGAATCCGTCGGAGTCCCCGCCGAGACAGTGCGGATGGGCGGGCAGCCGGTCGTCAATGTGGCGTTGAATCAAGCGGTTGCAGACGCCGCATGGAATAAAGACCAGCCTGCCTGGAACCTACCGAAAAAGTCACCGATCGCGCTCTCCGCATTGGTCAGCATCTTCCTGTCCTTTGTCATGTTGCGCAGCTTTCGGCTGGCAACTCTCGTGCAGACGGTCTCATTCCTGACTGTCATTATTGCCGTGGCCGTAGTTCCGCTGACCGGTACCAGCATGAACATGGTGCTGATCGTGATGCCGACGCTCCTGATTGTGTTGACGACATCCGCAGCCATACACCTTGCCAACTATTGGAAGCATTCCGGGGATCCCACTCCGGGAGGGTCCGTCTTCCACGCTGCACAAACAGCCTGGCTGCCCTGCGCTCTGGCCAGCGGAACCACGGCCATCGGACTGGCCTCATTACTCGCCAGCAACCTTGTGCCGGTGCGTGACTTTGGCATTTATTCCGCCATCGGCTGCGTCATTTCCTTTGTGATCGTGTTGTATGTGCTGCCCTCTTTAATGCTGTATTGGCCTAAATCTCCGCCTCCTGCTGAGGAACTTGAGACCGAAAACTGGAATCGGTTCGGGGTCTGGATTGCGAGAAATCGACATTTGGTTGCGGCGACATGTGTGCTGACAACCGTGGCGGCCGGCTGGGGATTACAGTACTTTGACACTGAAACAAAAGTGATTCGCTATTTTCCGACAGAATCGCGGCTTGTTCAGGACTACGTCTTTCTGGAGGACAAGCTGTCCGGCGTCATTTCGATCGACACGATCGTAAAGTTCGACGTGAAGGCGCGAAAGGATTTGCCCTTCATCAAACGAGCTCGTCTGGTCATGGCTCTGCAACAGGAAGTGCGGCAGCATCCGGAAATCAGCGGCGTGCTGTCATTGGCCTCCTTTCTGGACCTGCGGGAGGCCGGAACCGAAGGCCTGACAGGTATGCAAAAGTACAAGCAGAATCTGACACAAAAGGCCCTTGAGGGCAAGATCCACAAACGAGTGACCGGTGAGGGTCGGGATGATGACGAGATTGCGTCATTGTTAGCACTCCCGGACTATTCCACAGATTGGCTCGAAGACAGTGATGCATTGCTTAATCGAAAGGGAGACGAAGTCTGGCGGGTGACAGCTCAGACATCAGCTCTGTCCAACGTCGATCTGGAGGTACTGACATCCGACATTGATGCGATTGCCGAACGCCATCTGTCAACGGTGGGCAGCCCATACACCGGGCATGTTGTTACGGGGCTGATTCCCGTGTTTCTGCGAACGCAGCAGGCCGTCCTGGAAAGTCTGATTCGCAGCTTCGGAATGGCGTTTGTCATTATTGCGATCGTCATGATGTTCGTTCTCCGTAGTCCCAGGGCAGGTGTCTTAACCATGCTGCCGAATCTGATGCCCGTTGTGCTGGTGTTCGGGTTGTTGTCGTGGATGCGGCTGAAGGTCGACATCGGCACCATGATCACAGCGTCGGTCGCCCTGGGAATCGCGGTCGACGGAACCCTTCATCTGTTGACCTGGTTTCAGGAACTCGTACGACGCGGCATGTCAGTGGAACAGGCTGTCGGAAAAGCCCTGGAACACTGCGGACCGGCCATGTGGCAGACCAGTGCCGCTGTCGGACTGGGTATGTTGGCACTGTTGCCCGCCGATTTGCTGCTGGTCAGTCGCTTTGGCTGGATCATGGCGGCTTTGATCTTTGCCGCTCTGGTGGCCGACGTGATCTTCCTGCCGGCACTTCTGGGCGGCCTGCTGGGCCGTTTAATTCAACAAGCGACCTGTAAGCACGCGGCACTCGCAGACGGCACTGTTCCGACGGTCGGAATTGCGAACACTTCCGACCACGAACTCGACACATCGGCAAATGCGGACCATGAGAAATTGCCCGTGCGTCCGTTGAAGGATGTCAGCTAACGGATATCCGTGCCGGAAGTCTGCCGGAATTCGTACATTTCGAACGAATCCCCTCTTTGAACTGCAGCGCTCTGTGCCTACAGTCTGTTCTGTGCTGTCGCTTGGTTGCGGCCGCGACTGATGCTGAACCGCTAAAATTGTCGAATTTGAAATGGTGAATGAATACGTCGAACCGCTGGGACTGCGGATTCTGATTCGAAAGGACGAAGCTCGTCAGGAAACTCGTGGTGGCATCGTCCTGCCCGAGACTTCCGAAATCCCAACGATCACCGGTCGCGTCGTCGAAATCAGCGTGCTGATCGATCGCGATGAGGACTTTCCCATCCGAAAATACGACAAGGTGCTGTTTCACCCGAAGAACGCCATCCCCGTCGATTTTGAGTCAGACAACCTGCTGTACGTGGTGCCCGTCGAAGACATTGTCGCCGTCTTCCGAAAACCACCCAAGGGCAGTTCCCCCGTGGAATCTTTGTCGGACGTCAATGACGAAGACGAAAATGAAAACGAAAACGAAGACGAATAATCGACGGTTCAGGACTTGAGCCAATCTCTCCGAGAAGTCTGAATGATTCGCCGGTTTCTGGATAACTACCTGCCGCGTCACCGAAATCGGATTAATCAGGCGCTGCACCTTATCGGCGTCCCGTTGTCGTTCATTGTCGCTCCCGTGGCCGCGATTGCCGGTGCTGCATGGTACTGGCATGCCGGTTGTTTCGTTATCGGCTACCTTTTGCAATTTGCCGGTCATGCCGTTGAGGGCAATGATGCTGGTGAGGTTGTCTTTTTGAAGAAGAAGCTTGGTCTGCCCTATAACGAGTATGCTTCGGGCACCTCTTCTTCAAGTCATGCAGATTCCTCCGACGATACGACTTCTGCCCGCACCTGACTGATGTGTCGTTCGCACTGAACGCACCGGTTAGGCCGCAGGATTCCAGCGCGGCCTGCGCCCCAAACCATTGAGACAGGGAAGTCTCGTGAATAGCAATCGCTCAATCGTTCAGCGCATCGCACACCGTGCGCCTACGCGTCTACTGCTGGCAGCGTCCGTCGCGCTGCTGGTCGTATCTGGATGTTCTGCCCGCAAGGCGAAACTCTGCGAATTGCAATACTGCGATGACGTATCAGGTGTGACGCACTATCGCGGGTACAGCAGTGCCATCGAATATCCGTGTCTGGACAATCAAACGGCTCATTCCGTCGCCGTCAGCCTTGAACCGCGTAGCCTGTCCCGTCGCGTCGACGATGAACCTCGCGATTTCTCTCTGCACGAAGCCATTCGCTCAGCGCTGGCGAATAATGATGTGATTGAGTTAGGCGGCGGCAGTGCCAAAGCGTCCCTCCGCAATCCCGGCGGGGTATCAACCGTGTACGACCCGGGAATTCAGCAGAGTGGTGTCCTGTTTGGAAGGGGCCGGGGTGTGGACGCCGCGTTGGCGGACTTTGACACCACATTCAATACGTCGATGGTCTGGGGACGCAGTCGCGCCGCGACCGGAAACGCACTCGGAGCAGGTGTTGAAACCGGGGTCTTCCGGTCCGGACTTACCAAGCGGTTTGCATTTGGTTCAACGCTGTCGCTGGACCACAACTGGAACTACACCAACACGGCTACTGCCGGAGTTGCCCCCAACGCGTTTCCATCGGCTTTCGGCGGAAAGATCGGGGCTTCGTATCGACATCCACTACTCGCAGCCAGTGGCGTTGAGTTCACTCGAATCGCGGGCCCGGTAAATCGGGCGTTCGGACCGATCACCGGTGTCAGTCAGGGTGTGCTCATTGCTCGGATCAGCGCCGACATCTCGCTGGCAGACTTTGAGGCGGCGGTTCGAAATGCAACGCTGGATGTTGAGAACGCCTATTGGGATCTGTACTTCGCGTACCGGTCATATGACACCGCAGTTGTAGCGCATCAGAGTGCGTTTCAGACGTGGAGAGAATCCCAGGACCGGCTGGAAGTCGGGGTACTCAAGCCCGCGGATGAGTTGCAGGCCAGAGACCGGCTGTATGAAACGAAGTCCAACGTCGAAACGTCCTTGAATGAATTGTACAAAGCTGAAACTGAAGTCCGCCGTCTTGTTGGACTCCCTTTGAACGATGGAACTGTTCTTCGTCCGGTTGATGAGCCGGCGATTGCCGAGTTTATTCCGGACTGGACAGGCAGCCTGACCGAGGGCCTGACCCATCGTGTCGAACTGCGACGACAGAAATGGACGATCAAAAGCCTTCAGCTACAGCTGAAGGCAGCGAAAAGTCTGGTACAACCGCGGTTGGACTTCGTGAGCAGTTATGACGTTAACGGATTCGGAGACACACTGATCTCACAGACGAATCGACAGAATGGCAGCGGCTTCGGGTCACTGACGCACGACCACCTGGAATCATGGACACTGGGTCTGGAAATGAGCGTGCCATTGGGGTTTCGTCTGGCTCGCAGCCAGGTCAGAAACCTGGAACTGCAACTGACCCGAGACATCGCGATCCTGGCGTCTCAGGAACGAAACATCGCCCACGACGTTGCGACGGCAATTCAGGATGTGACCTCTGCGTACGCGGCGGCACAGTCCAACCGAAAACGGCTGGAAGCTGCAAAAAAACGCGTACAGTTACTGGAAGCGGAACGAGAGATCGGCACGCTGACGCTGGACCTTGTCCTGCGTGCGCAGTCCAGCCTGGCAGACGCCGAAAATGCCTACTACCAACAACTGGTGGCCTACAACAAGGCGATCGCGTCATTCCATCTGGCCAAGGGAACATCGCTGACCAACAACGGTATTATTCTGGCCGAGGGCCAATGGTGTCCGGAAGCCTACTGCGACGCCATGGTGCGTGCCGCCGCCAGAACTCACGCCAAGGATGCCCCGAAACTGACCACCGAACCGCCCGAGTTCGTTTCTCCCGGGCCGGCCGGGTCAGTCGATCTGTACCCACCGGAACCATCAACTTCCGAAACGGGAACTCTGCTGCCCCCTGTGACCGAAGAAGCACAGCCGTTTGAGGCAATCCCCGCTGTGCCGCTTAGAGACGACGAATGACCGAATGCGGGACTGTGTCTGACACGAATGCCGGTTGCTTCGCGGCAAGGATTACTCGCCAACTTCCAGACTTCTGATCTCCTCCGCGTTCAGCTTATTGGTACGACGGTGGTACTCAAAGCGCTTGCCAACTAGTTTATTGAATGGACTGTCAATGCTCACTCGGTGATTGACGGTCACGGACCCCCGGCCTTCCGCTCGGAGAATGAATTGTTCCTTGGAGTGGTCGTAGGTAATGACGTCCGCAGTTCCGGAGATCGTTTGCGACTCCAGCCTCGCGTTCTCCCTGGCGACAATCGCAAACGAATCTGATTCGGACTCTGCCAGAGGCACGGCACTGATCGTCAGTTCTTCTGCACTCAGGATGCCTGCACGTTCGGGTAGCTGGGCGGTCGCAACGTGGTCAAAGTTAATCTTTTCATCGACGCGTCGCGCTGGAGCAACAACAGCTTCCACATGATGAGACAGCGTGGCCTCCTGCCGATGCAGGTTTCCCCTGATCTCGCCGATGAATTCGGCCTTCATGAACACGAACGCCGTTTCGTGAGTCTGAGCGGGCGTGTTCGCTCGTGCCGTGGCAGGTGACGATCCCTGTAACTGTCCGTTTCGATCGGGACTCATGGAACTCAGGAAACCCCGGCCAATCGCGTTAAAGTCGCCGGTCTTCAGATTAATACTCAGGTCTGCAAATTCCGCGTTGTGTCGAGCACTGGTGACACCTTTGGCAAACTGCTCGATTTTCACAACCACATGGCTGTGGCATTCAATGCGTTCAATTGGTCCGGATGCCGAAGAATCCTCGTCACCCGACTGAACCGCCAGAAAACTACCTTCCGATGTCTGCTGTCCCAGCGCAATATCACGGTCGAAGTACACGTCCAGCCCCGAACAGGTGACTTCCATATGCTGTGTTTTCCCATCACTCATAATCACTCGGATGTTGCCAACGAAGTGTGCTCGGCGATTCTGGAACTCCATATGATCGCTCCAGAAGATGTCGATCGGCGTCGGTTGCAATAATGGTAGCCCGTCGAATCCCGTGTCCGAAACAAAGCGAATCCGACCACTGCCGACAACTTTGGCCTGCCCTGAGAGTTCGTTCAGATCAATTCGAGGCCCTTCCAGGGTTTCCGTCAGCCGCTCGACTGTTGCCGGGTCTCCGAACAGCTGAACTTCACGGTTGTCGTTGAGTCCCTGGGCGGCATACAGCTGATTACCGCTGGCTGTAAAGCTGTCTTCCGCTTTCTGAGCATGGCGGACAACCTGGACACTGCCCTTTAGCCACAGGTTATGAAATTCAACTTCACGGTTATCAGACTCCTCGCTCATCATGACGATTGCGTCAAGTGTGTCTGACACGAACGCCACGCGGGCCTTCGAAGTTGCACTGTCTGCGTTCGACGGCAATTCAGGCTTCGCCGGTCTGGTCTGTGCAACGGTTTTAACGCCCCCCGATGGCTCGTTCTCGTCCGACGTCCTGCGAATCATGTGCTCGAACCGAACAGTGAGCCTCTCACGCAGGCGACCGCTGGTGTCGGGAGAAATCAGCACCACATTCTCCGTGGCCGTCAGAACTTCGGGCCTCAGGCTGCCGAGATCGAATGCGGAATCCGAGGTGGGCTTTGAAACCGGTCCCACAACGCCCGCAGGGAGTGTCGAGTGCTCGTCTGCGTTAGAGGACACACCCGTTTCCGCGAGCCTCATAGCAATGGCGTCTGCCGACAGCTTAAAGCCAGCCTCGGGCTGCGCGACTGATGCCCCCTCTTTCAGCGTAACAATCCGAGTTCGTCCGTCCTCCCCCAATTGTAACGTCATCGACTGCCGCCATGTCGCTGTGAAGGCTCCGCGTGGTTTCTGTCTTCCTGCAGCGGCGACCTCCTGCTGGTCAGAAGACGGTGACGGAGGTTGTGCCGACAGCTTGCCGGTTCCCAGGCATTCAACACGCCGAATGGAACCGTCGGTATCGTGCAGGATACGAATACGGGGCACCTTCAGGTGTGAACCGTCCTGCCTGACGTCGACAAAATACTGTCGCCCCGTGTGGTCCACTTTGGTGTTGCTGATTTCGATCAGTCTTCTGTCGACGGCATAATGCAGATTGTTGGCCAGCACCGTAAGATTGTGTTCCTGGGAATAGAAGGCGACTTGTTTTCCCCAGGCAGTCATATTCTCAAGATGCAGGCGGTCGTCTGCTGGCATCCCCGATTCGTTCGGGAATTCGTTGCGAAACTGCAGCTTCAATTCCGGGCAGACCATTTGATCCACAGTGCTGTCGGCGTTGAATCTACGGACCCACACCTCCTCGTCACGCTTGATCGGTCTGTCAGACGTTGAACTCTGCGTTTCCGAATGGGCAGAAATCCCCTGAAAGACGCCGGTCATCGTGGTGAAATCATATTTAAATCCCTTGGCGGCAGAGATCTTCAGCTTGAGTTCTTCGTCACCAGCCCGTTGCCCCGGCAGAGAGAAATCGCAGTCGACTCTCCCATTCAGCACGATCTCGCTGATGTTCGTGACATTCGCCAGACCGTCGCCAGAGTCACTCTGCAGATAAATGTCGATTCCACTGCTGGCGTGGCCTGTGTGTCCTTCCCACGCAAAATCAACCCTGTCACTGCTCCACAGCTTCATGGAATCTTCTGACAGATGAAGGGTCGGTACGCTGATTTTCAGACCACGTGGGCCACGAAGCCGCACACCGCCGGCCAGGCGGCCTCCCGTGATACGTCCCAGATCCATGTCCAATAGTGAAAACCGCTTGGAATGTCTCAGCTGTGCAGACTTCGCGACAAGCCTGATGGGGACGTCCTCTGACTCACTATTCCACAGCATCGCGATCGGTCGAAAATCAACGGCCGGACTCTGTTTCGGCCCGTCCATCAGATCATATTTCTGAAAGTAGACGTAACGCCCGCCATGGCGAAAGTGCATCGCGGATTTCGACACCCATTGATCCAGAGGAAACCACTTCGATGCGATCCGACGGAATTCGGGCTCGTCATCGCCGGTCTGCAGCTGGGTAAATGTTCGTTTTGCCCGTTCCACCTCCAGAAACGGTGATGTCAGCAGACGAAAAACCACGTACACGCCCGCCAACGCAATGGTGGATGCTACGCTTAAGACAAATCTGTTTTTGGTGCTGTAGATATTCATGCAACGTCGTTGTCTCAACAAGGACGGTATGCCTGTGACTTATGCGGATCTGCTTGTGGACGCCTGCACGAACGCTGCGTTCCGCGACGTCGTCACTGACGAGGAACAATCAAGAATGTCGGTGATGTCCAGCAGACCCAGGGGGATGCCTGACTCGTCGGCCACCGGCAGTTCACTCAGCTTTAGTTCTGCCATCAGTCGAGTCGCTTCGGCCAGCAGTACATGCGGGCCAGTCGTCGTGGGATTGACGGTCATCACCTTCGAGATCGGTTCATCGATCAGATGCTCACGGCGACACTCAAACAAGCGGGCCAGATCACTGTCGGTAAAAATCCCGGATATTGTTCCATCGATTCCTGTCAGAATCACCGCTCCCGTACGCCGACCTGGTCGGCTGAGTTCACACATCACCTGGCGAACGGTGGCTGCATCCGAGGAAATCCTCATTTGGTCCCCGCAGCGCATCAATTCACGAACGGGCTTGAGTCGTTGACCAAGTGTCCCGGCCGGATGCACGACGGCAAAGTCATCTTCCGTGAATCCCTTCGAGCGGCTCAGAGTCAACGCCAGAGCATCGCCCATCGCCAGCATGGCAGTCGTGCTGACGGTGGGAGCCA
>JBDONA010000054.1:0-2243 GCA_039831575.1 Fuerstiella sp. | reverse complement strand
ACACATGTCGACAGTTTCGCGTCCGGACACGCGGGTACGGTCATCACAACAGGAGCAAGCAGTCGCCATCAAAGAAAAAGCGAACGTAGAAATTCAACTCGCGCGGAGTGAAGCGTGATGCCGACCAGCACTCTTCCACAGCCGCACACCGCTGCCGAACAGAGATCCCAATCGGCTGCAGCGGATGACAGTGACGTCAATCCCCTCCCACTGCACGACGCCCCGTTCAGCGCGTCGCGTGTGCTGGGACTGATCGTATTTTCGCTGCTTCCATTCTGGGCAGTGCCGATCTCGCATATTGCATCGAACCCGGAGACCGCGACCGGGTTCTTTAATTACGAGCTTCCGTATTACGTCGCAAATGGCCGCGCCGCGTTCGAAAGAGGGAACGGCATATTCTATCCGAACCCGTACGACCCTGCCCTGGAATCACCGGCGATCTATGCTCACTGGCTACCGTGGATTCTGGGCCAGGCGACCGCCGGTTGTGGATTCGACCCTGGTGACGTGATTCTGTCGCTGACGTTCTTCGCATCAATGGGATTCGCATGGGCCACATGGTCACTCGTACAGCACCGAACATGCAGTGAGACCCAATTCTCGGCAGGGACTTCCCGCCTCAGTGCTGCGCGGGGAAGCCGGCACCACTGTCATCTGACATTTCTGCTGGCCATGTGGGGAGGTGGACTGCTGTGCTTCGCTGGCACCGTCACGGCAGCCCTGCAGTCAACACCGTGGCTGGAATCGGTGCTGCAGTTCGACCCCGGTCGAGGAATGTGGTTTCTCAATTGGGGTCGGAACGCATTGTTTCCGACAGAAGCCTTGTATCACACCCTTGTGGCTTGCTGCTGGCTGGCAGAAATCAAAGGACAGAAACGTGTCGCCAACGGTTGCCTGCTCCTGCTTGCGACAACTCACCCCTGGTCCGGCCTGGAACTTCTATTGACAATAAATCTGTGGCGAGGCATCCAGTTTTTCAATCTTCGCAGTCGAACCGCGCGAAACCAACTGTCTATTTCGTCCGGGCTGCTGTTGGCATTCCTGTTCTACTACAAGATCTGGTTATCCAGTTTTCCTCAGCACGCCAAACTTCAGCAGGTCTGGGAACTCGACTGGAGCCTTTCCTGGACATCGGCGATTCTGGCTTACGTGCCCGTATTCATTCCCTGCGCGGTTCTGGTCATTCGCAAACTGGCGAAGTCGCCGCGTGATCACGTCTCAACTGGCAGTTCTGCGGTCGACCTTCCGGAATCCGGGCAGCAGCTGACAGCCGGCACTGCAGATGCATTCAGCCGCACGGAACAACTGCTGCTGTGCGCATTATTTGTCGCGACCGGACTGGCGTTTCATGATCGCATCATCAAACCGGTACAGCCGCTGCATTTCACTCGAGGCTATGTGTGGATGCCCATGTTTCTAATTGGCCTGCCCGTGATCACGGAATGGTGGAAACGCGGCCGTCGCGGATTCCAAAAATACGCTATAATGTTATTAGTGAGTGCAGTTGTGGCAGACAATTTCGTCTTCTCCGTGGTCCACTCAAAACGGCAGCTTAGTCAGGTCGACGGCTTTCACCTGGACACTGAAGAACGAACACTGCTGGCGGCCCTGCACGGGAAACGCGGTGCCGTTCTACTGGAGTCGCTGGAACTTAATTATCTGCTGCCCAGCTATGCCGCTGCACGTCCATGGCTGGGCCACCATTTCAACACACCCGGATTTCTCACACGGAAAGCGACTTTTGATCGTTGTTTCCATGCTGACGGCCTGCATCCCGAAGACATTCCTGACGACGTCCGCGTCCTTGTCCTCCGCAGGTCCCGAGAGGTGGCCGATCCTGTTGAGCCAAATGTCTGGCAGCAAACGGCTCGAAGCACAGAATGGAGCGTTTGGGAACGCAGGGTCAGACAGTCTGTACCCGGAGTCAGCGCGAAGCAACAAGTCAACAAGCTGAAGGTAGAACATGCGCAGGTCGAGTCCACGTCAAAGCATTCGGTGTTGGTTTTCCAGGACACGTATTGACCGAAACCGACGTCGCAGATTTCACACGCAAACTCCATCCGCCATTGAACAACTCGAAAACAGATGCCTGCTGGCAGCCAGCACGTTCACGCCGCAAGAACAGCTGATGCTGGAACTGGTAAATCGTGCTCGAGCGGATCCAGCCGCTGAAGCCGCACGACAGGGCATTGACCTGAACCAGGGGTTGGCACCGGGAACGATCTCGACCGCCGCCAAGCAAC
>JBDONA010000954.1:0-2244 GCA_039831575.1 Fuerstiella sp. | reverse complement strand
CACGAATGAACCTAGATGTACAAGGTCGGGTTGCCCGAAGTATTCGTTTCGCAGGATATCTTCATTCCACTGGGCATGGTTGGCAGTCATTCCGTACACGCTGAAAGTCGCGTCCGGGACATGGGAGGCGAGCCCCCATCCTGTCGGTGAAAAATAGAGCGACAGTTCGGCCGCCGCAATGTGCTCCCGCTGAACACCCGCAAGTTGGAATCCAAGGTACGCCTGGCGATGGGGGCTATCCTCTCGAAGGCCTTGTTTGACATACAAAAGTACGTCCGATTCGTGACCATTGACATGTCCCGTGTAGGCATCCTTGACGGTTGTCCGCGAGACCCAACCGGCGGCTCGTTCAAGCGTGGGGACAGGCATCGTGCGGTAGCCTTCATTGAATCCGTCCGTTGCCAGGCCCAGCTCTTCTCCGGCCACCGTGATTCGCTCGCCGGTCTTCAGTTCGACGACTTCACCGGATCGTGCGTGCTTCACCTCGACCCGACCTTCCATCACCTGCGTATGCGTCTCGCCCGTTTCCTCGTGAAAGCTAACGGCAAACCGAGTCCCGTAATCAACGACGTCGGCAGATGGTGTCGTTATCCGAAATCCCTGATCGGATTCGGGAATATCTGCGACCGCCGTTCCTCTGGTCAGTTCGCAGTGCATGGCGTCGATCAGCGTCAATTCGGTGGGCGCTTCCATAATGAGTTGGGCGCCCGAATCAAAACGGAGGATGGCCAGTCCTTCAGACAAACGCAGCGTGCCTGATCCCAGCCGCGTGCCGTCCGAAGTGGGCAAGTCGCTGCTTTCCCAGCGGGCGTTCTTGCTTTGTTCTATCACCACGAACGTGCTGGCTACCGGCCGTTGCATCCAGCCCCACAGCCCCGCCAGCGACCCGACCACGAATATGCCCACCACCATTGCCAATGTAAACAATTGCCGCGACTTGCTGCGTTCCGGGCGCGGCGCACTCATCCGTTCGGCTATTGCCGCCATCACCGCATCTTCCGTCCCCGCTGAATGGTCGGATGCTGTTGAGGAATCCAGTTTCTCATCCAACCTCAGCCAACGCGGCTCGCCGGACTGTACGATTCGGGTCAGGCCGGCCATTTGGATCTCGCGGGCCAGTGCATCTCGCAGCGCTTCATCTTCCGCCAAACGCTTCAATAGCAGCTCGCGGCGTGCCGCTGGCAGATCTCTGTTTCCATGCCACACGGCAACAAGGTCGATGAAGTCGGGTTCGTTGCTGACATCGCTCATGATGTTGTCTCGGGGTCTGTCTGTTCCATGCATTTACGCAACGCTTCGTGAGCACGAAAGCGTGCTTGATACAGGGCGTTGGGACTCATGCCGAGTTCGCTGGCCAGGGTCTCGGCCCGCAGCCCATCTAACCCGGCACGAACGATCCGGCGTGCCCGTTCGTGCAGCTGGCGGATACAATCAAGCAAGCATTCAATCTGGCTTGTTTTCAGTTCGGTATGCACAGATTCCAGTTCGGGTTCGATCGCCGCCGCGACTTCCTCTCGGAACAGCTCCATCGCATTGGCGCGACGGCTATTCTTGCGCCAGTAGTTGTTGAGCTGATACTTCGCGATCCCAATCAGCCAGTCGCGAAAACTCTTCCCGGACTCAAACGATTCGAGCTTCGCAAACGCGATCAGAAAGACTTCCTGAGCGAGATCGTCCACATCGTCCAGGTGATAAAGCCGAGCGCTCAGATACGCCCGTACCAGCAGCCCGTATTCGCGCACGAGCAGACGAAACCGGTCCGTCTCCCCTCGGAGAACAGCGGTAATTACGAGTTCGGGATCAAATGGTTGAAAATCCGGCGGCATCCTCAGCCTCATGGAAAAGAGTCAGCATTCTAAATGAACTCGTCTCCGCCGAACGATTTCTTACGACCTGATTGTTCTTTTTTCGGTTCATCCGGTTCTCGTGAGGTTTGCGAAAGGTTGGATATGCTTGTCTCAGTTGAAGTTACGAAACACACGGCTGCAGTTGTGTAGGCCAGGACCTGTCCTGGCGCCCATCATCGTCAGGACAGGTCCTGACCTACTTAGCTGCTCAACGATGCCAGGCCAGTAGCCATACCGGGCTTGAGCCTGCGAGCTGCCGGAAATGCGTCGCTGACGCCCCTGATTGCCGGCCTACCAGGATTGGCGTCGGTCACGATTGACTTGCTGACCGTGGCCGAGCGTTCCGACGAATCTGCCGTCTCGCGCCGAAATCCGGCCGCGACTGATCACGACACCA
>JBDONA010000016.1:0-9716 GCA_039831575.1 Fuerstiella sp. | reverse complement strand
GGTTCCAACGCCGGATGAGACAGTGTGGAGTTTTCGAGCTTCGGATATCTACCAGGGTGGCGAGAACGAACCCTTCGCAACTGACGGAGACGTGCCTCCAGCATTCCAGCCACTCGACAACGAGTTCAAAAAAAACTACTGTCAGGTAGTCGCGCTAAACGTACGCGCGCATCTCATTTCGCAAATTTGCCCATGACAGTGCTTTGTCGTTCCGATTGATTCGGCTCCACCTTCGTCAGATTTCGATGATGTTACGGAATCGTGAGTATCTGTGGTTCGGTCCATTGAGACCTGCGGTTGTCAGCAGCCAGAGCGTTCAGCCAGATGCGGTAGGTTCCTGACGACAGACCCATATCGACAGACGTCGTATCCGTCCGAATCCAGAATGCCCGAAGGCGGATTCGCCGTTTGTGATTGTTCGGGTCCACTTCGTCCACCCAGAGTTCGTAACGAGCTGCTCCGGCAATCTCTGCCCATGAGGCATTGCTGCCGTCAAGAATCAGTGACGGTTTCGTGTTTGACAGGTCGACCTGAACCCAAAGCTGTTCAGGAGTTGCTCCCCAGCGCGTGCGCTGGCCGTTGGGGAAGTGGGCCCGCATCCAGATTTCATATATCTGATTTCCCGGAAGGTTCACTGGAATCGTATGCGCCGTACCACTCAGATCTACCGAGTGGTAGACCGCTTCACTGCGTCGCCCGGTCACATTGACATACATCTCGTAGCGCACGGCATCCGGAACGGCCGTCCATATGATCGAATGATCGCCGGCGGGCTGCGTTCCCACACCACCTGTAATCCGGACGATATCGTTGCTCAGAATGTCGAATCGGTGAGCGGGTGTCCACCGTGTGGACGAGCCGTCCGGATAGTGAGTTCGAACCCAGAGTCGGTACGATCCCAGACTGAGATCTTCCATCGGAATCAGGCGATTTTCCGACACGTTATTGTCATGGATGACCGGTGTGATAGCGTTGGAACTGCTGAGCCAGACCTCGTAGTGGCTCGCCGCCAGGTTGGGTTCCCATTCCAGAATAGGGCGTACGGAGGTGGTTGTTCGATCGGGTGACGTGATATTAGGTGACGTTCGATTGGGTGTCGCGACCTGCATCTCACCAGCCGGCAGAGCCCAGTCGGAGTTCGAATTGTCAGTGAAATGTGCCCGCACGTAGATTTTCCATTTCCCGTTGGTAAGTGGCGTGCTGATCTGGTGCCGTGTCGTTGGGATACCAGTCTGGCGATAAGGCGCTGCTCCGGAATCACTGACCAGCAGAACTTCATAGCTCGCCACATCGGGAAATCGCGGACTGGGCGTGGCCCACTGAATCGTTGGCTGGCTGGTCGTCTGAGGACCGTCACCGGCAGTGAGTTCGATGGTGCCGCGTTGTTTGGTGAAGCTGCCTGATGCCTGCAGGGATCGCTGACCGGCCGCATCGATGGCGGTGACTAACGCGCGGTAATCCGCTGCCTCTCCAGGACGATCTAACCGCAGATGTGTCCCTGTGAGGTTGGTGAATGTCGTGACGCCTTCGATCTCCACTTCGTACGAAACGGCATCGTCCAGTGCGGCCCAGTACAGATTCAGATTTGTGCCGTCGTCCACAGCATCAACGACCGCAGGCCGCGATTCGGCAAACGGAACGACGGCATCAAACACGACTGACGTCGGTTCGCTTTTCAGGCCCGTGTTCTGTTCGCTGTATGTTCCCGTATTCACCATCTGCAAATGGAATCGACCGGTGTACGGCACCTCAATCGTGCGATCTCTGCTGATCGCCATGATGACACTACCGGTTCTTGCCAGTACGACAAAAGCCTCTTTGGCAGCCACTCGTTCCCCCGACGCTTCATCGAACAGTTCGTATCGGCCATTGCGACTGACGGATTCCAGAGCCACTCGTACCGCATATTCACGCGGTGCCGTGTCGGGCGTCACACTTGTGATCTGAAAGGGAGGTGTCGCCCGAAAGTTCTCAGACTGCGACCATTGCGAGACGGATCCGTCGGCAAACCTTGATCTCACGAAGAACGAGTTGTCGCCGGTTTTGGGCAGGATTAATGCCGTCGTTTCCGTGATGCCGCGGACGGTTGGTTCGGACAAAACGCTGCCGTTGACCCGAATGTCGTACGAAGCTGCATGCGTATCAGTTTCCCATGTCACCGCATGCTGTCCGAAGAAATGATCGCCTTCGCGGGGGCTTAGCACACGTGGTCCCGCAGCGGTGGGGGCGGAAATGGTCACCACGTGCTGAGACCAGCGGCTCGACGTGCCGTCGGCAAAGTTGGACCGCACCTGAAACCGATACCGCTCTGTGGACAGGTCCTCTGACAGTGATGTGAGTTGAGTATTCTCCAGTGACAAGCGAGGCCTGGCGATGGCGTCGTAATCGTAGGAAACCTGACGAAGGATGGCATCGTAGTTCACGACGCTGTCGGTCGTGTGCCACCGAAATTCCACATCACCAGAGGGCAACACAGCCTGCTCAGCCGGACCGTCAATTATCGGCCCCGCGACATTGTTGACTGAGATGTCAAGCTTCAGCAGTGCCGTGCCGTCGCCGCTGTCGGCCGTGACCCACGCGGCTCCGGACAGTTCGTCAACGGACTGAATATTCTGAAACTCAACATTCAGTTCTTCTGCCTGCCCGGAAGAGTCAATTGACACAACAGAATCTGAACTGCCCGGCGCAAACACCGCATCACCTGTCTCCGTCGGCCCGAAAAAGGAAAGGCGTTTGATTTCCTCAGCAGTGAGTTGCCACGTGCCGAAGGTATCCAGAATATGAAAGTCTCCCAATCGCTGAACGCTGTTCAACGACGTATTCGTGAACGACTGAATCACATTGTTTTCGGAGAGAATCACCGTGTCACCCGGGACCATGCGTGTGCCGGCCGCCGTACCGTCAGTGGAATACCAGGTGCCGACTTTTGTTAAGAAAGTCCGCGGCACGGAAGAAGGAAGGTGCCGATCGTCCGACGGACTCAGCCCGGCACTCTTCGCACTTTCGAATTCCACGGACAGAAAGTGAAGTTTGCTGTCGACAATCGCAAATGATTTGAGGCTGTTAGACCAGTAGTGGTCGGACCCTCCAACGTGTTCAGGAATGGTGTGCAGTACTTCCGGGGAAGCATCGATCACTGCAGAAAATGAAACCAACCGCAGTTCATCATTGACGTATTGCACGGCGAACAGGTGTCCGTTCGCTACACCAACCGGAACTGTACGTTCTGCTACCTGACCGACTTTGACCGTTCCGACTTCGGTCCCGTCCGTGCGGTAGAGAGGGTCCACCGCATACTTGCCGACAGAGAAGTACAGGCTCCCGTTGAACTCCACCATCGATCCGGGATGTGAGCCATTGCGAAACGTATTCATGTCGATATCGGCAACCTGAATCGTTCCGCCGGATGTACCATCGGTCTTCCAGAGTTCCCGACCGGTCTCGCGCGTTTCGGCAGCAAAGAAGACAGCGTTGTCGAACACAGTGAATTCTGTCGGCTGGCTGTCGTACGGCCGGGCGGAGGTGCTGAATTCCCGACCTGGACTCCAGTCTCCCTGGACTCCGTTTGCATCCGTTGGACGAACCCAGTAACGGTACCGTCCGCGGGGCACCACCACATCACGATATGAGGATCCGTCGTTCGGAACATTGGTCTCATGAATCACCCGAGATCTGATCAGAGATTTGTCGTTCTCGTCGATCTCATTGATCCAGAGTTCCAGATGCGCGCTGCGGTTCGGCCCCATATAGACGGACTTCGACCTATGCCCGGGATTGACGTCCAGGACGAGCGTCGCGGGACCGCCGTCGGACTTATACAATTCGCTGCCAATCGTGCGATCCGCATCTGCGGCGAAAATAACTTCGCCGTTAAGAATTGCGAAATCGTCGAACGATGAATCAATACCGCGCTGAACAAGTGCGGTTCCGCTGCCTGTTCCGTCGGTCTTCCACAATTCCGCCCCGTCAGCACCCATTGCTGCGAAGAACAGGTTGTTGCCGACGACGACACTTCCGCTTGTATCTTCGGTAAAGCGCACAGGAATATCGGCATACTCTGCAGTGCCGCCCTGAGTGCCGTCGGTTGTGAACAGTCGAGTCGAATCGGAATCCGACAACGCCAGCAGTTCACTTCCGTTCACATCCGGTAGAACAACAGGCGCCTGGTTATCGATCTGAATCGAATCGACAACACCCGCCAGTAGAACGCGATTCTCCAGCCTCTCTGCCGGAGCCTTTGCGGCGGGAAACCGCCCGCGCAATCGGCGTCGATTCTTCACTGTGCGATTCCCTTCATTTCTGTAGCAGCCGAGAACACCCTACCCACTTCTGGAAATACAGCCTAGCTGAGTTGTTGAGCTCGGTGCAGGCCGAGTTGTCACGCTACCCGCTCGATACATCAATTCTGTCAGCGTCTGATGCACTGCGGAAAAAACAGTCGAGCGAACATAATTCCGAACGAATCGGACATTTTTGAGGACGGACGAGTTCGCTGTTTGAATCAAACGTCACACAGGTACGGAATGGAAAGGATTTGACTGCCGTCGCTCAACCCCCCGAACGACCCGCAGGATTCAATCCACCGTCGGCCACTTCGGCCGGAATTGCCGAGTCTGGTAACCAATTTCAATCGACTCGCCGACTCCTGTTTCAGGCAACAGGACAAATGCCGCCCCCTCACATCCCACGCGATAGCCCGGAAAACTGACGGGAATCAACTGCAGAACGGCCTTCATGCGTAGCAGTAGTTCTTATGGAACAGCTTCTGTGCGTTACGGAGTCCGTCGAGGCAATCACCGAGTGATCGGCAACCGCTTCCGAGCCCACGTTCTGATACCATAGTGTCAGGCGGCTGGCGTGCCGTATCGGAAGCCACACACATTCCGGCACAACTCAGCCAGTGCGATGCTGAACGGCAGTGTGCCGGTCGGTCTTGTGTGTGGGATTCCGGGTCATGAAAACCCAGGCATAACGTCGAACAACAGCGACAAGAGACACCTTTCAGGGGATACTGAAAGGGGACAAACTCAGTTTCACCAGTACTTGAGGGTTGGTTTGCATGAAGGTTGCCATCACCGGAGCCACGGGATTCCTGGGCCGTTATATCGTCAGAAAGATGCACGCCGTTGGCAACTCATGCCGCTGCTGGTTTCGTTCAGAAAAAAATTGTTATGAACCGCAGAAGTCCACCGACACGCTGGAGTGGACGCATGGAGAACTTGGCAACGACGCTGCATGTGACGATCTGCTGAAGGGTTGCGACGCCATCGTGCACTCAGGTCTGCACCGCACAGGTGAATCTTTTCTGGCCAGTGAAGGCGACGTCGCTCAATTCGTCCAGAAGAACGTGGTCGGCACGATTCAACTGATCGAAGCGGCGCGACGTGCCGGCGTCCGAAAGTTCGTTTTCATATCAACCTGTGCTGTCCACGAAAAAATACTGGATGACCGACCGTTGGACGAATCTCATCCGTTGTGGATGACAACACACTACGGTGCACACAAAGCGGCCGTCGAACAATTTGTGCACAGCTACGGGTTCGGCGTGGGCCTGCCGATCTGTGCCCTGCGGCCGACTGGCATTTATGGGCGACATCATGAGCCGCAGCGCAGTAAATGGTTCGACCTGGTGCAGCGGGTCGCGAATGGTGAGCCGTTTGCATGCAATGGTGGCGGCAAAGAAGTTCACGCGGCGGACGTGGCCGAAGCTGTCGACATTCTGCTGCATTCGCACGGGAATGCAGGTGAAGTCTACAGCTGCTATGACCGGTACGTGTCACAGTTTGAAGTCGCCACGATTGCCAGAGAGCTGTCTGGTTCGGACGTTGAGATTCCAGGGACGCGAACGGCTCCCAGGCACCAGATCGTCAGCGACAAAATCAAGGGGCTGGGAATGCGGTTTGGCGGAGAGCAACTTCTGAAACAGACGATTCAGGAGCTGATCGACGCGTCGCGATAGAGCGTGCCCGGGAGTGTGCGTTTTCCAGAGTTCAATGGCAGGCTGACGTCAAAGACAGGCAAAGCAACTCTGACAGGATGCACCTGATAATCCCCCAAACATGATCCTGTCAGGAAAGACGGTCGGCGAGCGCAAGTCGCCAGGGTCCAAACGCGGTGAGCCGGATGCGGGGCAGTGAATTTATTCACCGTCAAACGGCGCCGCCGCCGACACCTGCCTTGAATCGCCGTAGAGGTCCTTTTCCAACATGTCAGTAAACCGTTTGGCCAGGCTAAGGCCGACGCCTTCTTTGGTGAGGAACACCACACCGTCCACCAACGAAACCTGACGCAGTGTTTTTGGCAGATCCATTCGACCGAACTTTGATGCGATATCTGCAGCTTCCACGCGTTCCGATTTCTTCAGCAGCAACCGCAGGACCTTGCCGCATTCTTCCACGTCAATCTGCCTGACTTCATCGATGCGATTAAAAACATACGATGCGGTCCAGAACATTCGCGGCACTATCATCATGAGGCCAATAATTCGCTCGGGAATGGACTGATCCGAATCAAGACTTCCGATCGCGAACGTCCACACGTTCGACATTGTCGGAGCGACCTGAATGGTGACTTTGTTGTCGTCAATTTGAATCTTGTGTCGCCCGTCGCACAGCGCCCGTGGTGCCGTCCGGAAGGTGTACAGCCCCATCCCGCCGAAAATTGCTAACACGATGACGGTGGCCAGCAGGCTGCCATATCCCGCAGACAATGCCAGATACAGCAATCCTCCCTGCAAAAGGAACGCCAGCAGGCCTATGCACGCCATGGCCACACAGGCACCGATTGTGATCTTTGCCTGGAATTCCACTTTGCCGGACAGCCAGGTGTTGAATTGTTCTTTCTTCATGATGGGTGATGCTACTGGAATTTCGGCTGGCTTCAATGGAACGGTCAGAGCCCGGGTCTCTGGCGACGCTACCCGATAATTTCGCGGCGATGACTGACGTAGTCCCAGACGACGAAGCGATCCAGATCGCTACCTGCTGTGAAGAACACGCGACCACCCGTGCTCTCCGCCAATCGGTGAGCAAACTGGACGTCTTCGTGAGATTGCGACCAGCTGGGCAGCAGGAAAATATTGATCGTGACATTTTCGCGGTTGCACAGCACGCCTTCCCGCATCGTCGCCTTTTCTGTTTCCGGATCGGGGGGGTACAGCATGTACAGGTCACTGCCTTCAAAATGAGCCGTTGGCAGTCCATCGGTAATCAGTATGACCTGACGGTTCGGTGTGTCCTGCAGGGCCAGAAACTGACGAGCCATCTGCATCCCATGCTGGATGTTTGTGAAGTGTGGCGGGATGTGCATTTCACTGATATCGTCACGACTCATGTCGGCTCGCAGCCGTACCACGGGATTGGTGATGGTCGGGATTTTCGGCAACAGCGAAATCAGATCGCCCGGTGGCACGACTTTGGCGAACGTTGCAATCTCAACGAAGCGCAGAAAATCGCCGGGGTACTCGCCCGTGATCAAGCCATTCAGCGCCAGGGCCATTCGTTTGACGTTGACGTATTGTCCGTCGTAGCGCATGGAACCGCTCATGTCCATTAACACGACCGTAGCGCACTTGGGGTTGTTTCGCGTCCTGTGGATTTCGATGTCGTCCTGTCGCAAACGGATCGGTCGTTCCTGTCCCTGCCTCAGCATGGCGTTGATCATGGTCTGGGGAATGTCCATCTGAGCGACCGAATCACCAAACTCGTACGACCGTGTCCGCTGAGTCTCCACGGCTCCCTCTCCATCAACGGGACCCTGATGTCGACCGGACTTTGAAGCTTCCATGTTGCTGAAGATGCGTTCCAGCAGTTTGCCCTGAAACAGCCGGTACGCTTTGGGGGACAGATGGACTTTGCCATCCTGACCTGCCACGCCCTGGCTCTCCATCATGTCTTTCAGGTACTGTTGCACCTGTTCCTGAAACCGGCTGATGTTTTCAATCGCGTCCGCATCGGCAAACTCGGAAAGTTCATCCAGGTCAATAATGGCCAGCTGAGCATTCTCTTTGGCGTCTTCCAGTTGCTTCAACAAGTCATCGATTTTCTGCAGTTCCTCCAGCAGCTCAATCGCCTGCGGAATCGTCATCGATTCCCGACCGGTGAAATCATATTCCGACGCCAGATGATCAATCTGGTACTTCTGGCTCAGCGTTTCCATAAGTCTCAGAATCTGCGACGCGAATGTCGGATCAGAGCGTTCCGCCTGATACCACAGATGTTCCAGCTGATAGATCTGCTCGTCACGGACAGCACGGTTGAACAGCTTCGAAGGCTTGCCGGACGGTCGAGCCGCCTGAACGTCCTTCCGATATTTTTTGGCGATCCTGTTCTGAACCGATTCCGTTTCGTACTTCGCCAGAATCCGCCGTTTGCGTTCCTCCAGCATCTGGATCAGTTGATCGAGCGAGGGCCCGAGTCCGGCAAATTGCCCAGGATCCAGACGAATGGCATTGGCGATTTCTTCCTCAGAGAACTCGCGCATGGAACCGAACTGCAGCATGTGTTCGAACACTGGCGATACCAGGTCCGGCGGCGGTTCGCTGGGCGACGGAAACTTACCGGGATCGTACTTCTGGTACGTATGGATGATTCCGCCACGGTGCGGATTGTTGTCTGGTGTTGGCATCGGGAAGGATCGCTGGCACTTTGATCATGAGTGACGTGATTGCCGATTATACACAGAAGCCGGTGTCCGTCATTTAACTTGCCACGGAAAAATGAAGCGAGGGGACGTTCCGGCGTGGTCTCCCTCTCTTCTCTCTGGCTTGACGCTCTCAGCGGGAGAGTGATGTTGAATCATGAAAAATAAAAGGCATCAAGGCGGTACGAACACCAACCGCTGCCACGCTATGCCTCGGTGCGTCATCGCCGCTAAGATCACGACCGTTTTCCACATCAAACAAACGGCTGCGCTGCGGGCCCAGCAGCACGTCCGGGGTATGTCACGCAAATGCCAGCCAATCTGACTCCGATGTACTACAAGGCTGAACGCGACTATCGTCGTGCGCAGACGGCGGCTGAGCAGGTGGAATGTTTGCAGCGGATGCTGCAGCTGATGCCCAAACACAAGGGGACGGACAAGCTTCAGGCGGATATCAAATCCCGACTCAGCGAAGCCCGTCAGAATCTGAAGCAACAGCTTAACGCGCCAAAGAGTGGTCAGGTGTTCCGGATTCCTCGGCAGGGTGCCGGCCGAATTGTGATTATCGGTGGGCCGAACTGCGGCAAAAGTCGTATTCTGAAAGAACTGACGCGAGCTGAACCGGAAGTGGCTCCGTTTCCGTTCACGACT
This sequence comes from Fuerstiella sp., assembly GCA_039831575.1. Taxonomy (GTDB): domain Bacteria; phylum Planctomycetota; class Planctomycetia; order Planctomycetales; family Planctomycetaceae; genus Fuerstiella. The sequence goes on along the minus strand of JBDONA010000016.1, from coordinate 425 downwards.
CGTGAACCGCTTCCGGCCATGATGGAATACGAAGGAGTCCAGATTCAACTCGTCGACACACCGCCGATTACAGCCGGACAGTTACAGCCGTGGTTGTTGAATCTGGTGCGCACGGCGGACGGTGTGTTGCTGGTGTTTAATGGTTCGTCGGACGACGCTCCGGAAGAAACGATGGCCGTGATTCAGGAGCTCGAAAGTCGAAAAACACGTCTGACAGAAATCGGAGGCTTCGACAAAGACAGCTTTTCGATTGTCAATCTGGCATCAAGACTTGTCGTGACGCACGCTGCAGACGTGAACTGCCAGATGCGTTTGCAGCTGCTTTTTGAATCGTGGGTGGACCACACATCACCCCTTGGTGTGGAGTTAGGCGAAGAACAATTCGTCAGCACCCTGAAACAGCGGTGCTTTGAGTTGCTGAAGAT
>JBDONA010000637.1:0-2249 GCA_039831575.1 Fuerstiella sp. | reverse complement strand
GCCAGGGGGGTGGGCTTTGCCCTTGGAGTTCGCTTCCCTTCTTAGGTACGCCCGGCTGAAATTTTCACGATTTTCACTTTCCTACCCATCGCGTGATTAACCATGCATGGGTAAAGGAAAAGGGGCATGTGAAATCCAGACGGTGCCCCCGTTAGTTTCCGCTGAAAGACCGATCAACTGCAATCGGCAGCCTGAGTCGTGGGATGCTTCCAAAAGTAGATCGCGGCACAACAAACACTGCCTTCTATTTTATCCATCTCTTCTTCGTGTACTGCTCTGTCGTGATTCTGTCTGACTGTTGGGCGGACAATCAGATTCATTCACCAATCAGGAACGTGTTGATAGAATAGAGTCACGCCAATACCAAACGTTTGACATGATCAAGGTGCGAGACCGTACTTCCCTGGACGCCCCATGAACGACGACACGAACATCAATGAGATTCAGATGCAGTTCCGCGAGCGGTACGCCGAATTGATCGAAATCATCGACGAATTCTGCGACTCGCGTCTCGATGTCGAATACAGAGATGTTTGCCGTGAACTTGCCGCAGAACTCTGTCAGGACGGCTCACCGATTCTCTCTGGAAAGGCAACGAGTTGGGCCGCTGGAATCATCTGGTCGATTGGCCGCGTTAACTTCTTGTCTGATCCGTCATTCGAGCCATCGATGACCAAAACTGAGTTCGCCCGAGCCATAGGAGTCTCCGCCGCCACCATAGGTTCAAAATCCCGCGACATCTGGAATGGACTCGAACTGACACCACTGGATCCGGATTTTACCGTCGCCAGTCGTCTCGACTCGAATCCAATGGTCTGGATGGTTGAAGTTGATGGCTTCATTATGGATATGCGTTCGGCTCCTCGCGAACTACAGGAAGCGGCATATGAAGAAGGCTTGATTCCTTACATCCCTGCCGACCGAGTCGCTACATGAACGCGTAAGAGACAATGAGGGCTGTCTTGCCGGAACGTGCCCGATAGAACAGGCGTGTATTTGCACAGTTGTTACGCGTGCTCAAACGCGAATGGCAATCCCCGGATATTCCCCTTCTATTTTATCCATGAACTGTCGGTGTACTGGTCTGTCGTGATTCAGCCTGACTGTTGGTCGGATCAATCTGACTGATTTGCGGCACAGCCGCAGCAAGCCGTGCCGCAGATTGTCTTGATCTGAATTCCCGACTCGTTCGTTGTTGGTGAGATGTTCGTGTAGCCTGTTTCACCCCGACGCCCGATTCACTTGGCCAAACAAAGACACATACATGAAGAAGTTTCTCCCCCTACTGATTCCACTTGTTCTGTTGGGATGCGCACACTTGGTGTCGATCGCGATGTGCCGATTGGCCTGACGTCGGTTGATCTGTCGTTTGCTGTGGAAACGTCGGAACCGGATGAGAAGATCGAAAAGCTGATTCAACTCACTGAGCGATATTGCGTGGTGTTACAGACTCTGCAACAGAGCGTCACCGTCAGCAGCCGACGCAGCTGATGAGCAGATAAATCTCTCGGCAGCAGTTCCTCAAGTCGGCACGGCTGTCAGACCTGTGAACAGCACAGATCGGGACTCGCCTGGACCGTCGGTTGGTTCTGCCAATGTATTGGGCCCGCAATTGAACAAAAAAGGCGTCAGCTGTTATTTCCCGTCGAACGTTTCGATCAAGCGTCTGCCCAGCCAAAGCACAATCAGGACGGCGATCACCGCAACCAGCAGTGCGGGCTGTCCATATTTTTCGAAGATGCCCAGCAGGCTCATTGTGTTTCGAAATACCCGGCAGAGTCCGAAAATCAGGAGCGTGTAAACCACAGCCGCCATCGCAAACAGTGAGACTGCGCGTGCCACGTTTTGATTCAGCGCGCCAATGACGATTTGCAACGGCGTGCGGATCCCCGGCATGAAACGGCATGCAAAGATGGCAACAGAGCCGTATCGGTCGACGAAAGCGGTGGCTCTATCCAGTTGAGGGGGAGTGATCACCCACTTCAGCGGACGCCTGGACATGAGTGCAGGGCCGCACGATCGAGCCAGCGTGAACCAAACCAGGTCGCCGAGCAGCGTTCCAACGAAGCATGCCCCCCACGCCATCGGAAGCGACAGACTTCCGTTCGCAGCGAACACACCGACGGTCGTACATGTCACGTCGTCCTGCAGCATTGCGGCAAGAACGATCACGAGTATGATCATCATGGGTGCGAGTTCGAGATCCGCAGGTTGCAGAGAAAACATCAGAACGCACCCATCGTGAAGCC
>JBDONA010000244.1:0-2251 GCA_039831575.1 Fuerstiella sp. | reverse complement strand
AAGTATATAGAAAAGGGAACGAACAGATGATGAAGAATCTTTGGAACGACGAATCGGGTGTGATCCTGTCAGCAGAACTCGTACTTATTGCTACGATTCTGGTACTGGGCATGATTGTTGGACTGGTTAACCTGCAGGTTGCAGTTGTCCACGAATTGGCTGACCTTGGCGATGCGTTTGGTAACTTGAGCCAGAGCTACAACACCAGTGGTCTCACCATTGAGAAGACTAGCGGCAGCAAGTTCAAGGCTGCTACATACGGTGCAACGTTTAGTGACATGGAAGACAATTGTGACTGTACCCCAATCGTCGTTTGTGACAATGATAAGGGCGAGGTGCCTAAGTAATCTCAGCGGTACCTACCGCGTGATTGGTTAATAAGAAGCCTGCGTGAGCACTTTAGTGCTGACGCAGGCTTTCTTCGTTTAATGGTCAGAGTCACGGCTTTCTTAAGCGTGCTGCGTCTGTCGGGGGGATGTCCGAAGATCGGCGACACGCAACAAATTGTCACCCTTGGTCCCCGAAGATCGCACGAAGTGATCAAACCGCTCGTCGAGACTCTGCATGCCGGCTTCCCGCAGCGCCCTGTCAATGTGCTCGGCTTCGCGGACACGGCCGTCGAGATGCTGATGGCGTCCGTCCAGTCCCACCCAGTAACCGTTTGCGCGAAGCACGTCTGTAAAAAAACGAACATCACCGCGTGGTGGCTGCGCGAATCGAGTGACGCCCAGGCCGACGGGAGATCGACACGCAAAAATCGAAATCCGTGACGGAGCACATTGCGGGGCGGACGTGTATGCCCGATCAAACCGCATTCCCTGCTCGGCGAACTTCCGAAGGTTCGGTGTAATCTTGAACCGCTTTTTGTTTTCGTCGTCGTAACAGCTGACATGCGGGACACTGTGATCATCGGAGAGAATCAGCAGCACGTTTGGGCGAGACTGCTCGGCCGACAGTGACGAACTGAAACCGGCCACAAGAAACGCGGTCATAATCCCACGCAGTGCTGATTGGGAATTCATGGACAAGTGCAGAGTTTCCCGGAGACGCGTTGGATTGCGGATATTGTTCATGACTTTGTTTTGTTCTTCAGCTTCTTTTTGCGGGGCTTCTTCATAGGCTCGGCGTTTTTCTTGCCTGTACAAAGCTGATACCACTCTCTCCACGCCTTTTGCATCTCCGCGACGCGATTGGGTTCCCGGGATGCAAGGTTTCGCGTTTCCGTACGACCGGGACTCAGATTATAGAGTTCCCAGGGTTCGCTGCCACGTCGAACGAACTTCCACTTGCCATCGTGTACCGCCTTGCCGGTCCCGTACTGAAAGAACAGCGGTTCTGGTCGTTCTAAGCTTCTTCCGACAAAGGACCCATTGATGACGCTCGCTCGACAATAGCGCTCGAAGCTTCGTCGGCTGTTCCACGGTCGTCCGAATTTGTTTGCAGATCCGCCCCGACCCACTCACAATGTCGTTGATGAGTGTCTTCACGCTCGGCCCGATCCAGACGCAACGAACGAAGGAAAAGTACGATGACCCTATGCCCGATCGCCTTAGTCGTCGGCTGCAGGAAATGTCCGGCATTCTCAGCCTGTCCCTTGAAAAGTGTCATTGGCGATTACCGGAAGCAAGAAGAAACGCAGATCAAGCAGCAAGCAGACGACGACAAGAAGTAGTGGCCCTGGACTGGCCGTAACCTGAGATTTACAGGCGGCAGTCCGGGTCTCGGATTGCTTCAGCGCAGACGCACATCTTCGTCCGGCGTCGCTGTCCTGTTCAGTACGTATCGCAAACGACGATTTATCGGCACACTTCTGAAGGAAGTTCATGTGTCACCAGGCGCTGAATGCTGAGGTGCGATGTTTATTCAAGCATTCTGGCCATTCGGCGTGAAAACAAGGGGTGGAGTTGCCAGAATTGAACCCGCCGGAACTGCCGCGACGCGTGCGCGTTGAAGTTCCGATGAATATTTTGACTCCACGAGAATTTACTAGAACGTTTTCTAAATCAGGGAGACACAAACATGGGCGACAAGGGAAGCAAAGACAAAGGCAGAAGGGAACAACAGAAAAAGGCAAAGCTCAGTCCAAAGGAGAAGCGAAAACTAAAACAGGAAAAGAAGACCAGCTCGACTTAATTCGGCTTCGGTCCAACTAGCGATCCACAAGAGCGCGGCGAGTAAAGGGACATTCTACTTTCTGTCACTATTATCAGCCGTGATGATGCACGGCGAACGTGTAGTTGGCTCCCGACGA
>JBDONA010000731.1:0-2256 GCA_039831575.1 Fuerstiella sp. | reverse complement strand
CTCTGCCAATTCTTCATGACGGTCCTCCTTGCCCCAAAGGGACCTACCCCTGGAGGATCGTCTTCTATTCTCGCTGTAAACGGCAGAGCCTTATGAATTCTCACCAGCAGAGCTGGTGGATTACCTTTGGATTTAGACGTGACGAAACACCAGGGGCTGCGGCCAACAGCCATCTTGAGCAACTGTGTCGCTCGTTCGAATCCAATTCGGAAAGTGTCGACACTCAACGTAATGCGCACGTTCTGATGGTCCCGCCGCGATGCTCGTTCCGATCGCGTTGGCAGGAACACGAACACGCATCTGGCAACGGTCACGGACACGACGCTGTGGTAAGGCTCCGCGCTGAACAGTGCAGCATATCGTGGCACTCAGCAAGGATTCTTCCTGCTGGATTCCGTATTAGATTTTGATGTGTGCCCGCAGCCCAAGCACCACTGCGGTGTCAAGGCTTCGAATGGCCGGCTGAACCGTCTGTAGATCGAAGGTCAGGTTGAACCATGGTGTCACCTGAGCGTTGTAGTAGACCTCACCACCCTGAAGGTTACCGGCCGGCGTAACGAGGGCAAACGCATTCTTGAAGTCGGTGTTCAGTCCATTATAAAAGTAAGCGACTCCCATGCGGTCGTTGGGACGACTGTCTACGAGCCCAAACGCCTCAACTGAAATTGAACTGGTGACCCTGAAGGGACTATTTTTCTGGTCCGAGAAACCGACATAGCCAAACAACTTCGTGTATCGCTGTTCATTGCAGCGATCGACCCACAAACGCTGTTCAGCCAGATACGCAACCATCCAGGTGCCTGTCTTAGTCGCCGGCACAACACCGCCCGGCGGAAGGATCTCCCAGCCGTTGGTGTCAAAGGACGTGTAGTCACCAGTCGCGTAAGTTCCAAGCAACGTATGAGACCCGGGCAGGCTACCGAAATCCGTATACTTTCGCCCCGTCGCCAGAAGTGTCACGCCATTGGGGAAATCCAGACCAGCCGTTGTCGGCGAGTTCTGACTCTCCATCACAACAAAAGCCGCTTCGAGCCCTCGTTGGCCTATTTTCAGGACTCCCGCGACGTTCGATACGAAGGGCAGACTCGGAGCCACGCTCAGGGGAAGCATTGTTGAGACGTTCATGAAGCCGTCAATCCCCCGGTCGTAACTGGGATAAAAGGCAGTCCAGAGATCGAGCGCGTTATACCGGCCGACTTGTGCGACCCAGCCGTCGCCAAGTTGCTGCATCATGACCAGATTTGTCAGACCATACGTTGGCGTAATCGTTGGTGTCATCAGGTTCGTGTTGACGGGCGCTAATCCTGCAGCGTCCCCAATGGAATTCTGTCCGAACTGCCAATCCACAACGTGCAGCTGAAACATTCCTCCTTCCCGGAGACCGAGTTTCCCGGTATCTGCGAAAAGGAACAGATCCATTTTGCTTCCGTTGCGAAAGGTCTGATTGCTTCCCCCGCGTGTGACTCCCTGATAGAAATTTGTGTATGACGTATCCACCATGATTCCGTGCCCTGCCGCTGCAGGTGCAGGTGCAGGTGCCAGTCCGAACAGCCCGTTGGTCAGACTGGTTCGGCTCAACAGATCCTCGCAGCAGCCGATGTGACGGCCATCAGGTTCGCCACAGGATTCAACGCTTTCGACGCTGGGGCTGTCGTCGGCACATTGCAGACTGATCGTTTGAATCCAGGGATCCGATTCTGTGAACAGATGATTTGCAGTGATCAGCCGCGGGGACTCAGCGCGAAACTCTTCGCCGGACTCGGGTTCTGCGGACGTGGCGCCTGCACACAAAGCGATCGCGGATAGCCAAAGTGCTAGTGCCCTGTCAGCTTTTAATTTCAGGGTAGAGTGATTTGAGTTTTCTGCGTGCGGCTTGCACGTTGAATTGCCAATCGACTCCGCGTTGTCTGCTGTTCGATGCTTGCGACCTGGCCTTTGTCTCTTTTTGAAGCAGTCGAATGGATTCGAAACGACGACCGGTCATGCATTATCGTGTCATGGAACTGAGTTCGTTTTCTGCGACATTCAACCAGCTGCCGTGCTTTGGTGTGTATCGAAATTCAATTTGCTTCACCAACGCTCGAGCCTTTGTTGCGGGAAACGTTTCGTAAAAAGCTCCCCTGGTGTGCGTGTTCAGGTTGTCACAGACCAGAATGACCTTTTTCGCTTTCCTGTAACGCGTGTTCATCAAACCTTCCATTTCGGCGGCCCAGTCAACTTTGGTGCGTTGATCACGGACGCTGACTTGACGCCACC
>JBDONA010000979.1:0-9775 GCA_039831575.1 Fuerstiella sp. | reverse complement strand
CGAAGCTTCGTCCGTACCTGCTCCGAATACGTCTCGCGATGTTTCCGAGAGATGTTCAATTGCGTGAAAGACATCCAGAACTCCCGACGCACCGCGAAGATGATTCTGCTGTTCTTCCCGGATCCATTGGGCTCCATCTGCCAGCACGGTCACGTTCGACGTATCGAGGATTCCCAGTCGACGAGCCCACTGTTTCCAGCGGCGACCAAAGCGATCACTACGTTCAATGGCGGCGAAAGCAACTCGCGAAGTTACACCCGGCAGCGTTCGTGTGGCCCACTCATCCGGAGTTGCGGACTCACCCTGAGGTCGCTTCGAAAAAATGGCGACCTTCATTTCACGCCAGCTTTCCGTGGTATTTACGCACGTTCCGTCTGTCGTGAATTCAAGCTGTCCGTCCGCTTCACGATACTCGCGACACGCCTGTGGCTCGGAATTCTGTCACATGTTCATCGCCGCACCATGTTTCTGAGCAATCTGACGTATCGTATTGTCCGCCATCCGCAGACCGCACAGTTCTTCCAGTCGTGCGGACGACATGTCGTACCACCAGCTGACTGCTGCCAAACAGGCAAGTCGTTGAGTCCCCACGCTGTAGCGACCGGCAATGCCCAGACGATCATCGGCCGCGTACGGGCGTGAGTTGTATGCTGGCTGTCAGGTGGTGTTGAACGTCTGACTGTTAATGCATGGCAGAAATCCACCCCTGAAATCCCTGATTGCGTCTTGAATACTCCGGATTGGAGCTCGCGAGCCTCGATGCAAATCTTAAGAAATTATGGTAATTCTGCCGTTGTCGAAAGTAGTCATGTAGGGAACAGATCCTCTACAGTACGAAAGCCAAAGATATGACGGAAAGAACCCTGACAAGCCTCATCGCCATCGTACTGCTGGTGCTCCACACCGCCCCGCAGGCGGACGCTCAGCAGAAGAGCGAAGCTGTCATTGCGAACTTTGAATCCCGGAACGCCGTCACCAAGAGTACGACGACCCATAAGGCGAGCGTCATTGTGGTCGACGACGTGCCCGAGGGAGGCGGCAAACTTGCGTCGAAAACCGTCGTCGAGAATACCGCGGGTGCGAGCGGCCACTTCGGAACGGGCTTTAGCATCCGAGTGTTGGATCTTTCTGGTGCCGACGAGATCAGATTCTGGATCAAGACAGACGCTGAAAGTACCTTCAACTTTCAGATTCACAGCGACGGCAATCGCGCCAGCGTCTTTCAATTCTCAACCGTCGGTTCAAAAGCTGGGACCTGGAAGCAGATCACGGCTCCTCTCGCCAGGTTCAAGCAACCGCCGTGGTCCAGGGGCAAGGCCGACCTGACGAAGATCAACAAGTTTCAGGTCACCGCCTTCGGCAGTGGTCCTTACGATGGCAAATACATCATCCTCGATCAGGTGGTCAGCAGCGACAAACGCCGCCAGGCAACGTCGGCCAAACCGTCGGGCCCAGGCAAAGATGACGGGCCCGTGCAGCGTGGCGGTCCGATCCACCTGAAGCAAGCAGAAGCGCCTTCGAAACCGAAGTCACCGCCAGAGGGATTCCGCAGCCTGTTCGATGGCAAGACACTGAATGGCTGGAAGCCGATGCCGCGATTACGCACTCCAAAATATCCCGGTGCAGAATTCAAAGGTCTTGAGGGAGCTGCGCTGGAAGCCGCAGAGAAAAACACCGGAAGGTGGTTGCTCCAGGACGGAGCCATTGTTGGCGGACAGGAACCTCCGGGAAGCACAGTGGGAGCCTACCTGGTTTCAGAGGAAACGTTCGGTGACTTTGAACTAATCATGGATATGAAGCCCGACTGGAAAACAGACAGTGGATTCCTGGTGAGAACGCTACCCGGCGGCAGTCCCGGCATGCAGATACTTGTCGATCATCGACCGCAGGGAGGCATCGGCGGTTTTTATGGAAACGGGCTCGCAGGTGTGCACGGTATGCCGTTCGCAGTCGACGCCGAGTACGACAAGGAAGGCAATCCCATCCGCTTGATCGCCGCCGACCCGGATAGTGACCGCGTGGAGCTCAATCAGAAGACGCGAGCCATCCTGAAATACGCCGCCGATGTTGATGACTTCTTAAAGGTCTGGAAATTCGGCGAGTGGAACACCGTCAAGGTCCGATGCGAGGGTCGTATTCCCACATTTACTACCTGGGTCAACGGAATGAAGATCGCTGTGCTCGATATGAATGAAGTTGAGTGGGAAAACTACGACGCGGAAGCCTGTGCAAAATTGCAAGGCCGCAAGGGACACATATCGCTTGAAGTCCACAACAACCCTCCAAATAACTGGCTTGGTAAGGATCGATGGTGGCCGGGAGCAGTGGTTCGGTGGAAGAACATTTTCATTCGTGAACTCGAACCAGAAGCCGGGCGTGATGATCGATAACAACCGATTGACGACGATCCTTCATGCATTCGTTTATTTTGCGATCCTTTCCCCGGGTGCGAATGCGTTCACACAGACGTCGGCCGAATACGATTTCAATCGGGACATTCGCCCCGTCCTTTCCGAGAAATGCTTCCACTGCCACGGCCCCGACGCTGCCGGGCGGGAGGCGGACCTGCGGCTCGACAAGCGCGACGAGGCAATCGATTACGGCGCCATCGTGCCGGGCGAACCGAGCGAAAGTGGGCTGATCTATCGCATTTCAACCGACGACCCGGATGAAAGAATGCCTCCGAAGGGCAAACCGCTGTCCGCAAAACAAATCGAAAATCTGACCGCCTGGATTAAGGACGGCGCGCCGTATGAGAAGCACTGGTCGTTTCAACCGCCGAAGCATCCAGCGCAACCTGCCGTGCAAGATCAGTCATGGCCCGCAGGCGAACTGGATTACTTCGTCCTGAATCGAATCGAGCGGGCGGGTCTCAAGCCGTCGCCAAGCGCAGAACCGGCGGTCTTGCTGCGAAGGCTTTATCTGGATCTGATCGGATTGCCGCCGTCCATCGAGGAAGTCAAAGCTTTCGAGGCGGACCCGTCGCGAAGGAACTATGAGACGCAGGTGGACCGTCTGCTGAAATCAAAACACTTTGGCGAAAAGTGGGCCGCCGGCTGGCTGGACCTCGCCCGCTATGCGGACTCCAACGGTTACCAGCATGACGATCTGCGGACGATGTGGCCGTATCGCGATTGGGTCATCAAGGCCTTGAACGATGACATGCCATTCGACCGGTTCACGACCGAGCAACTGGCAGGCGATCTGCTCCCAAATCCTTCAACCAGTCAGTTGGTCGCGACAGGATTTCATCGAAACGTTCCAGCGAACTTTTCAGGCGGTTCGAAAGTACCAGAAGTTCGCGCCAACATTCTGCATGATCGCGTGGCCACGACCGGTGCCGTCTGGTTGGGCCTGACGCTTGAGTGCTGCCAGTGCCACGACCACAAGTTCGACGCAATCTCACAACAAGAGTACTACCAGTTTTACGCCTACTTCAATCAAGCGATTCCCGAGGTCGCTCAACAGGGCGAAGGAATGTTTCGCAAGCTCTTTGTCGGCCGCGAAGTCATCGCACACGCGTCTGAAGCCGACCGGCGGCAAGCCCTGAAACTTCGGCAGACTCTGGCCGCTGAAGAGAAGGTGCTGGCCAGCGAAAACGAAGAACTTAGCACTCGCAGCGAAATAGCCATTTTTGATTTTGAAAAGGTCGATCCGGCGGCGACAAACAGCACCTCGCACCCGGCAACTACTGAGGCTGTCGAAGATGTGCCTGAAAATGGAGGCAAGCTTGCTGCGAAGACGGTTGTAAAGTCAGGCGCGAAAAAGAGCTTTTTTGGAACAGGATTTTCGTTACCGGCCCGTGACTTGTCCGACGTCACTGAAATCGAATTTTGGATCAAGACGGATATCAATGGCCAATTTAACCTTCAGATTCACAACGAAGGCCAACAGGCCAGTGTGTTTGGCTTTTCGACGACCGGCGTTGAACGCGGGACATGGATGCAAGTCAAAGCACCAGTGGTTTCCTTTAAAGTGCCGCCATGGTCGAAGGGTGCCGTCGAATGGTCGAAAGTCGAAAAGTTTCAGGTAACGGCATTCGGCAACGGTCCTTACGCAGGCAAGTACATCATGTTGGACAACGTGGTTGGCGTGATGTCTTCGCAGCGACGTTCACGGGTCAAACGCATCAAACGGCTTCGTGAGCAGCTCGCCGAGTTGGAAACGTCGGCGATGGTGATGCAGGACTCGGATCAGGGCCAGCCGACTCACATCATGATTCGAGGTGATTACGCCACGCCGGGCGATCGCGTAGAACCAGGAACGATCTCAGCGCTGCATCGACCCGCCCCGGACCTTCCTCGCAACCGACTTGGATTGGCAAAGTGGTTGGTGGCTCCTGAAAATCCGCTTACCTCACGCGTCACGGTCAATCGGATCTGGGCGGAGATCATGGGACGAGGCATCGTTTCCACTCCAGACGATTTTGGAATGCAGGGTGACGCCCCCAGCCATCCGGAACTACTCGACTGGCTGGCCGTTCGATTCGTCGAAGAGGATTGGTCCGTCAAGAAACTGATCAAGGCAATTGTCATGTCTTCGACATACCAACAAACGTCGTCGCCGACGGACGAGATTCTTCAAGCAGATCCTCAGAATGAACTTTATGCTCACGGCCCCCGGTTTCGACTCTCCTCAGAACTGGTTCGCGACAGTCTACTGAAGGTGTCCGGGCTTCTGTCCGCGAAGATTGGCGGTCCGGTCGTGTATCCGCGTCAGCCCGTAGGACTCTGGAAAGAAATCGCCGGGGCCGATGCGAAGAATTACCCAACGTCATTGGACGAAGACCGTTATCGGCGAGGCATCTACACCGTTTGGCGTCGCGGGAATCCTTACCCCAGCATGGTTACCTTTGATTCACCCGATCGCAGCAAGTGCACGGCAAAGAGGGATCGTTCGAACACACCGCTGCAGGCTTTGACTCTCCTGAACGACCCGGTCTACGTCGAAATGGCGGTTGAGTTTGCCAGCGTGATCGAAAACTGGAGTGGAAGCGACCGCGAGAAAGTTATCCAGGCCTTTCGACAAGCGGTTGCGAGACAGCCCAGCGATGAAGAAGTCCAAATTCTGTTGGAGCTTCGCACTGCTCGCCAGTCCTGGTTCCCGGTCGCACAAGCTTTAATGAACCTCGATGAGGCGATTACCAAATCATGATCACTCAAGACACAACATTGGATCATTTCAACCGTCGTGACCTGTTGCGGAGAGGAACGCTGGGAATCGGCTCGCTTGCGCTATCCTCGATTCTTCAGAAGGAACTGAATGCCTCTGACACGGCACAGAAAGGTAGAGTGCTTCACCACGGAGCAAAGGCGAAACACGTCATCTTTCTGCACATGGTCGGTGGACCATCGCAGATGGATACCTTCGATCCCAAACCGGCGTTGGATCGCTGGGATGGGCGGTCGCTTCCTGATGAATTGACACGTGGGCAAAAATTCGCATTCATCACGCCACAAGCGCGGGTCATCAAGTCGCCCTACAAATTCAAGCCACGCAGCAAGTCCGGCATCGTGATGTCGGAACTGTTCCCCAACCTTGCCACGGTTGCGGATGAAATCACTTTGATACGGAGCATGCACACCAACGAAATCAATCACGGTTCCGGTGAACTGTTCCTTCACACGGGACATGGTCGCATAGGCCGACCCACATTTGGCGCTTGGACTTCCTACGGACTGGGAACGGAGAACGAAGACCTGCCCGCGTACGTGGTTCTCAAAGATGGGCAGCCGCTCGCGGGAACGTCCGTTTGGAGCAACGGTTTTCTCTCTTCACGACATCAGGGCGTGGAGTTTCGCAAAGGCAAACAACCTATCTTCTATCTCGACAATCCGGAGATTACCTCACGGGAAGAACGACGCCAGGTTGTGGATGCGATCAACCAGCTCAATGGGAAAGCGTTGGAGCACTACCGTGATCCGGAAATTGCGACCCGCATTTCCCAATATGAACTGGCGTATCGCATGCAGGCTTCCGTGCCAGACCTTGTGGACCTCAAAAAGGAATCAGAACACACACTCAGGCTGTACGGATTGCGTGATGCCAAGGGAAAGGAGTCAGGTTCAGACTTCGCTCGAAACTGCCTGCTTGCGCGTAGGTTGGTTGAGAAAGGGGTACGGTTCGTGCAGGTGTTCGCTCAGGGATGGGATCATCACCAGGACATCTACAATAAGCTTCCCAATTCCGTTCGGAAGGTCGACAAAGCGTGCGCTGCGTTGATCCAGGACTTGAAGCAGCGTGGTTTGCTCGATGAAACGTTGGTTATCTGGGGCGGCGAGTTCGGGCGTACCCCGATGGTCCAGGAGCACAACGCCGGCACCGGCGAGAAGACAGCTCCTGGTCGTGACCACCACAAGGAGTGCTTTAGCATCTGGATGGCAGGCGGCGGCGTTAAACGTGGATTCACCTACGGCGAGACAGACGAGTTTGGTTTCGGAATTGCCGAGAATCCCGTGCACGTGCATGACTTCCACGCCACCTGCCTGCACCTGCTTGGTATCGACCACGAACAACTGACACACCGCCATCAAGGACGCGACTACCGACTTACTGACGTTCACGGACACGTTGTGCACGACATCCTGTCTTAATCAACCGAGGACCAACTTAATGCACAATCTCGTCGTTGCCGGCATTGTCACTGCCCTCGTGTTGGGTATCAGCCCAGTTGCCGACGCTCAACAGCCGCAAGCCAAGGCATCTGCACCCAACATCCTGTTGATTCTCACCGATGATCTCGGTTGGCGGGATCTCAGTTGTTACGGCAGTACATTCTACGAAACTCCGAACATCGATCGACTGGCGTCCCAAGGGATGCGTTTCACCGACGCGTATGCGGCAGCGACCGTCTGCTCGCCCACCCGCGCGGCAGTGCTCACGGGCAAGACGCCGGCGCGACTGCATCTGACTGATTTTCTCAGCGGTTTGGTCTTCCCTCATGCCGCCCTCACGCCACCAGACTGGAAGCGGCATTCTTTGCCTCACGAAGAAGTCACCCTTGCGGAGATGCTGAAACCGGCTGGCTACGAGACGTTCTATTTCGGCAAATGGCACCTGGGAGGCGAAGAGCACTTTCCCGCGACGCAGGGGTTCGACCACAACCTCGCGGAAACCAAAGCCGGCTGGCCGGGCACCTATTTCTATCCCTGGCCAATGGTCCGTAACCTGACGGGCAAGAAAGGCGATTACCTCACCGACCGCTTAACCGATGAAGTGATACGAAGTCTCCAGCGGCCTCATTATCGCCCGTTCTTCACGTTCCTGTCGTATTTCACACCTCACCGTCCAACTCAGGCGAAAGAAGAATTCATCCGGAAGTACGAAGCGAAGCTTTCCCCGGAACAAGTCCAGCGCAATCCAATCAATGCCGGAATGATTCACAGCCTGGACGAAAACGTCGGGCGGATCATGCAGTCGCTCGAGGAGCTGCATCTGGCCAATAACACGCTGTTGGTTTTTACCTCGGACAACGGCGGTAACCACTATGCAGACATACCGCAGAAGACCAACAATGCGCCGTTGCGGGACGGAAAGGGTTCCGCATACGAAGGCGCCTACCGTGTGCCTCTCATCGTTCGTTGGCCCGGAAACGTTCCGGCAGCAACCGAGACAAGCGAGCCAGTCAGCAGCGTCGATTTCTTCCCGACGCTACAGGCGGTCAGCGGGCAGAAACCGATGCCCGTGCGGGATCTTGATGGTGTCAATCTCCTTCCTCTACTGCTGAAGCTACAACCGCTCCGGCGGCAGGCGCTTCATTGGCATTATCCCCATTATCACAACGGAGGAGCATCGCCTCACGGAGTCATTCGCAAGGGGCAATACCGACTGATCGAACATTTCGATGGAACGCCAACGGAGCTCTATGACATCGCAACCGATATTGGCGAAACGGTGAACCTGGCCAAATCCATGCCAGACAAGTCAAAAGAATTGTTGAACGACCTTCGCCAGTGGCGAAAAGAAGTCGGCGCGCAGATGCCGACGCTCAATCCCAACTACGATCCCGACCGCGTGCACGAATCCATGTTCTATCACCAATACCAAGAACAGCAGCAGAGCAATCAGTGACCACGTCAATCGCAACAACTTCCCGATGTGACAAGATCATGCCATTGCGGACGCAGTTCGTCTCGCATGATACGAATTCGACAATCAGTTAACATCGGCCCTCTCCGCAGGCACAACGACGATGAATAACGACAACACACATAGACGCAAGTTTCTAAGACGCATGGTTGCCCTTGGCACAGGGCTATCGGTGGCATCGTATTCACAGCGAGCACAAGCCAGGCAAATCAAGACAACTCAAACAGAACCCGAAGGGTTCTTCACACTTGGAAAGCGGAAAGAACGCTGGTGGTTGATCACACCGGATGGCAAACCATTCTTCACGATGGGGCTCAACCACATTGATCCGGCGAGCCTGCGTTATCCGGAGAACATCGACATCTGGCGGGAGAAGTACGGCGGCAGCACACTTCGATGGATCAAGGAATCGGTCGCTCCGAATCTCAAAGCCTGGGGATTCAACACCGTCGGATGGGTGCAGGAGGTGACCGTCCGGAAGTGGCGGCACTCGCGTCCGTTCACGGGCGACGAATACAAAGCCCTGGACATGCCCTATTGCCATTTACTTCCCTTCATGGAATCGCATCAATGGGAGAAGCATACCGTGCACTTCGACTTCCGCAGTGAGGACTGGAAGGAGTGGTGTGACTACGTTGCTCGATCTCATTGTGCCGAACTGAGCAACGATCCAAACCTGATCGGATACTTCTACAGCGACTGCCCCACCTGGACGCACGCCAGACCCGACAACGAGTGGCGCGGGCCGATCTTTGATCCCGAACGCCTCACAACAGAAGCGGGTCGCAAAGAACTCCTGGAACTCGCTGGGCTGTATTACAAGACCACGCACGACGCGATCCGGCGTTACGACAAGCATCATCTGCTATTCGGAGACCGCTACGAGGCCAATGCACCGATCGCCATGGAAGTGATCAACGCGGCGAAACCGTACGTCGACGTACTGTCCTTTCAGGATTTTCGTGATCCCGTCAAACACCTCGACGAGTGGCACAAAAAAACCGGCAAGCCAGTCCTCCTCGCCGACGCCGCGGGAGTGGATTGGCGCAGCCAAGCATTCTTTAAATCGAACAACGGCGCCTGGTACGCGGAAACGTTGGCCGCGCTGCACAAGAATCCGGGCTGTATCGGATTCCACCTCTGCGGCGCCTACCAACGAAACAAGGCACGCCGCCGGGGACTGCTGGATGGAATGGAAAACCCCGATAAGCAGCAGGTAAAGCTGATGAGGGCCGCCAACGAGAAGGTCAGCGGGTGGATGGAGAAGGAGTTTTGAAGTTGCGATTTTGCGCCAAACACGAGTAAATCGAAACCCGACGGGTTGGGACAGTCTTCGATTATCAACAAGCTGCCATACACCCAGGAACAATGACAAACCCGTCCCATGAAAAACAGTTTACTGCTTAACCTGCTCGTAGCGGCACTCTGCTTGGGCGCCATCATTCGTTCTGCACACAGCGCCGAGCTGGATGCCTATTGAGGTGGTGACAGTTTGACGTACAGGTCTCAGGCTTTGATCTTCGACGTGACATTTTCGATCCCTTCAAAGGACCAAAATAAGCCCCACGGCTGTATGTGAAAACCTCACCACCTCAAGATGTTACCGTACGACAGTGGCGGCAATCCCGCGCTTTCACCAACGAACAGTACCAGGCACTCGACATGTCCAGTTGCAGCTTGCCGCCTT
>JBDONA010000515.1:0-38222 GCA_039831575.1 Fuerstiella sp. | reverse complement strand
TTTGTACTACGGTCCGACGCATGCGATGTCGCAGGATCAGTGGAACTGGCTGATGAAGATCAATCTGCTGGCGCCGATCCAGATCACCAATCACTTCCTGCCGCAATTGATGGAGCGGCCGGCCGCCTACATCGCCAATATGTGCAGTATTTCAGGCATGGTCGCAGGCGGACGCTTTGCAGCGTATCATACCAGCAAGTTCGGCCTGATCGGTTTCACAGAAGCTCTTCGTGCTGAGTACGGCCGCATGGGCATTGGCGTTACGGCTGTCTGTCCCGGGCCGGTGCAGACCAGTCTCTACGAAGCGGGCGTCGCAAAAGAAAACGGAAGCGTACCAACGCCTCCTGCTTTTCTTTGTGCATCTGCAGCGCGAGTGGCCGCACTGACCCTTAAGGCGATCCGGCGAAATAAGCGGCAGATCGTGATCACGCCAATGGCTCACGGGCTGTTTCAGCTGAAGCGATTTGCACCGGGGTTGATTGATTTTGCCAACCAGTTCAGCCGCAAAAAGAAGCGACGACTGGCGGAATTGCAGCAGAAAGAGCTTGAGCGTCTGGCGTCGAAGGCCGATCCAGAGCATGTCAATTCGCGACGCGTTGCGTAGGAATCAAAGAAAGTACTTGAGAATCATGAGTCGTTCCATGGAGAAGATCGTCGCACTGTGCAAGCGGCGCGGTTTCGTCTTTCAGAACTCAGAAATCTACGGTGGCCAAAACGGCTTTTGGGATTACGGCCCGCTGGGCACAGAACTGAAACGCAACGTTCGCGACAGCTGGTACCACGATATGGTCTCGGCGCATAACGAATTGCTGCAGCCGGGTGACGCTCCGTCGAAGTACCAGATGGTCGGTGTGGAAACGGCGTTGATCATGCATCCGCAGGTCTGGAAATGTTCCGGCCATTACGATCTGTTCCACGACATGATGGTGGACTGCCGTGAAACCAGAAGTCGCTTCCGTCTGGATCAGGTCCGAATCCGCTGGGTGTCGTGTGAAGGCCAATCGGTCAAGCAGGAAAACACAGACGCCGAGTTGACCCGAATCGCCGTCGCCACAACCGAAGAGGATTTTGCGGAAGATCTTGTCGTGCAGGCGTTGCGGGCGTTTGGCATGAAGAAAAAGTATGCCGGCAAACTGCAATGGGACGGCAGTGCGACCACGCTTGACCAGATCGAAGTGTCGGAATTTACTGACGTGGTGGCTCCCGGCGCCACCAAGGCCGGCACGTTGACGGACCCTCGCGAATTCAACCTGATGATGAAAACCATCATTGGCGCACTGGGCACGGACGACGACGCGGCCTACCTTCGTCCGGAGACGGCGCAGGGAATCTTCGTCAACTTCAAGAACGTCGTGGACAGCAGTCGCGTGAAATTACCATTCGGCATTTGCCAGGTCGGCAAGAGTTTCCGCAACGAGATCACTCCGCGAAACTTCACGTTTCGGTCTCGTGAATTTGAGCAGATGGAGATCGAGTTCTTTTGTCGGCCGGATGCATCGCCAGGCTGGTACACCTATTGGCGCGATCGTCGCTATCAGTGGTATCTGGATCTGAGCATCAGCAAAGACCGCCTGATTCTGCGCGATCATCACGCCGCAGAGCTTGCTCATTATTCTGTCGGGACCGCCGACATTGAATACGCATTTCCGTTTCTTGACGAAGGCGAATACGGCGAACTTGAGGGCATCGCTCACCGCGGCGACTTCGATCTGCGTTCGCACATGGAAGGCAAACTCACAAAGAATGAGAACGGTGAGCTTGTCCCGGAACTGAACGAACATGGTCAGCCCAGACATCACGGCAGCGGCAAAGACCTGAGTTACTTTGACGATCAGGCCAAAGAACGATTCATCCCGCACGTCATTGAACCGTCCGCCGGTGCCGACCGGGCAACTCTGGCGTTCCTGTGTGAAGCCTACCACGAAGATCAACAACCGGATGAAAAGGGCAAACTGCAGGAACGCCTTGTCATGAAGTTCCATCCGCGTCTGGCTCCCGTAAAAGCGGCGGTCTTCCCGCTGATCAAGAAGGAAGGAATGCCTGAAAAAGCGGCCGAAGTTTTCGGTGCGTTGAAGGCTGCGGGACTGAACTGCCAGTACGACCAACAGGGTGCCATCGGCCGTCGTTATCGCCGACAGGACGAAATTGGCACGCCGTACTGCATCACGATCGACGGCGACACGTTGACGGATGGTACCGTCACCATACGCGATCGAGACACGCTGGTGCAGGAACGCATTCCCGCCGACCGCGTGGCTGAGGAAGTCACGGCGCGACTTAATTCGTGACCGGCAGAAAAGTGACGGTGACGCCATAGGCAGTTCCTGCTCCGCAGGACTGAGGCGGCACACTGGACGACCTAAATAGCGACGTGCGTGGTCAACAGCTGTTCATACGGTGCTGCGCGAAATCGTGCGTAAGGACATCGGTCGGGCACACGCACAGCCGCTGTCGACGCTGCAAAAGCGATTTTGCTGATCCAACGGCGGATTCGTTGGTGGAATTTCACGCGAACATTTGTGAACATGGGTGCCGTCTGCCATCCCCTGGATGCCGGACGTTTCCCTCCACACGCTTCTCCTTTATTCACGGAGTCGTTTCCAGTGCGATTAGTCCCTCCCTCCATCTGCGTTTTATTCTGTGCTGCGATCAGCGTTCACGCAGCCGATGCGGCAAAACCGGTCGCCAGCACGGCGATCGTCACGACGAAAACCGACGGTCATCAACTGTCAATCAAGGCTGACATCACCGGTGCCAAAGATCTATACCTTGTCGTGACGGACGGAGGTGATGGATATGGCTGTGACTGGGCCAACTGGATTGAACCGAAACTGATCGGGCCCGGTGGCGAGATCAGACTGACCAGTCTGAAGTGGAAGTCAGCGACAAGTCAATGGGGACAGGTCTCCGTCGGAGAGAACGCCGGCGGTCATCCGCTGACAGTGGCGGGCAAATCGGTCAAAGATGGTATCGGCACACACGCTAACTCAGTCATCCATTACAAACTCCCGAGCGGATACACCAGCTTCACAGCGATCGGCGGTCTGGACAACGGCGGCAGTGATCAGGGCAACGGAGCCAGCGTGCATTTTGCGGTCTACACAACACAGCCTCCAGCGCAGGGGGTGGGCTCAGAAGTCAGTCATGATCCGGCAGGCGCTGTGGCAGCTCTGGACGTTCCTGATGACCTGGAAGTGAAGCTGTTTGCTGCTGAACCGTTGCTGTTAAGTCCGTCGAATATCGACGTTGACCACCTGGGCCGCATTTGGGTCTGTGAAGTTGTCAACTACCGACGATTCGCCAACAAGAACAATCCCGACCGGGAAGCAGGCGACCGGATTCTGGTTCTGGAGGATACGGACGGTGACGGTGTCGCCGACAAACAGACGGTTTTCTATCAGGGGCGAGACATCGATTCGGCACACGGAGTCTGTGTACTTGGCAACCGAGTCATCGTGTCGGCCGGTGAGAACGTGTTTAACTTCTACGACGACGATGGCGATCTTAAAGCTGATCGCAAAGAGGTCATGTTTACGGGCATCAAGGGATCTCAGCACGATCACGGCATCCACAGTTTTACGTTTGGTGCTGACGGCCGTCTGTACTTCAACTTCGGCAATGCGGGCAAAGAACTGCACCGTCCCGATGGTTCTTTCGTCATCGATGAAGCCGGCCGGGAAGTTCTGGCCAATCGTCAGCCGTATCAGGAAGGCATGGCGTTTCGCTGCGAACTGGACGGCAGCAAAGTTGACACGCTGGGCTGGAACTTTCGCAACAACTGGGAACTGTGTGTCGACAGCTTCGGCACCGTCTGGCAGTCCGACAATGACGACGATGGCAACAAAGGTGTTCGTATCAACTATGTGATGGAATACGGAAACTACGGCTACAAAGACGAGTTCACCGGTGCCGGCTGGCGCGAACCTCGCACTGGCTGGGAGGAGACGATTCCTCTGCGTCACTGGCACCTGAACGACCCCGGCGTTGTGCCCAACCTGCTGCAGACGGGAGCCGGTTCACCGACAGGAATCATCTGCTACGAAGGCGATCTGCTGCCGCAGCGATTTCATAACCAGCTGATTCACTGTGACGCCGGTCCGAACGTCGTCCGCAGTTATGCCGTCACTGACGACGGCGCGGGCTACAGCGCGAAAACCAATGATGTCCTGACGGGGACTCGCGACCAGTGGTTCCGTCCGTCAGATGTCTGCGTGGCTCCCGATGGATCGCTGATCGTGGCAGACTGGTACGATCCCGGCGTGGGTGGCCATCGTCAGGGCGATGTCGATCGTGGTCGTCTGTTTCGTGTGGCTCCCGCTGGTGCCGCCTACACCGTGCCACGGCCCGATTTCAACACGATTGCAGGAGCGGCTAAGGCGTTGCAGAGTCCAAACGTCGCCACGCGTTACCTTGCGTTTCAGAAGCTGAAAGCATCCGGCAGGGATGCCGAAGCGGTATTGGCGAAGATGTTCAAAAGCGACGCCAATCCAAGGTTTCGAGCACGAGCCCTGTGGCTGCTGGGACAGATTGATGGACAGACACAGAAATATGTCGCTGCGGCCATCTCAGACAAAGACAGCAATATTCGGATCGCCGGGCTACGATTGGCCCGACGCATGGGAGGCTCTATTGCCGACACAATTGAAAAACTTATCGATGACAAGTCTCCACAGGTTCGCCGCGAGTGTGCAATCGCCTTGCGACACTTCGATTCTGTGTCGAAGCCCGGACTGTGGGGCAGGCTGGCGATACAGCTTCCGTCAAACGACCGCTGGTATCTGGAAGCACTCGGGCTGGCGGCAGAAGGCAGTTGGGATGAATGCATGGCTGGCTACGCGAAAGCGGCTGCATCCCGAGGCTCAAACGACATGGAAACGGTTGCCAGCCTGACGTGGAGAAGTCGAGGAAGTCTATCTGCAAAAGGCATTGTGAATAAGATCATTCGCGTTGCAGCGGCTGCAAACTCTGAGTCCAACGCTAAGCATCTGGTAACGTTTTTCAGGGCTCTGGATTTTCAGCCAAAGGATGTCGTTGCCAACGAAGTGAATCGGCTGCTTGCAAGACAAACGCTGGCGAAGTTCACAGGAGAAACGGGACCGGTTGTGATCGCCGAATCATTGCAACGGCTGGGCACGACTGACTTCTCAACCAATCCCGATGCCAAAGCTGCCCTGGACCAGGCGTTAACGGATCTTGAGGGGACGTCGCAGTACATTCAATTGATCGAAAGATTCAAACTGACCGATCGGTACAGTGATGTCCTGAGTATCGCCCAAGCTCACCCCGCAGAACAAATCGGGGTTGAAGCAGTGCGTTCGCTGCTTCGGGGCAAGCAGTGGAATCTGTTGACAGCGGCGTTGAACGATAAAGACGTGAAGGCTGCGACGGCGACCGCACAGGTGATGGGCAATTCACTGGAAAGCTCCGTCGCGGGCGTCCTGATGAAAGTGATCACCGATGGCTCGGTGGCGATTGACGTTCGTCGCGAGTGCGTGCGAGCCGCCGCTAAAGTTCAGCACGCCGCCCGTGAACTCGGCAAACTGATCACTTCAAACAAGATGGACACGGAGCTGAATCCGGTCGCCGCCGCTGCACTGCATGCCGCGTCTTCCCGCAGCACTCGTGAACTGGCCAACACTCTGTTTCCACTGCCGCCGGGTAAGGAAGGCAAACCACTGCCTCCGATCACTCGATTGGTCACGATGAAGGGTGACGCAAAGAATGGGCGACTGATCTACAACACCACGGGCACCTGTCACAAGTGCCACATTGTCAATAAAATCGGTCGTGAAATCGGTCCGGACCTTTCCGAGATCGGCAGCAAACTCAGCCCGCAGGCCATGTTCGAATCTATTATCTATCCGAGTGCGGGTATCAGCCACAACTACGAAGCCTACTCACTTGTGTTGACGTCCGGCACGACGGTCAATGGCCTGATTATCAGCGAAACGGATGACAGTGTCAGCATCAAGAGCGATGACGCGATCGTGCGAACATTCAAAATGTCAGAAGTTGACGAAAAGGTGAAGCAGAAAATTTCGCTGATGCCCGCCGATCTGCAAAAGGTAATGACGGCGCAGGAAATTGTGGACGTGGTTGATTACATGCAGACTTTGAAGAAGAAGTAACCCACTGGCCGCAGGGGTGTGCACACTCTCGGTCGCGGCAGCCAGTGTCCGTCGTATCAGAATTCGCTCGTCGGGTGCACATCCGAGCGGACTTTGCTGTGGAATCATTTTCATGTCATCCGAATCCGTTCTGTTTCACCGCATCGTTGCGGGTGTGGGCCTGTTCGTGATGATCGGCTTGGCGTGGTTGATGAGCAGTCACCGACGTCGATTTCCCTGGCGCGTCGTCATTGGTGGCCTGTTGACTCAGATTATTCTTGTCAACCTGATCCTGGGAACAACTCGTGGTCGATCTGTTTTCACGACGCTGGGTGATGGGTTTGAAACTCTGCTGGGCTTTGTCGACGAAGGCTGCAAGCTTGTGTTCAGCGAGAATTTTGCTGATTTCTATTTTGCATTCCGCGTCCTTCCGACCATCATTTTCTTCTCGTCCCTGATGGCAGTGATGTATCACCTGGGTGTGATGCAGTTTGTCGTCAGAATGCTGGCAAAAGTACTGCAACGCACGTTGGGTACTTCCGGAGCCGAAAGCCTGTCCGCCGCCGCCAATATCTTTGTCGGTCAGACAGAAGCACCATTCGTCGTCCGGCCCTACATCCCCACGATGACACAGTCAGAACTCATGGCCATCATGACCGGCGGATTTGCCACGGTGGCCGGTGGCGTCATGGCTCTGTACATCGGTTGGGGAATCGATGCCGGGCACTTAATGACCGCGTCGGTCATATCAGCTCCCGCCGGCCTGTTGATTGCAAAAGTGATCATGCCGGAAACCGAAACACCGGTGACGGCAGGCGGAGCCAACGCCAAAATCACCGTTGAAACGTCCAATCTGATCGAAGCTGCCACGCAGGGCGCATCGGATGGTCTTAAACTGGCTTTGAATGTCGGGGCCATGCTGATCGCGTTCATGGGCTTGATTGCCCTGGCGGACTTTCTGCTTAGCAGCTCGACCCTGTGGGTCATGAATGAGGTATTCAGCATGCAGGCCGAACAGGGCATCACACTGTCGATGATCTGTGGCTACGTGTTTTCGCCAATGGCCTGGCTGATGGGCATCGAATGGAAAGACTGCATGAACGCCGGGGAACTGCTTGGCTGGAAGATGTTTGCCAATGAACTGATCGCCTACGACCGCATGCGGGTCATGATCCCGTCGGAAGCCGGCCCCGGGGTCATTTCTGAGCGGACCTCGATCATCATGACCTATGCTCTGTCTGGTTTTTCCAGCTTTGCTTCCATTGGCATACAGGTCGGCGGGATCGGCGGACTCTGTCCGGAACGTCGCAAAGATCTGGCCCGCATCGGCGTTCGCGCGATGCTGGGCGGAACTCTGGCCTGCTGCATGACGGCCAGCGTGGCCGGAATCGTGCTCGGATAACACCGGATCACAAATACAGTATTACTCGACGTTGAACGCTGCCAGCCACCGACAATTCAGATGCTGCAATCGGGCCCTCAGTCGTCCGGCTTCACGAGCATTTCTGGCGAAAACGAAACACGTTGAGCCGCTGCCCGACATGAATACGCTGCGTTCGGTAATCTGACGCATGGCCAGCATCAATTCGGACATCTGTGGATTCAATTTCATCGCAGGCTGGGTAAGACGATTGAACGCGGCATCCTGCAATGTCCCCATTGAGCCGGACTGCACGGCGGCGACTGTCCTGCACACGTCCCTGCGTTCGGCACTTCCTGGAATATTGAGCTGGCGAAAAACCTCAGGTGTTGAGTTGCCGGACGTCGGTCGAATAGCGACGAAGTGAAAACACCCGCTCGGTTGAATGGGGGCAACCCGTTCACCGCGTCCGCAGCATACCGCCGCACAACAGTCTTCAATAAAGAAGTTGATGTCGCTGCCCAGAGTCGCGGCGATATCGTGCAGCGTCTGTTTTGGCAGATTCAAGCCCCACAAACTGTTCAGTCCCAGCAGGGTTGTGGCCGCATTGCTGGAACCTCCCGCCAGACCGGCTTCTGCAGGGATCCGTTTGTTGACGGTAATCGCAGCTCCCTGTCGTGTCTGAGTATGATCGCGCAAAGCACTAGCGGCTCGCAGAATAAGGTTGGAATCGTCCAGCGGAAAAACTTCTGCCAGCGCTGGTGAGGAATGGTCAGCCAGCCGAAGCGTTACTTCTTCAGACGTCGTCGCTTCAAATCGCAGCACATCATGCAGACTGGTTCGCAGCATCACGGTTTCAAGTTCGTGAAAGCCGTCGCCTCGCGCTCCGTGGACTTCCAGAAACACATTGATCTTGGCGGGTGAGCGAAGTTGAATGGCCGAACCCGAGGCAGCACCGGGTGTACCTGCGATTCGTGTGGGCAGCTGACGGTTCATGGGTGCAGTCACGGACTGTAGTTTTCGACCGTAGGATGGGACCATCGTCCCGTCCAATAAATTGATTCAACTCGGGACAATGGTCCCAAGCTACATAACTGCCCAACGTCACAGCTATTCGCAACGACACTCCGGTTCATGACTTCAGCGCCTCAGTTAACGCCGTTGCTGCAGCATCGTGCTCGCTCTTCGTGGGGTCCGGAGTCGCCCATTGCCAGATCGTCGCCAGAATTGTTCCGGTCAGCATGCACCCAAAGGTGTACAGGATACAGGGGATGACCGCCGGTGAATCATCGCCGAACAGGGTTTTCGCCAATGCGATTCCGGCACCGGCGTTCTGCATGCCCACTTCCAGCGTCAGTGCCCGCCGCATCGGTTCCGGCAGTCGAAACGCAGCCCCGCCAAAGTAGCCCACCAGGTAGCCTCCCGCGTTGACGACAGCCAGTGCCAGCAGCAGGGCACCGCTGGCCTGCGTGACTCCGCTGCGGTTCAAGGCAACCGCGATGGCAATGATCGCCAGAATCGACAGGTTGGCGACCGTGGACGCCGCCACACCGGCAAGTCTTCGAAAGCCCTCAAGAAAACGATTCAGCAGGTGACCGACTACCACAGGAAGCACAACCTGCAACACCAATAATTGGACGGCGGCCCACCCGTTGTAGTCCACCTTGTCATCGACCGTCAGCCACAGCGCGATTGGCACAACGATGGGCGACAGGAGTGTGGCAGAAGTCGTCAGACTGACGGAATAACTGACATTCCCTCTGGCCGCCAGTGTCAATACGTTTGACGCCATGGCGCCCGGCACGCATCCGACAATCAGGATCCCTGTGGCAATCTGCGAGGCGGGCTGCATCACCTGCACAATGATCCACGCCAGCAGAGGCATGCTGAGGTACTGAATACACGTGCCGATCAGTACTGTCGGCCAGCGGTGCAGGATCTGGTCGACTTCTTTGACCGGAAGAAGAGCGCCGACACCAAACATCGTGATTACGATCAGCACATTGATCGCAGAACCGCCAGCGGCATGAAACGGGTCAAAACTCAGACCGAATTCCGGCCAGCAGAACGCAATGCCGGAAGACGCAATTAACCAAAACAAAATGTACCGCTGCAGCATGTTATTGATTCAGGTTGTCGATAAAGTAGTGCCTGAACGACAGACAGTGACAAAAAGTACTCTCATGCGTTTCGTCGCATGACGATACACAACAAATTTCCTTGTCTGCCCCACTCCTCTTGACGGAACGGGAACGCAACACCGTTTTTTTGATGATATATGCCCGGTAACTCATTTGGACAATTCTTTCGCATCACCACGGCTGGCGAAAGTCACGGACCGGGAAATGTCGTGATCATTGACGGAGTTCCGCCTGGAATTACGATTTCCGTCGAAGATCTGATGGTCGATCTGGCACGACGACGGCCCGGACAGAGCAAACTGACGACACAACGCCAGGAAGCTGACGAACCGGAGATTCTGGCGGGCGTGTTCGAAGGCCGCACCACCGGAACCAGCATCGCGATCCTGGTGCGCAACACCGATCAACGCAGTAAAGACTACTCCGACATCAAGGACAAGTATCGTCCGGGCCACGCCGACTACACCTATGACGCTCGCTACGGATTTCGGGATTACCGTGGAGGGGGCCGCAGCAGTGCTCGAGAAACCACCGCCCGGGTGGCCGCGGGAGTCATCGCCAAGAAGCTGATCGAACAGGAGTTCGGTGGTAAGGTGGTCGGTTATGTCTGCCAGGTTGGCCACGTGACCGCGAGTATTCCTGCTCCCCAGGATGTGACCCTCGATCAGGTCGAACAGCTTCCCGACGGTTCCCCCAATATCGTCCGCTGCCCGGACTACGACGCCGCCGCAAAGATGATCGAAGTGATTGACGAAGTTCGCCTAGACACGGATTCCATCGGCGGGATTTCCGAGATCGTCGCGACCGGAATCCCGGCCGGGTTGGGTGAGCCCGTTTTCGACAAACTCAAAGCGGATCTCGCCAAAGGGCTGTTCAGCCTGCCAGCCGTCCTGGGAGTCGAATATGGGATTGGTTTCGGATGCGCAGAACTGCGAGGCAGCCAGAACAACGACGTGTTCGAATCCCGTGCCGGTCGGATTACTACCGCCACAAATCGTCACGGAGGAATGTTGGGCGGCATCAGTTCCGGTCTGCCGATTATTCTGCGAGCGGCGATTAAGCCGACCAGCAGCCTGGCCAGAGAACAACCAACAGTCACGCGCGACGGAGCTGCCACGACCATCAGTACCAAAGGACGCCACGACCCCTGTCTGCTGCCCCGCTTTGTTCCGATGGGCGAAGCGATGGTTGCAATCGTGCTGGCAGACCACTGGCTGCGTTGGAAAGCAATCAAAGAACTCGATGGCGGCTCATTCAATGATTCCTCGGTACGATGAAATCAATGAGCATCTAACGACAGTGGTCAGGCCGCAGCGGGCCAGTCAGGTCGATGGATGCTGGGCGTAGACGTCTTCCAAATCGTCATATGTGCAGATGTAGCCGGGTTCTCTGGAACGTTCCCGTTCTGCATCCAGTGCCGTGATGA
The DNA here is from genome assembly GCA_039831575.1 of Fuerstiella sp. Classification (GTDB taxonomy): domain Bacteria; phylum Planctomycetota; class Planctomycetia; order Planctomycetales; family Planctomycetaceae; genus Fuerstiella. Next base: position 27,188 of record JBDONA010000515.1, on the reverse strand, counting down.
CGGCCGCCTGGATCTTTTCGCGACAGGCTGCGTTGATGGGATGGGCGATGTCCGCAAACAGCCGCGAACGCGTTTGGCCGTTGTCGTCTGAAGTGACCCGTTGCCCGCAACCGTTGCAGTGTCGTGCTCGAACTTCGTTCTTCCACGAACACTTTGGGCACTTGATCATCAGCTTGCGACTTGGCATCGCAATGAACGGCCCCTTCAGTCCTTCGATCACCTTCAGGTCACGAACAACGAACTCGCCGTCCAGCGTAATGGAACAGAAGGCCTGTAATCGATCGTCGTTGTCGTCCATCAACTTGATTCGGACTTCTGTGACTTCCACCTATGGATTCCTTCCGGTTCCGGAACTTGATCTGTCGGCGTCGCCGCCCTGCCCGCCGATTTTTGTGTTTCAGCCGTTCAAAAATCCTGCTGACGGTAAATCGAGTGAGGACTGTGGCACTGGTTTCAGGACGACCATTTCAACAACACCAAAGAGCGCAAACAAGTAAAAACGCTCGAGACACAGCGGTGATAACTTCAATTCCTCATTAAGGCGGCAGAAACAGCAAGAGATCAACACTGCGTCCTGATGTGGGTGGAAACCCGAGCATGTTCGGTCGGATTTATAACACACCAAGGCAACACCGCACAATAAGAGGACATTTGTACACGTATGCCGCGTTGAGGTATTGAGTGCTTCGGAAGCACTGTCGATCCACTACAACTCCTGCCGGTAGACGTCGAATTCTGCGGAAACACGTTAGCGGCCGTTGCTGGTTTCCGAACCGACGCGTTCGGCGAACGTGCGGACACATCACGACATTCAAACATCAAGAATGAAGTCTTCCAGCCCGCCGTCGTCACGAGTGCCTCAACGCGGCGCCGATTGAGGGCTCGGGCGGTTCGCGGGATGCGATCAGGCTGCGTCGCCTTGCTTTTCAGACGCGCTGTCGTTCATGGGCACAATCGCGCTACAGGAAAACGCACGGATCGTCCGGGTGTATTCGTACCAGTCCTGCGAACGCACGACGTCCAGAAACACCCGTGTTTGATCGGCGGGCATGTCATTGAAGCGAGTACAGCCTGTGCACACATAGTTCGCATCACCACAGCTGATCCCGGGTAACAGCGTAAACGCCACCGCACTGCGAATGTCACGTCCTTCAAATCGAGTCGGGTGAATCATGCATCCGACCGATTCTTCCTGATCGTCGTCGAAACCCATAAACGGGCAGACGATTGACTGCGCGATGGATTTTTTTCGGCGTTTGCCAATCCACGGCAGCCTCACCTGCACGGCCCACAACAGGTTGATGCCACGCGTTGCAAGGACTTCGTGCAGAAACAACCGTAAACGTCCGGGCAACGTCCTGCCGGTACCAATGTTGTGGAACAGATCGCGATGGCGTCGCAATCGCAGGACCATCTGTGACCGTTCGACACCAGCCCCCCCAACAGCAAGCGCCGCACGTATGGCTGTCGATTCGGCATAGAGATGCGTCGTTGGAATTTTGGAGGGGTGTCTGCATGATGGCCACACTTTCAGATCCGGCTGCAGTCCAAACGACCAGTCGTGGCCGACCATAACATGATCCGCATGTGCCGCCAACATTGACTTAAATCGCGATTCACCGAAGTGTAGCGGCTTCTGCCACGTGCCAGGGATTCACACTGCGTCCAGCTCAGGCCCAAGTAGTGCACCACAGCGAGGCGGAATCGAAAGCCGGACAAGCCCGCCGCCGACGTGATCCGGCCCCGACATAGCAGCACCAGCCAGAATCACACCGAATTCTCTCGATTCGTTCGCAGGCAATTCAACGGTGATGTCGGCCGAACCTGCATTGAAGGCACAGAGCAACGGTCCGGCTGCTGCAGCGATGCGGAACACGACCGTACTTGATTCTGCGACAACGACTTGTGGCTGTTCGGATCTGCCCAATTGGTACGTGCTGCGAATCCGAATGCACTCCTGATACCAGTCGTACAAATCCATGTCCCAGACATCGCGCTGCCACGGAAATCCTTTCCGGCAGTCGGGATCATGTCGGCCGTCCAGTCCGATTTCGTCCCCATAATACATGCACGGAGCCCCTGGAATCAGACACAGGAAAAGCCAGGCCATCTTCAGAGCTGCTCTGTCCCCGTTACAGCAGGTCAGAAATCGCGGCATGTCGTGGCTGTCGAGAAGATTCAGCTGGGCGGCCGTAATCTCCGCCGGATAGATCGAGGCCACCCGTTGAATTTCCGCAGCAAATTCAGGTCCGCTACAGCGTTGCACATGACTGAAACTGGACGCTCGCCGAACCTCGTCCAGGTTCAGATGTTCACCGCCAAAGAACCCCAGGCAGGCCGCCGTGACCTGATAGTTCATGACCGCGTCCCACATGTCGCCGTGTAACCAGTGTTGCGCTTCTCCCCACACCTCTCCGACAATGTAGGCATCCGGATTGACAGCTCTGACTCGTCGGCGAAACTCGCGCCAGAATTCATCGTCCTCAATTTCATTGGCCACGTCCAGACGCCAGCCATCGATGCCGAATTCGACCCAGTACTCCGCCACGCCCCACAGAAACTCGCGAACCTCCAAACAGTCCGTGTTGAACTTCGGCAGTGCCGGAAGGTTCCACCATGCACCATACCCGATCACCTCATAACTCCCCTGGCCGTTCGCCAATGAGTGAGCGGCATCATCGGACGGATAGGCCTGAAACGGTCTGTGTCCGTCCAGGCGGTCCTGATCAAAGTGAAACCAATCTCGAAACGGCGACGCGGCTCCATTTTCCAGCACGTGATGAAACTGCCAGAAACCGCGGCTCGCATGATTGAAGACGCCATCCAGAACAACCTTTAAGCCACGTTCGTGAGCGTCGTCGAGTAACTCTCGCAACGCGGCATTTCCGCCCAAGAGCGGATCGACGTTGTAGTAATCATAGGTGTGATAGCGGTGGTTGGCGGCCGAGGAAAAAATCGGACATAAGTACATCGCCGTCACACCCAGATCCTGCAGGTGATCCAGTCTCTGCGCGACTCCGTACAGATCGCCGCCTTTGAAACCGAATGCTGTCGGCGCGACGTCCCAGGGTTCAAGATGATTCACGGAGGTGATTCTGCCGCTGCGCGCGAAGCGATCCGGGAAAATCTGGTAGAAGACGGCGTCGCGCACCCAGTCCGGCGTGTCAATCGGCATTGCGGCCATCTTTCAAATGCGACATCGAACGACGCAATATGGTCCTTGCTCGACGAATCACGTTGGCTGGACGCTGCTTTGACTTCCGGCAGATTCGCCGGGCATGCACAGCATCATCGTCAGGCTCAGAGGCGGAACCTGGATTTCGATGCTCTGATCATAGCCGTGCGACGCGACGTTTTTTGAGTAGACACCACCCTGATTACCGATGCCCGATCCGCCGTACCATTCGGCGTCGGTGTTCATCAGCTCTTTATAAAACCCCTGCACGGGAACGCCGATCTGATAATCCGTATGTGGAGTCGGCGTCAGGTTAACAACAACAATCAGGCGTTCTGACAGATCGACCGTCTGGCGAATGAAGGCCAGTACGCAATTGGTCGTGTCGTCACCCACCACCCAACGAAACCCATCAGAATGAGTGTCACTGCTATAGAGCGTCGGCTGATTGCGGTATAGCCGGTTGAGGTCACAAATCAGACGGCGAACGCCCTCGTGTGTGTCAAATGTCCGCAGCATCCAATCGACTTCGCCGTCGTGATTCCATTCGTCCCACTGGCCGAATTCGCAGCCCATGAACAGCAGTTTCTTTCCGGGAGTGGCATACTGCATCCCGTACAGCAGCCGCAGGTTCGCAAACTGCTGCCACGTGTCTCCGGACATCTGTAGCAACAACGACTGTTTACCGTGGACAACTTCATCGTGCGACAATGGCAGCATAAAGTTTTCGCTGAACGCATAGACACCGCGAAACGTCAGATCGTTCAGGTGCCAGACACGATGAATGGGGTCTCGCCGCATAAAACGGAGGGTGTCATTCATCCAGCCCATGTCCCACTTCATGGTGAACCCCAGACCGCCCATGTAGACAGGGCGAGACACGCCTGGCCAGGCCGTGGACTCTTCGGCAACCGTCAGAATGCCGGGAAAATCGGCGTGCAGTACCGTGTTGAAGTCACGCAGAAAGTCGATCGCCTCCAGGTTTTCACGGCCACCATGTCGATTGGGAATCCACTGCCCCGAATCACGGGAATAGTCCAGATACAACATCGATGCGACTGCGTCGACTCGCAATCCGTCCACATGGTAAACATCGCACCAAAATCGCGCACTGGACAACAGGAACTCGGAAACCTCTCGTCTGCCATAGTTGAAGATCAACGTGTTCCAGTCGGGATGATACCCGAGCCGCGGATCGGCGTGTTCGTAAAGGTGAGTACCATCGAACTGTGCAAGTCCGTATCCATCTGTCGGAAAATGGCCAGGCACCCAGTCCAGCAGCACGCCGATATCATGCTGGTGCAGATAGTCGACGAAATACTGAAAATCGTGAGGCTGCCCGAATCGACTGGTCGGTGCAAAATAGCCGGTCGTTTGATATCCCCACGAACCGTCGAAGGGGTGCTCTGTCACGGGCATCAGCTGCACGTGAGTATAGCCCGCTTCCACGATGTATTCCGTTAGCTGGTGAGCGAGTTCCCGGTAGTTGTGAAACTGTCGTCCGTCCTTCGGGCGTTTCCATGATGCCGGGTGCAATTCATAAACCGACACAGGCGCCTCAAGCCAATTTGTCGAGTCTCGCAGCGTTATCCATTCCGAGTCGTGCCACTGGAAGTCCCGCAGGCTCCAGATGACCGATGCTGTGCCCGGTCGCAGTTCGGAATGAAAGGCGAATGGATCGGCTTTCTCAATGACCTGGCCGTGAGCGGTCTTAATCGCGTACTTGTACCGAGTCCCCGGAATCGCACCCGCCACGAACCCTTCCCAGGTTCCCCTGTCGCTGGAGCTCAGCAAATCACGGCCGTGGGTCCAGCCGTTTCCGTCGCTGATGACGGATACTTCCTGGGCATTGGGTGCCCATACAGCAAAGCGGACACCGCCATCAACGATGTGGGCTCCCAGGTGGCGGTACAGCGTTGTACGGTCAGCAGGCAGATCGAATGTATTTTGCGTACCTGCTGAGGCTGATTCCGTGTCACGACTGAGGCCGAAATCGGTACTCACTATGTCCACCCACTTCGAACAGTTAAAAATTTCCGGGCAATTGGCGCCCGTGGAAAGACAGACGCTGTCGCATTATCGCGGCCAGCGTGTCGCGTGTCCAATAACGACCGGGGATCGGTCAACGACGGAAAACTGCAGCTTTGGGCATCATGACCCATCCGCCCGTTGCTGTCTCAGTCGAGTAAAAAGTCGTGCGAATCGCGGCTCTGCGGATTGCCCTGCATCCTTCGACACACCGTCTTCATGCTCCACGCCGGTTGAGTCACACATCGTTGAAATACGTGGCAGGCTCTGGACGCCTTGTTTTTTCCGGGTGACCGCATCGTACTGTGGCTCCGGAACCGGCAACGCAACGCTCTCGGCACCGGCCACCGGCCGCAGCATCTCCCGAGGAGGGACGACGGAAATCACACGGGCTCGAGCCTGCTGCAATAATCGTGGCACGTAACGATCTTCGCGGGAGCCAATTCTCGCAGTCTCATTCGTATCATCGATTAGCCGCTGAACATCGCGGTGAAACGGAGCGTCCTGGCGGCGTAAGAAGACCGCATCTCCTGACGGCCCGTCACTCATCGACGCACGATGGGCGGATATCGTTCGGGTGTTATCGACCGGAGTGATGCCTGCCCGAGCTGATGCGTCATCAGCAATGGTTGGACGGACGATCAGATCGACGTCATCAATTCCGATTGAAAGAGCAGGCAAACGGTCGCCTTCCTGAGAGACGGCCGAATCAACGCTTGAATCATGATCTTCCTTCTCGTCCGGACACGAAGGTGTTCCAACTGTACCTCCCGAGATCGGCAGTAGCATTTGTTCGACGCATTCGCTCGTCTCATCGTTCACGAAGTCCAATGACTGTTGTTCTGTATGAGCTGAGTCGACTTCATCAACGGGCAATTCGATCGGCGGTTCCGATTCAGCAATCGCCATTGCAACATTGGCACAGATCCCGTCAATTGGTGCCTCGATGTCCAGCAGTTCTTCGATCGTCCTGAATTCCTCCACCAGTTGTCCGTCGATCCACTCCACCCTGTTTTCCAGAACGTCTTCGGCGACTTCCGACGCGGGGGCATCCGAACGGCGTGACGGAAACAATTCAGACGGTCCAACATCCACGAGCATCTGCTGGATGTAGTCAATCGACTCATCCGGGTTATCGGCATCCAGTTCCGGCAAAGGCTCTTCGCTATCAAAGCCGGCGGTTGCCACGTCTGCGGTGTCGGGCAGATCGCTGATTGGAATCGAGAAAGCAGGTGCCACGCCTATGATGTCAGGCGGCCAGACGGAAGTCTGCGAAACCTCAATCAAACGCTCTCGTTGTATCGGCTCCGGCTCAACGGGCCGACCCAGTTCGCACCACGTGTACCGATCAAATACCGGCGTGGCGTTTGGCAGACCTGTCTGCGGAGTACTCACTACCACCGACGCGATAACTGGCGCAGGCCATGCACCAGCAGGTTCCCAGCGGGAATACTCACTCAACGATGCGTCGACTGCTTCCGCCAGTTCAACCGGCGGAAGAGATGTTGCCTCAAGTGAGACAGCTTCGTCATCCAATTCCTGGTAATCTTCTTCAGGCGATCGCTCGCCGCCGGCAAGCACAAGGTGATGTTCGAGACTCGACGAGCCGGACGCCACTTCCACGTCGCGTTCGCCGAATGCGGTTCGTGTGCCATCAATTGGCTCAACAGGCATGACACCGAAATCGTCCGTGTCGTGCGACGTCGTAGAGTCAGCAGACTCTCCTGCCGCGAATGCGGCACCAAGCGCCAATATGTCGTCGAGTGAGGTGTGCGGTGACAACTCCGATTCGGCCTCGAATTCAGAATATTCGGACGTGCGATCGAAAAAATCGACAGCGTCAATCTCGATGGAACCAGCTGGTGCATCGGTTGTTTTGCTCAGTTCCGCTTCGTCGTGATCGTAGGTGGGAGGAAGCGATGATGAGTCGGCAGTGACTTGTCCCACTTCGAAAATGTCGGCATCAGTTTCGTCAACGGTTTCGTCAACGGTTTCGTCAACGGTTTCCACAATGGTTTCGTCAACGGTTTCCACAACAACGGACTCGCGTGGTGGTGCCTGAAATCCGATTTCGACGACGCCGGAACTGTCGGAATGATTCGACGATTCCAGTGGCGCGGAATCGCCGGGGTCGCCGATCTCAATCACTCCGTTTGACGACGTCACATTGTCAGACGGGATGGCCTCACTCGCAAATTCCATAACCGAGGCATCGTCGTGGTCATCCTCCTCATCCTCAACAAAGGCCGATGCATTCCACGCATACGGCAAATGCTGCAACCGCTGTAAGGCTTCCGTTACCACGGCGCCGGAGACACGAACGTTCAGGGCGTCCGTAGATACTTCTGTCCCGATACCTTCGGCAGTGCTGTCCTGCTGCGCCCGGGATGCATGCTCATCGCAAACGACCAGAGACTCGTCGGCCAGCAAACCCAGACACCGAGGACTTCCGTCGGCAGCCGCAGCAATTCGCTCGATGGCCTCGGGTTCAAATATTTCCCCCAGCGTGCCACCCGAATTGCTGATTTGCAGGTCAAGGTAGCGCACAGATTCATCGGATCGCAGGGGCTGCAGGAAGACGTGTGTACGAATCCGCTGTGCAAAATCCGTCATTGCCGGCTCAGCAAGAGTTTCTTCCAGACTAAGAGGTCCGGTAATCAACAGTCGCAACAACCTGCGACCGCCCACTTCCTCCTCCAGCAGGGACCGGAGTTCGGCAAAGACTTCGGACTCAACAAGATGTGCGTCATCCAACAAAACAACGATGGGCCCCCAGAAGTCGCACGCACGCTGCAGACACTCGATAATGTCCCATCGCCGCACGGTGTTGGCGACGCTGTCCGGCACGTCAGCTTCGTCAGTAGTGCTGGCCTTCTTAAGCGACCGGTGCAATGAGTGAAGCAGTGCGGCAGCCGATCGAACAGAGCCGCCGCGCAGGAACACGGTTTGGCTGTCGGCCTGCAGCAATCGACGGAGAAACTCGACCGTCACGGTCTTCCCGCAGCCGGACGGCCCGGTCAGGACGGCAACACCAAGGTCGGACTTCAGCGCATGCAGAACCGCCGGGATGATTTCCCGGTGGGTCTCTGATTCAAAGAAGTCGCTTTCCGTCAGAACTGGCTGAAAGGGCTTTCGGTGCAGACCAAAGCGGTGCTCGTACATCCGTGTATCCGTTCGTGAGCGTCAATGGTTTCGGCAAATTCTGCCGCGCCGGTCAATCGCAGAGATCATCCTCCGCAGCGTCCAAGCGCAGTAGTCCGAGGAGAAGATCGATCCAGCAAAACGGGAATCTTGAGCACATCTGCCGGCGACGGCAGGGTCACCTCAGACTACAACGCCGTACGCTGATACAATGACCGCGAAAGACGCGTATCAGCAGGAGGTATTTACGGCCCTGGATCAGCATGATTCAGAGATACAGCCCGCCGGCAGAGCCGGGGGGCTGAGGCAGGCTCCAGAAAGGGAACGCAATACAAGCTTGAAGCACAAGCGAGTGGATCCCTTGCGTTTGCGCAACACGCCTGGTTTGCGATGGCCCGTCAAATCTGCCAACCCTGGCGTGACAGGACTACGAATAGTCGGAAATATCCGCCGTAATGTTGAAGGACTTGCCTAAGCGATTGAGATCGTCCAGCAGACTCTGCAAACTGCAGCCATCCGGCACGACGATCTTCATGACCATTTCAAAGCCATCGCCATTTCGTGTGCGAATCGCATGCATTCCTGCAATGTCGATTCCGCAGATGGAAATCGCGGACGAAAGTTCCCGCAACACACCCGGCTGATTGTCACCGCCAACACGCAGAGAATGAAGTTTTGCGGAGGTGAGATCCGGCGACTCAACTCGCTCGGCTGCCGGCACCCGGAGATTGACATCAATGCCGAATGGGCGACAGGTATCCTGCAGATGGTCGGTAATGACGGTCGGGTCAAGATGCTCCGGAAACTCCGCAGAGAAGATCATCGTAAAGAAACCACGAACAACGGTCTGGCTGGCCTGGCGCAAATCACCACCCAATTCCTCCATCGCTTTTGTCACCGCGGAAAGAATCCCCACGCGATTCGCGGCGGTCATTGTGATGATGTACTCATTAGCCATAGATACGCGTCAACCGTCCTGCGGAGGGCTTTACTGTGGGTTGGAGGTACAAAGTTCCACCACATGACCATCTGGATCTGTCAGAAAAACCTGGATCGCCCCATCCGGACGCGTCTTTGCATCGTCGACAAGGTCGATGCCAAGCGTCTTGAGGGTTTCAGCCGCAGCCCGGGCATCGTCGACCTCAAACGCGAAATGGTGATTTCGGCTGCTTTTCTTAAGGATTTCGTCAGGAAAACCTGCTGGCCCGCTGGCCTCATGGACCTCGATCAGGTGGACCAGGGTCGCTCCCGCCTGAAACCAGGCACCGCCGAAGTCGAACCTGGGCCGGGGCACTTCAGTCATCCCCAGCATGCCGACGTAGAATTGCCGACTGGCCTCTACGTCCTTGACGATCAGCGTGACGTGATCGATATGTTTCACTTGAATTGGGGCAGCAGCAGACATCGCGAAAAACCACCTGGCGTGCGGGAAACTCGATCAGCGGGCATTCTGACGACAAACGGCGCTCCGCACAATCGACCGGACGAATGAGTTCGTTTTACAATCGCAGGGGTTCTTACCACATAACCCCCCGGCCGATCGGTGATCGTCAGGCCGCTGCTGCTGCCAATATCGTGACCACCTGATCTTTGGCCTCACACGCACCCATCCGAATCTGCAGGCCCGAGTGAGGCCACCGCCTCGTTCGCAGCAACAACGCCGCAGGCCGACACTTTCCGACGAACACTGTGACCGTCTGTGACGATTCTGCGGAAAGTAGTGATTGGATCAAACCCTGACTGCCGATGATGGTGTCCAGAGGCAGTATCGGTCTGTCCTGAAACACCTGCAATCTCTGCCGGACCGTTTGGTTGAGACGACGGCTGACATGTGACGAACTCGGCTCTGCGAACCGGATTTTTTTCCGGGGGCGACCACAGCAACGCAAGTTGTTGATTTGGTTCGCAAGCCGAGTCTCGTCTCAACTTACCGTCCGAAGAGCACTTTGCAGGTGTCGCCCCGCTGAGATCGATTGAATCTACAGCGGGTCCCACTGGATTGAACACGGAGGAGTAACGATGCGGAAACAACTCGCGATGGTCGCGGCAATCTTTGTCGTGGCAATTCTCAGCTCAAGTAACTACTGCAGCGCGGCTCCACCCGCTCAGCCTTCGGACTGGCAACGGTTCTATCACTATCCGTATGTCTACTATCCGCATTCGTTTCAGCAGCCACAGCAGTACAACAACATGTACTACAAGTATGCCCCGTCAATGCGGATCCCGGTGTACAACAAGGCATGGTACAACTTCTACCCCACAGAAAAGCCATACCATACTGGACACCACTTTATTCTGGACGTCTTCTAATCAATAGAACGCCAGATCGCACAACGATCGATGTCTGACAGAATAGCCGGTTCAAAAGAACGGCAGCACACATGAACCTCGGGAATTGGATTCCCGAGGTTTTTTCCGTTCGACGATTTCGAAAATCAGTGTCTTGCTGCCGCGCGACCGTTGCCTGTTCACGTGTACAGTTAGCAGTGCATCATGAATGTTCACGTTGTACAATTCACTTTCATGTCCTCGCGCAAAAACTGTCCACGGTTTCGACGGCTTCCGCCTGAACGCCCTGCTACCGATCGCAGCCCATGTTCGCCGTGACCAAACCGTCAGAAGGTCCAGGACGGTTGGAGCGGCCCCCGATATTCGGAGCAGTCGTTAAGTTGAAGCTGCAGGCTTATTGAACAACGTGAACACAAACCCGTACGCACCTCCAACGACAGTCGTCGAGCAGACGCGTGACCCAACGCCAGTCAGGTCTCGCGTTCCGCTGGTATTCGTGATCATCGGCGTCGCCGCGTACGTAAGCTTTACTGTGCTGCTGCTCAGGTCGGGGGGCGTGGATCACAAGGGCGGCATGGTGTTCCTGATTAACTGCCCGGTGATGCTGATCTGGATCGTATCTGTGTGGAAGGCCGACCGCTATGGTGCTGTCTTCGGCGTTGCTTCGGCAGTGGCTCAGGGACTCGTCACCGCGATCATGATCTGGCGTGGGATCGGTGAGACCGTCGCGGTCTACGCAATCAACGGAGGCATTGTCCTTGCAATCCTGTTGCTTGCCGCCCTGTGCGCGTGGAACCAGTGGCGGGGTAAACTGGACACTGACGATCGCTTCCACGCATAGGCGGACCACCGGGACACGGCGACTGTGTTGCGTGAGACAGTGGGCCTCAATACTATGGTCGGCTTCGACAATTTTGAATTTCGACACCGTAATCGTATCCGCCAGACCACTTCGTGATTTCTCAGATGAATACACGCACGACAGAAACTGTTTTTGCCACCGTGGCCCCTCAGTTCATCGTTGCCGACGTGGTGAAGACCGCCGAGTATTATCGAGATGTGTTTGGATTTGAGATTACTGACTACTTCCTCGACCCTCCCGTTCATTGCATCGTCACTCGTGCGCGATCGCAGCTGTTTCTGGGCAAGTCTGCCGGCACGATCGAAGTTTCGAATCGCTCTCTGACGCCAACCGGAATAGACGCCTATTTTCGCGTTCAGGGTCTGGACTCTCTCGCCAATCAGGTTGACGCCAACGGAGGAATGATCCTGGAACGCTGCGTCACTCGTAGCTACGACGTCCGCGAACTTGTCGTGCAGGACTGCAATGGGTTTGTGATCGTCTTTGGCGAAGACGTATGAGCTGTCATCCCACAGACACCGGCAGGCGATCCCTCCTGAAAGAAAAAGCGACATAATAGTTAACGCTGGGAGTTCCCACCGGTTACCTCTGCGGCAATGGTTGCCGTGGAAGTCCATTCGCTGTGCAATTCCCTCGAACACAAAAAACTCGTCATCGCGGGCAGCAGCGGTTTTCTCGGCGTGTCGCTCTCCCATCACCTGGCTGCACGCGGTGCCTCGGTTGTGATTCTCTCTCGCGACGTCCCCAGAGTGGTCGGTCCGTGGCGGCATGTGTCATGGGACGGGCGGACGCTGGGGCCATGCAGCGCTGCAGGACCTGCTCGGTCGCAGGATAGATCAGTAGTCGACGTAGCCGAATCGAGTGCAACAGAACCAGCACTTCTGCACAGCCGACTGGTCGCAACCGACCGGTCGCAATCGTTCAGCCGACAATCTCTGTAATCGCGTTGCCGTTATCTGTCGCCTGAGTGGGACTGCCAAAGGAGGTCGTGAACTCCTTGTCCGGTGATGTTCCCAACAGCTGCAGAATCGTGGCCGACACGTCAGCCACTCGATAGCTGTCGCCGTCGACGGCAGTGCCGGCGCGATTCGTTGCGCCAATCGTTTGACCAGTCTTCAGGCAGCCACCGCCAAGGACCACGGGAGTGACGGCGGGAAAATGATCGCGGCCATTCTTCCCGTTGATCGTCGGAGTGCGACCGAAGTCGCCCATCCACAGCAGCAGCGTTTCAGACTACAAACCACTGGACTGAAGATCGTCGATTAGAGCGGACCAGCCGCTATCCAGCATCGTTGCCAGCCGCGCTACCTCCTGAAAGTTGTTGATGTGCGTATCCCAGCCATCCAGTTGCACTTCCACAAAGGGCACGTCCCGCTCCAGCAGTCGCCTTGCCAGCAGGCAGCGCCGGCCGAATTCATGGTCGCCATAACGCTGCCGGGTCGTCGCGGATTCGGCCGTCAGATTCAGAGCATTGCCAAATGGGGTACTGACGAGTTTTTCGATGCGTGACAACATCGAACGCCGCCGGGCGACTGCGGAAACATTGTTGCGATTGTCGAATTCGCTGTTCAGAACCCGCGCGAACTCCAGACCGTCCCGTCGGCGACGGATCTGTCCCAGCAGCTGCCGTGCGGCGTCCGCGTTTTCCACGCCGAACGAGGCATGGTCCGGTCCACAGTAGGCGGGGCCGTGGCTTTGGTCACCCAGCAACACGTATTTCGGAAAATCCATTTCCTGCCATTCATGCGAAATGACGGACCCCAGCGCCGGGCGAGGGAAGGCCGGCACCATACGAAATCCGGTGTGCAGGTAATACTGTGCCCGTTCGTGTTCCCCCTCTTCTGAGGTGACATTCCGCAACAGCGTGAGTTTGTCCATGCGTTTCGCCAGCTCTGGCAGGTTCTGCGCAATACTGATCCCCGGAACAGCCGTTGGCGTCGCTTCGGTCGGTCCACCTGTGGAAGTGCCGGCTTTCGGATCAAACGTCTCCAGCTGGCTGGGGCCTCCGTTCATCCACAACAGCACACAGCGTTTGGCTTTGCCAGTCGGTACACCCGTGAACCACGGAAACGCAGTTCGGCCGAATCCGATTGTGCCCAGCGCGGCAAGCGAGCTGCCCAGAAAACGGCGGCGAGAAGATGATCGAAACATGGCGTGACTCCCGGTGAACGAGACAGATCTGTTGTGAACCTGAGAGTCCCGGTCTGTGCGGCAGACCGGGACTCCAGCACGTTGCCTCAATGATTGAAACGAAACTCGTTGGAATGAATCAGCGCGAACACGATTTGAGATTTCGGTCGGTCGCGGCACAAGGTAATTTCGCGGTCCACAGGTGACCGGCTCAGAATGGTTTCATAGATCGATGTCGTGGATGATTCGTTAATGCGGGTCTCGCGGACCAGTCGTCGCATCACGGTCTGCACCGTGTCGCGATACTCCCACGTCTGACTGAAGTCAGCGTCCAGAGACGTATCCACCTCACGTAACAGCGTCTCCCGCCATTCGAGCGGCGGTATCTCCACTTCGAACGCAGTTGTCAGCGAACGCAGCAGTTGTTCGGCAATCAAAGGCTTGGGAGCGTAGCTGGCAAACAGTTCATGGCTGGCGGATGCACCGCCCGCATGCCCGGAACTGCGCTGGTAGGCCTGCGAACTGCAGATGGCCACAATCATCGATCGCATGTCAAAGCGGCTGTCACGGGCATAGCCCGCCAGGTATTCCAGAAGTTCCGGTGCCACCGGATCATTCGCGCTGAAATCGTCGGGGGGATGGACGATCCCGCGACCCAGAAAGTGATACCACATGCGATTGGCATAACTGCGGGCGAAGGGTTTGCAAGTGGTGACGAATAACGCCAGTTCGTCGCGCCAGCGAGATGTCTTTGGCCGTGCCCCGCTCAGAAACCTCGGGCGATCGTCAACGGGGGCGTCTCTGGGAGTCTCTGTCAGACGAACGTTAAGTTCAGAAATGTCCCGGAAGTCCACCGATTCAAAAAACCTGCCGAACTGATCAAAGTCATCCCGCGTCCAGCGGTCAAACGGATGATCGTGGCACCGCGCGCAGTCCAGCCGAATGCCCAGAAACATGCGCGACACCTTAACAGCTGGTTCCTCTCGATGACGCAGCAGAAAGTTGACCGGACCGTCAAATGCAGAATCGCCTTCTGCCGCGATCAACTGCCGCACCATCTGGTCGTAGGGCACAGCTTTGCGAATGCACTGCTCGACCAGATGCGCAGCGGTTCGCGGCTGGCACCAAAGGCTCGCGTGTTGTAGCCGACTAACGATGCCGTCCAGACGTCTGACCAGAAACGGGGAAATTCTTCGCTGGCCAGCAGCTGTGCGATCTTTGAAGAACGATTGGGATCCTTTCGAAACGCATGCAGTTCCTGGCGCGTCGGGATCCGGCCGATCAGGTCCAGCGTCACTCGCCGCAGGAACGTTTCGTCCGAACACACATTGACGGCGGCAACATTCTGCCGACTCTGCGCTTCCCCCAGAAGAGCATCGATTCACGTCGACGGAGTGACAGAGGTGAGCAGCAATAACAGACTAGAAGTCAGCATTCTCCAGTTCCTCCTTCACTTCGGCGATCTGATGAATAACCTCTCTGATTTCTTCGCGTGCTTCAGCGCGGATGGCATAACCGCCATTGGTTTCTTCGAAGTGATCTGAAATCCATTGAGCAAACCCGGCCTGCACTTCGGAATTCATCCGTTGCTTCAGATGGTCACCAAACGTGAGCTTGCCACCTGGTGTCTGCAGAGCCTGCTTCAGGTCGGCGTCCAGCAGCGTGTCGATGAGTTCATCCAGCTGCCGCCCGCGGCGTCGAGCGGAACGGTACTGATGAAACATATGCGAAATGTGTTCCGCCAGTTCTTCTTCGTCGATTTCGGACGGCTGAACATGCAGACGACCGTTCTCCTTCTCAGCCAGAATCTGACCGAAAAACTCACGAATCACGTCGCCGAGATCAGCGGTCGCGTATTCCATTTCTGAGGCCACGCGAATGAGCAGAATGTCCGTATTCAGCATCTGCTTCCAGGTGCGATGCAGCTCATCATGATCTGAAACTTTGTCTGAGAATTCATGCAGCGGACCGCGAAGTGCAATCACGCCTTCCGTAATCCGTTCTCGAATCTGCAGCCGTTCTTCAATGTCGGGACGCGCCTCGTCGCGAACCACCAGACCATCCGCCACGTCTCGAAATGCTCCGTCCAGGTGATCCAGCATCTGGTCGACCTGGCCGCGACCTGCTCGATCACGTTCAAACAGCTCCAGTCCCAGCCGCGTGACCAGCAGCGGATCCTTCAACGCGACTTTCACCGACTTGTGGAATTCATCCACCTCAGCGATTTCGTCGGCAAGTTCTGCCACGTCGCGTTTCAGCAATTCCACCAGACCGCTTCGCTCTCGAAATCTCTCAGCCATCTGTTCGGCTCGGGCTCGGCCATC
Organism: Fuerstiella sp.; assembly: GCA_039831575.1. Lineage (GTDB taxonomy): Bacteria > Planctomycetota > Planctomycetia > Planctomycetales > Planctomycetaceae > Fuerstiella. The sequence goes on along the minus strand of JBDONA010000515.1, from coordinate 11,239 downwards.
CGCACGGATCTCGTAATGGCCGTCACGTCGCAGAGCAAACACTTCCTGAAACACGCGATCAATGATCTGAGTTCCCGGACGCAGCCGAGGTCGCAGTTCGCCCTCGTACAGAATCACCGAAGCACCGTCGTCCATTAAAAAACGATGTACCAGACGATCCAGATCTGTATCCATGTCCATTTGCGACGCAATTTCCCGCAACACCTGCTTCATGGCTTCGATATCAAAGTTGTGTTCTTCTGCGGCTGTCAGGAATTCATCGCGAAAATCTTCCCTGCCGGATCGCAGTTCCAATCCATCCGCAGTCTTCTCAAACCACTCCTCCAGCAGCGATGGCAGCATATTGCTGCGCAGGTCGTCCCGCGCCTGCTCTTCGTAATGACCGGCCCGATCACGCAGCACCAGCGTTCCTGGTTCTGACTGCACGGACTTTCTAAGTTGGTTCGTCAAATCGTCGTCTCCGACAAGCCTGTCGGCGAACTCATTGGCGGTCGCCGCGGAAATCCGAGACCGCTGCGCCTGACGCTCCGCTTCGTCTTCCTGAGCCACCAGCCGGATCTGCACGGCTCCCGCGACCAGAATGCCGGCCAGCGCCGTCGCAATCGTCATTTTTTTCAGCATGGGTTCCGCTCCCGTTTGTTCAGTTTCACGAATCAGATTCTTCAGCCGCCGCGTCAGCGAACGACCTCGCGCCGCGGGCGCCAGCAGACGTGACCGAACAGTTGTCCGGGCGAGTTTCAGCAGAGCATTGGCCAGCAGGCCTGTGCCTTCAGGTTGGTTCTGTAGTGCAATGCGATCAGATTCCCATTCCGCCGCCTCGTCGATTCTGGCTGCTGCCAGCCACGCCAGCGGATTAAACCAATGCAGCAGCACCACCAGCCGCAACGGAACTGATCGCCAAACGTCGCTGCGCAGGTAGTGCGCCAGTTCATGCTTCAGCACCACATCACGTTCACCACGCGAAAGCTGCGACCACTGATGTGATGGGATCACCAGCCGATACCCGGCGGGCGTCAGGCACAACATCGGTCCCAGATGCGCATGAACAACCATGTTCGGCGGACGTGCCACGCCCAACTGTTCGGCTGCCGCCGTGTATTCGCACTGCCATGCACGGTGCGGCTGCCACGATGACTTCAACGCAATCAGCAACCCGACAGAACCTGCCAGCACGACACCGCCAATGGCCGCCATACCAAGCAGCCACATGACCGGATACGCGGTCGTCCACCGGAACGTTTTCGGCGGTGCAGGCTGAGCAGCGACGGCAGTGTCGGGCACAAACGCGTCTGCAGTCTTCGGCGGTGACGATGTCCGCCCCTTCAAATGACGGGGGCCCGTGTCGACCACACCAATGGACACGTGATCTGTGGATACCTGATCTGCGGGCAACGGTGCGTACCATGGAATCTCCAGAGTCGCCGGGACCAGCAGGACTCCAGCGATCAGCACCATCGACCACGCCAGTGCGCTGGTTCGTGGTGACTGTGCTTTCAGCAGTTTCAGCCCCGCGGATGCAACCACGGCAGCCACCGACAAAAACATCGTCGAACGCAACACCTGCAGTGAAACATCAGGAAGGAAATCTGTCATCGGTCAATCCTCCCCTTCAGATGCCGGACTTCGCCGGGAACGTCGTTCGGCTTCGTGGACCAGTTGCTTCAGCTTGCTGAGTTCACTTTCCGTGAAGTCCGTTTTCTGCACCAGCTGAGCCACCAGCGGCAGCACGGATCCACCCGCCACTCGTTCCACCAAAGAATCCAGCTGCCTGGCATTGATTTCCTCCGGTCCGATGGCCGCTTTGTACTGCATGGGCTGGCGACCGACTTTCTCACGCGTGGCCAGCCCCTTGACAACCATACGGTTCAGCCGCGTCTGCACAGTCGTGTAAGCCACGCCTTCCGGCATCTGCTCATGAGCTGCGGACAGTGAGATCGGTCCGTGCTCCCACAAGAGACTCAGCAGTTCCATGTCGCCCGTCGACGGACGAATCGTCGGTTTTCGCTTCTGCATCGACACCTCCCTTTTACTGAATATGTCGTAATATTTACTACACGATGAATAACTTCAAGCCTAATCCGAGATTTCCGGCTCATATGGCGAGTCTGAGGAATGAGTTGTCCGAGCAAACGGTGGGCTGGATGGCGGTGCTGCAAAACTGACGGGCGTTTGATCCCGCAGCTCCTGTAGCCGTTCGAACATGGCAGGCTGCATCAATAGGCCAGGTGTCAGGATACGGTAGAATACATTTGTCAGGCTCCGTCCGTCCTGTCATCGCCTCCCTTGAGAGAAACAGCATGATGCAGCAACCTGGCAGGAACCGGGCATCGATCAAACTCAAACGACCAACGCCGCCCGCGTCCTTTGATGATAGGTATTGCAGCTGTCTGCGGCTCATCGCTGTCTTCAGTCTACTCACGGGCATCTCTCAGCTTCGTGCGGTCGAAAATCCGGGATCAGGGACAACCGACGCACCGTTTGAGTTCACCGCCGTCGATACGTCACGGCTGATGGGATCTCCGGATCCGTTGCCGCCAATGGACTTTGAGCGAGCATTTCCCAACCTCCGCATTTCACGTCCGGTCATGCCTACTCATGCCGGCGACGGCACGGATCGGATCTTTGTGGTCACACAGGATGGCATCATTTACGTTTTCCCGAATCGCCCCGATGTCAGCAAGGCCACAAAGTTCCTGGATATCAGTGCCAGCGTCTCACGGCCGGGCGGTGACAATGGAATGTTTGCCGCAGCATTTCATCCTCAATTCAAAAGCAACGGTGAATTCTTTGTTGTGTACACGACACGGGCCGCTCCTAAATCAACGGTTGTTTCCCGATTTCGTGTTTCGGACAGCGACCGCAACACAGCCAACCCTGACAGCGAAGAAGAAATTCTGCGCATCCGCCAACCCTGGGCAGATCATAATGCAGCCTGCCTGGCGTTTGGTCCGGACAACATGTTGTATATCGCACTGGGTGACGGTGGTTACAACACCGCCAATGGAAACGCTCAGGATACAAGCACGTTGCTGGGCAGCATGCTGCGGATCGACGTGGACCACCGCGAAAACGACAAGGCGTATTCCGTTCCGAAGGACAACCCGTTTGTCACAAACGCCACCGGAAACAAAAACGCCGTGCGTGCGCGAAACGAAATCTGGTGCTATGGGCTGCGGGCGCCATGGCGATTTTCGTTCGACCGCGTGACAGGCGACTGCTGGCTGGGAGACAACGGCCAGGTGGAAGTCGAAGAGGTCAATTTAATACTGCCGGGCAAGAACTATGGCTGGATGCCCCGTGAAGGATTTCATGCGTTCGATCCGTCGAACGTCGACCCGCGTGGCCATCCAGCACCAGGTCCGATCGCACAGCGTGATCCTGAAACATACCGCACCGACGGATTTACCGATCCGGTCCTCGAATATGATCACACACAGGGCAAAAGTGTGGTCGGCGGCATCGTTTATCGGGGTCATCAGTTACCGCAATTAATTGGCGCATATATCTACGGCGACTACGCGAACGGCAATATCTGGGCGCTGCGCACGGACAACGGTAAAGTCGTTGAAAACAAACTGATTGCACGAACTCGTCTGAAGATCACGTCGTTTGGGGAAGACGAAGCGGGCGAACTGTACTTCACCAGCTTTGACGGCTTTGTCTATCGGCTGCGACCTGCGAAACAACCGACGATTCGGCAGCAGTTTCCGGCCACACTATCAGACACCGGGTTATTCAAATCCGTCAGGAATCTCGTCCCGGTTGAGGGCCTGATTCCGTACTCCGTCAACGTACCGCTCTGGTCGGATTACGCGTTGAAGCAACGATATATTGCACTTCCGACTGCGGGCAGGGTTGAATTCAGTGAAAACGGCCATTGGCGTTTCCCGATCGGCACCGTCTTCGTCAAGACATTCCTGCTGGAAACTCACCGTGGCCATCCCGCAACTCGACAACGGCTGGAAACGCGACTACTGGTTCACAATCCTCGATCCTGGGTCGGTTACACCTATCGCTGGAACCAGGACCAGACCGAAGCCATGTTGCTGGGCGGCGCAGCATCATTGACGCTTGAGGTCACGTCAACACAGAGTGTGAACGAACAATCGTGGTATTTCCCCAGTCGTTCAGACTGCATGGCTTGTCATACCCGAGCGGCGGGATTTGTCCTCGGTGTGAACACCCGACAGATGAATCGTGTACACGACTACAGCGACGGGGTCGCAAACCAGTTGACCGCGCTACAACATGGTGGTGTCTGTCGCGATACATTACCGGCAACAGCGGAGCAACTACCGAATTGGCCCGACTGGGCGTCACAAAGTGGATCGCTGCGGGAACGTGCGCGGGCGTACCTGGACGTAAACTGTGCGATGTGTCACACGCCACCAGGCTTCACAAAGATGGACGTGCGCTTCCAGACACCGCTGGACCGCATGTCGCTGGTGGGCATCAACCCTGAAAAACCACGTGTCGGTCCGGCCGACTCAAAACTGATTACGCCCGGTGATCCCGCGCGTTCCGAGTTGTATTTGCGGATGAGACATATCGGCCCCGGCCGGATGCCGAATCTGTCGACGTCCGTGGTGGACGATCAGGCGTGCGATGTGATGCGTCAGTGGATCAACTCCATAGCGCATTGAATCGGCAGATGCCACGAAACGAGTGCCTTGATGGCGCGTGACGCGAAGCTCGGGAATCGACCGTGGCTGTAGGCAGCTTCTTCCGTAACATGCAGGTGTCTTGATCGATCGCTCTTGTTCCGGTGAGCGATCTTCGGCATGTGATCGCCAAAGTTCCCGCTGTCGTACTCGTTTGCGGTTCGGGCCGAACGTGCTCGACGAGATTCGTGGGGAGAACGATTTCAACAGTAAAGCGAATGGCATCCGGATGAGTAAACAGTGATAGTAGACGTTTGCTGAGGAATACTCCATGAAAGCTGGCTGGATAGCTGTGCTATATTTGTTCGTCGTCTGTCCTGATCCTGCGTGTCAGACTGTGTGCGGGCAACAGGTCGCCCCGACAAAACGGCCCAACGTGTTGTTGATTGTTGCTGACGACATGAACTGGGATACGCCAGGTTGTTTTGGTGGCACAGCGAAGGGCGTCACGCCGAATATCGATCAGCTGGCCGACGAGGGCATGCGATTCTGGCATGCGTACGTCAACATCTCCATCTGTACACCGTCACGAAGTGTGATGCTGACCGGGCTGTATTCTCAGGTTAATGGAGCCGAAGGCTTTCAGAGGATTCGGCCGGACACTCCGACACTACCCGCGATATTGAATGAAGCAGGTTATCTTTGTGGTACGGTCGGTAAGCCGCTCAGACAGCAGGAGCTGTTTCGCTGGTCGGTCACCTATCGCTGGCAGGGTACCGGCGATGAAAATCGTTGGGGGCGAGATCCGGCGGTGTACCGAAGTTTCGCCGGCCGGTTTTTCGAAATGGCCAGGGCGTCAAAGCAGCCTTTCTTCCTGATGGCCAGTTCGCACGACCCCCACCGACCGTTCGTTCGCGGCAAAGCCAGCGGTCCACACGACCAGCACGCTGCCTCATCGCGGACCTTCCATGCAGACGAAGTCCGTGTACCCGGCTTTCTGCCGGATTTTCCTGAAGTTCGGCAGGAGCTTGCCGAATACTGCACGTCGGTACGGAGACTGGATGACATGATCGGCGTCGTTCTTGACGAACTTAGAAAATCGCAATTGGTTGACAACACCATCGTGATTTTTCTGGCAGATCATGGCATGCCTTTTCCCGCAGCAAAATTCAATTGCTACGTCGATAGTGTCCGTTCACCGTTGATCGTCAAATGGCCGGGACAGGTCAGGCCGGGCACAATCGACCGAGAGCACATGATTTCTGCGGTCGACCTGCAGTCGACGATACTGGAAGCCGTGGGATTGCGGCCAACGCCTTCGAACGGGCGTTCATTTTTGCCTTTGCTGCATCAGCAGACTCAGGCGCATCGTGACTGCGTCTTTGCACAGTTCCATCACATTCACGGAAAAGATGCCCTGCCAATGCGATCAGTCCTGACCAGGACGTCGGCTTATGTTTTCAACCCATGGTCCAATGGTGAACGCCGGTTCGGGCGCCTGTCCGGAGCCGCATTTCTGGCCATGCAACGAGCCGCAAAGAGCGACCCACAAATGGCCGTACGTGTTCGGCATCTGGAGTTTCGAACTGTTGAAGAGTTCTACGATCTGCGTGAGGACCCAAACAGTCTGGTCAACCTGCTGGATACCGGCGCGGGCGGAAATCCACTGGATGATGCGGACAGGCACGAGCTTAACAACCTTCGTGCAAAGCTCCGTCAATGGATGGTCCGAGTCAAAGATCCGGCGTTGCATGCTTTCGACCATCGACATCAGCCAGAGACGCTGGAACGCTTCGTGCAGGATTACAGGACGGGAGCGGCTAATGAAGTCAAAGCGTTGAAACCGTACGAAAAGGCAAAGGGCTACCGCTTCTAGTCGCGCGTGACTCAGCCGCGACGGCTCGCAGGTCTACGACATGATCGCGGTACAGGGCTCGTCGAATTTTCGATTGGTGGGCGAAGAGACGTTGTCCGATGTCGACGTTGCTGTTGCCGGAATCCGACTGTAGATCCAGTGCACGGGAAAGGGATTCTGCGCGGCTACGTGGAACAAACGGACGATTCGTGCGAAGGAAATCACCGATCTGCCGACTCACAAAGCGACGACGACACTGACAGTGCGATGAACGTCTCGCCATGTGTTGTCATCAGTATGCTTCAAGCGATTGCTGAAGCCGGACAGTACCGTGCTCCAATACGTCCTTCAGTTTGTCCGGACTGAGGCCCAGCGCTTCGGTCGATACTTTCCGGCTGATCGACTCGTGTCGAAGATCGTCATCTTTGCATTCCAGCTGCCATGCCAGTTGATTGGCGATGTTCAGTCCGTGGCACAGAGGATGATCGAATAATTCGGGGCGATGATGATGTTGAATGCTCTTGATTAAATGCTCAGGCAGTGCCCAGCCCTGGGCGACTGCGGCACTCACCTCCGCATGATTAATACTCAGTATCCCGTTTTCCATGCCTGACTCTGAAAGACCCAGATCCTGATGCAGGAAGTAGCAGTGCTCCTCCGTCAGGTGCGCTGCGAGGACCACCTTTCCGAAATCATGCAGAATGGCCGCCACCGAGAGGTCACTTCCAAATTCAGCTACGCCCTGTGCCACGAGTTCCTCAGCAAAACAGACCACAGTAACGCTATGGGCCCAATATGATGTAGGTGTCAGTCGGAACGGCGAAAGATCCATGTCCACAGCCGGGCGCACACATTCTGCCATCGCGACGGATTTGACGATTCCACTACCCAGCTTGAACACCGCTTCGCGGATCGAATCCGTTCTGCCCGTGCCGCGACTCGCACAGTTAGCAAGGTGCAAAAGTTTGCCACTCAGGGGCGCATCAAGCTCACCAACACGGACAAAATCCTTGAAGTCATAGTAAGGGTCAGCAAATAGAGTGTTGAGCTTCACGACTGAAGGCGGCAACGGTGGAATCGCATTCACCGTCTTCATAACTTCCTTGTGATTGAGGTAAAACTCCGAACCTGTCTGGCCTGTATTCATGATTGCTGTCACACATCGAGACGTCGTTGTAAGCCGCTTTTTATGGTCTCCTGGGTGTGGATAAGATCGGTGGACATGGGATGGAACTGCTCATGAATCGCGGCGTCCGCCACGTAAGCGGGTATTCACCTAGGAGCTCTTTTCCGATTACACGCCGAACTTCTTGTTTGAGTGCATGAGAGGGGATTCCCTCATTGTCAAATGTTCAGGTAGTCCCATGGCCGGCGGCCTGTTGTGCCGTCTGGACGAATCAAGCCGTCGACCCATTGTGGAGAGTTTCAAGTGGCGTGCCCTGACCGCGAAATCGCTATCATCACGCATTCCAGACTGATCGCGAAACGCTTCACAACCGAAGTACGTTGATCGGCCGGTCGAGGGCATCATCGTCCGCAAAGGCGTCCTGCAGCATTACGACGCATTGCTTGCCACTCCCCACGCATGCCCGCCAGAATCTTCATGAGAAAACTGCAATCCTGCGGATCCGAATGTCAAAGCGTCGTCGAAAACCATTGCCAATGCAGTCTTTTTCGGTTCTTTTGGAACAAATGCAATATATACACCGCTTCAAGCGTCTTATAGTTGCGTCCTTCCTGCCCCACAATTCCGCTGGTTGCGACTATCAGTAGTCTCGCCGCCGAATCCCTCCATTTGCTCCCCCCGCGAGACGGAAAATGATCGACCGCAGAAATATGCTTCAAGGAATGGCAGCTGGCGTCGGTGCTGCTTTGACTTCGACTCTTTGCCCTGGCAGCGTGCAAGCGGCCGCACACGGAACGGGCTCGCCCAAACGCATCATTTTCTTTATGCAGAATCAGGGCTTCGATCCGGCGACCTGCATTCCGAAAGGCATGACCAGCAGCGGTTCTCTGGCGAAAGCCAAACTTCCCGAGCCCATCGAGGCACTCGAGCCTTATAAGGAACGACTGCACATCATCAACGGCCTGCACGGCATGCACACCAGCCCCTCGCACAGCGCCTTCTTCGGTGCGCTCGGCGGGTATCGCGGCAGTGACGGTGTGCCGCCCAGTGCCGCGACGATTGATTATGAACTGAGCAGGGTTCTGCCGCAGACACTTCTGCCTCATCTGTGCATCGGCATGGACTCCATTGAGAACATGACAACCAAGCCCACGATTGCGACGCTGTCGGCCAGCGGCGCCGGGCAGCCGATCTTCATGCATTCGAATCCGAATCATCTGTATCAAATGCTTTATGGCGGCATCTCAACCGGCGACATTCGACTCCAGCACGAAGCGCAATCGAATGTGTTGAATCAGATCGAAAGGCTGGCTGCCGCAAATGGCCGAACGCTTCCGACCACAGATCGGCGGCGCTACGGTCAATACGTCCAGGGATTCGAGGATATCAACGGCCTGCGCAATCGGCTTGACACGGTGTCCGATCACCTGCGTAAGTTCGCGCCTACGGTGGACGAGCGATACACCAAGCCGGAATTCGAAACAGACTGGCACGATGTTCTGCTGGACCTCGGCATCTCGGCGCTCACGTCGGGTATCACCAATACGCTGACTATCGGGTCAGGTCGTGGCGAGATCTTCGGTGCCTGGAAAGGCCTGGGCGTCGAACAACAAGGTCACAACCTTGGGCACATGAAGCAGCCCGATAATCCGATCTGGATCAAGATCCGGCAGTACAACAGCCGCATGCTGGTGAGGATCATAGAGTCGCTGGAGAGCGTGCCCGAAGGCAGTGGTACCATGATGGACCACACGCTGATTGTCTACACCAGCAACAACGCGGACAAACAGCACACCAATGGCGCCAACTGGCCGGTCATGTTGCTGGGCAACTTCGACGGCACATTCAAGACCGCTTGCTTCACGCAACTGGACGGCAAGCGCCCGATCAACGCGTTGTTCGCGACGCTCCTGCGAGTCGCGGGACAGAATGTTGATCGCTTCAACATGAACGACCAACTTGCCAGGAAGTTCGACACCGGTACTGGGCCGCTCAAGGAAGTGCTGGCATGAACAAGGTCACGATTGTTCTGGCAGTAATGCTCTCGAGGGGCGTGCTGCCCGTTGCAAGTGGCGAGACCTACACGCCAGGCCAGAAGGTCAACAAAGACTTCGCCAGCTTTGCTAAACCGTTTCTGGCCAGCCACTGTGTCGATTGTCATGGCGCGACAGAGCCTGAAGGTAGTCTGTCGCTCCATAACCTGGGACCAGTCGACGACGTCAATGCTGGCACCTGGGAAGCAGTATGGGCACAGGTCACCTTAAAGGAGATGCCGCCCAATGATGCGGAGCAACCCAGGGTCGTTGAACGGTTGCGGTTTTCAGACTGGATTGTCAGTGAACTGACTCGTGTCATGCGCCTGAAGGGCGGGTTCCGTGCTCACCTTGATCCGAACAAGGGCAACTTCGTCGATCACGATCTGCTCTTCGACACGTTGCCCGACGGCATCAAACTGCTGCCGACATCATCGCCGGCACGCATCTGGCGCGTGACACCACAGGAGCACATCACTCGCCTGAATGAACTGATCAACAGGGAATCGGAGTTCAATCCGGAAAAGCCGGGTCTTCGCACCCATGGCGATGTCGTTCCCACCAACCACGGGGGCGAACTCAAGCTCTACTTCGGTACGGATCGCATCATCAAGTGGCAGGGCGGGACGGTGGCCTATGCCACGTCGGTCAAGAGCGTGCCCGCCGTCCTGTCGTCGGCACGTAGTCATGGTTTAAAAAACTACCCTGACTTCTACACGGTCAACAGCGCGGAATCGACGCAGATCATGGGGGTTGCCGGGGACATCATTCGCTATATGGCTGATGGTCCGCTAAGTATCGCCAGGCCGTATCAGATCACCGACGATCCCAAATCGATCGCGGACAGGATGGAAGGCGACCTTCGCGGCCTGCCCACAAGTCTGGTCTACAGCACAAAGATTATGCGTCCGTTGACGCCGATCCATGACCTCATGAAGGAAGAGGGTGGCACCGACGAGCGATTACGCGCTGCGGTGGACTACCTTTTTGAAGCGCTGACGTTCCGTCCGCCAGGACAAAAGGAATCGGACGCTTACCTGGCGATCGTCAAACAATCCATCGAAAAACTCGGCAGGAAAGACGGTGCGGTCCTCGGTCTCTCATCCATTTTCCTCGATCGCGATGCGCTCTTCAGACTGGAACTGGCCGAGAACGGCAAATCGGACCAGCACGGTCGCGTCATCCTCCAGGACTGGGAACTGGGTCTGGCGGTCAATCACGCGCTGCGATACATCAAGCCAGACGAAGAACTGCGGAAGGCAATCGTCGAAGGGCGTATGCGGACCAGGGCCGATGTAAAACGCGAAGTCGAACGAATGCTGGCCGACGACAGCACCCGAAAGCCGCGCATCCTGCGCTTCTTCCGCGATTACTTCGACTACGACCTCGGCGGCTACATCTGCAAGGACTCGAAAGCGCTGGGGGAGACGGGCGCGAGCACCAAAGGAACGTCACACTATCGCGCCATGTTCGACGCAACCGCGAGCACGGATCGCCTGATTGAACTCATCCTGCAGGAAGACAAGGATGTGATTAAACAGTTGCTCACGACGGACAAGGTTGTCGCCACAAGAACAGACAATGTGTACTTCGGTCGGAAACACACGCCTGAAGAACGACGGGC
>JBDONA010000419.1:0-2270 GCA_039831575.1 Fuerstiella sp. | reverse complement strand
AGACGCCGTTCCGGCTCATGCCGACCGTCTTGTCTTGCCGCCAAGAGCTGACTAGACTGGAAAACGTCGCGTCACCGATGCGCGGCACATATGGCCGTGTTTTGTATTCAAGGATCTTTGCTGAGCGTACGTTTTATTGGTGGGTCAGGTGGATGCAAGCGGAGGACAAAGACGTAACTCCTGAGTCCGGGCCTGCCAAAGCACGGGCCGACAGCGAACCCACTGTCTGCGATTCATCAGCTGTACGACGGTCTGAATTTCGGCGCATCGTTATCTGGATGGTTCTGCTGATCGGCCTGTCGATATCGCCATATCTCGTTGGTTACGTTAACTCGTCCCAGGACTGGGTGTTCACCGGCCACCTGCTGCCGGTTCCCGGCGACACCTGTTTTCATATGAGCTGGGCCAAGCAGGCCTACGAGGGCCGACTGCTATTTGCCAGCCAGCACAACGGTGCCGAAGCGCAAACACAACTGATCTTCAATGTGCTGTTCCTGGTGATTGGGTGGACAGGGCGGCTGCTGGACATGCCGTTGGAAATGGCATGGCAGCTGGTGCGTGTTGGCATCGCCATTCTGTTGTTCGCTTACTTATATCACTTCACGTCGTACTTCCTTCGCGACCGCACGTGGAAATGGTTTGCTCTGGTTTGGATCACAACGTCGGCCGGTTTTGGCTGGCTGGAAATGGCCGGTCTTCCGAACTGGTGGAGCGGTCCCGGTGCTGACTATGTTGCGTCGGCACCAATCGACACATCCGTCGCCGAAGGCAGTACTTACTGGTACATGCAGTGGGAGGTGGTGACCACTCCGACAGTACTGTTACTTGTCGCTGCTTTTTATTCGGCCCTCCGGTACTTCGAATCCGGTAAGACAAAATACATGATCCAGGCCGCCGTCATTTCCATTCTGATGGGGCTGGTGCATCCACATAATCTGATGACGATTTACGGTACGCTTTTTCTGTACCTGTTTGTACCGGGCCTGGTCCGTAGTCTCAGCCTATCCCGGCAGTCGGTGTCGTGGAAGCCATGGATACTGCTGATGATTGTCGGAGCTGCTTCCGCTCCGACGCTGCTGTACTATGCTTACATACTCCGCCGCGAGCCGGTCCTGTGGAACTATGTTGCAGCGCAGTATTTCTTCAGTCCAATGCAGATCCTGACCGGTTTCGGACTGCCCGGACTGTTTGCGCTGTATGGAACCTGGGTGGTCCTTGCGAAACAGGATCATGCGTTCCATTTTCTGCTCGCATGGATTACCTGCGGACTGCTGATTCTGTACGTTCCCATCCCTCCGGCGGGACGTGTTCATGGAATCGACGGGCTGCATATTGCCGTCTGCATTCTTGGCACACGGGGCCTCATGCAGGTTGTTGCGTGGCTGCAGTTACGTTCTTCAGGCACTGACCTGCAGACACGCAGTCGAAGAAATCTCATTCTGTCCGGCTCACTCGCGTCGATTCTCGTCGTTTCGTCATTAACCAACGTGCTGCGAATGGCAAACGAGTTTACTTTGACATCGCGTCAGGGCGTTCCTCCGTTCATGACTCGGTTGATGGCCATCGGACTTACGCAACACGAGGATGGGCTCGGTATTCCGTATTCAACGACATCGGGATCTCCCTATTTTCTTCCGGGCGAATTGCGAGCAACATGCCAGTGGCTGGACACTCACACCAATCCGTCAGACGTTGTGCTGGCTCCTGACTACGTAGGCACGTTCATACCGTATCTGGCTGGAAATCGAGTCTACTACGGACACGGTTACGTCACTCCCGGAATGTGGGATCGTCAGCGCCGGGTCGAACGGTTTTACTCATTTGAACAAACCGATTCGGCTCGACGCGCCTTCCTCAAATCCAAACAGATCGCCTATGTGATCTTCTGGTCAGGTGACAGAGTGGCCGACGACAATTCTGACACCAATCGTTTTGTGCAATCCCTTGAAGAAACTCATCCGCTCAAGCTTGTCTACCGAAACCCCAGATCTCTGATCTTCCGAGCAACGTTCCTGGACGAAGCGTCTGAAGGGGCGGCGACGCGACCTGCAGACACAGCGAATGCGATCGGACGGACGATGCCACAGCGCATCAGAGTGACCACAGATCCGGCAAGCCGGAATTCGAGACCGTCAAACGGGTGACTGGGAAGGTTTCGTGCGGAGATTTTCAAAAAAAACCGCTCTGTTTGCCATCGTTGCGGGTCTGATGTTTGCGGCACTTTGCGCTGCCCAGACCAGGACTTCGACAGACATACGCGTGATTTCCGC
>JBDONA010000004.1:0-2274 GCA_039831575.1 Fuerstiella sp. | reverse complement strand
CCATTGTCTGCGCCTCCATTGTCTGCGCCTCCATTGGCTGCCCAAGATTGTTGAACCAGGCATATACGCCGCAGCATGTTCAACAGCAACTGGAATCGAACGCAAAGGACTTCTTCAGTCGCCGTCAGAACTTCCGCCATGACCATGCCGGGAAACGGTTTTATGTTTCCGCCGTTCTAAGCTGGTTCGCAACGGACTTTGGTGCCAGCCGAAAGGACCAGTTGAAACGGATATCGCAGTGGTTGCCAACCGCTGCCGCTCACCAGGCCGCCCAGCGCAATGCCGTCAGCGTGTCGTACCTGGACTACAACTGGAATCTGAACGAACAGCCATCCCGGACCGGTGTTACTGCGGGACGGTGATGCTGACAGCGTATTACCCTGATTCGTGGCCGCGACAGACGCGTTACAGCCTGAGCAAACGGGCGGCCCACGGGCCACAACGGTTCACGGGTATCAGTAAACTGTTGCAGGGGGCTGTTCGGATACCTGAAACAGTGAGCCGCAAGGCGCTAGCCGCGGGTGAGAATTACTGCCAACGACCGGCGGCTGGCGCCGTGCCGCTCACAGGAATAGACGTATTCGCACAGCGCTCCTAGTGCCGTGTGACGCGTTTCAACATCATGATTCCCACTGCCCCCATGATCAGGTTGGGAATCCACATTCCCCATGCCGGATCGACGGCTGCGGTCTTGCCGAAATTTGCCATCAGAAACATGGTGGGGTAGTAGAACAGCAGAATGGGCAGAAAGCACATGATGAAGCTGGTGATGAACTGACGACGGGCCTGGATGACCGCGAACGGTCCTCCAAGAAACACAAAGAACAGGCAGCTGGCGGCCATGGAGTATCGATTGTGTATCTCGGTGTACATTTTTCTGTTGTCCAGCTGCTGCGACGCCTCAAAGTTGGCGTATTGCAGAATGCGATCGCCAGCCAGCTGATGGAAGTTTCCCGTGAGCAGCAGCATGGCGGCTTCCTGATCCCGCTGCTGACGGTTCAACAGAATGTCCCTTTTTGATTCCGACATCATGGTCTTCATGGTGTCGATCGTCAGGTTCCGTGCACTTTTTTCGCCGCTGGTCACATCCAGCGGCAGCGGCAGTATACGGTCGTCCAGCCATGCTGCGGCATCCTGTCCCGGAATACTTCCGCGGGCGCGTTTCAGGTGCAGCAGTACCTTTTTTTCTTTCATGTCAAAATGGATCCTGGCCATTTCTGCATTCATCGTGACCTGATCATGACTGTCGTTGCGATAGCGAAACGTCGGGTTTATCAGAATGCCGTTCTCGGTCACATCTTCCACAGTGATGGAGTAGCCATTTTCAGGATCGCTGACATAGTGTTGAGACGAAAGCATGTCCAGAAATATCTCTTCCATCGCCTGTGTCACGATTCGCTCGGTATTTTCGATGCCCCATGGAATGGCAAAGTTTGTCAGTCCGAACGAACCGATCGCGAGTACAAACCCCAGTGCAAAGGCCGGAGTCAGCAGGCTGATCGGATTGATCCCGGCGGCTTTTGCAGCTGTGAATTCCAGGTCACCGGCAAGTCGACCATAGACGACTGTCACGGTCAGCAGCAGCGTCGCGGGAATTGTGAACGGCAGCATGCTGGGCACAATGTAGGGCATGATCTGCACGATCTGGGCGAACCCCAGACCTCGTTCGGCGGCTTCCTTCAGGACTCCCACGAAGACAAGCATGACCGTCAGAATCACCACCAGCAGCGCGAAAACCCGCAGCAGTTCACTCAGAATGTAACGCTGCATCAGATTCATGCGCTATCACCTTTTTGTGTCGGCAATAACGACCCGGTGCCAGCGCATTCACCACGTTCCGGCAGCATGCTGCCGCATGTTTTTGGACGGACGATCTGACCCTTTGTTCTCAGCACTCTGCGTCCCTGCAGTGCGGCATCGCCGCAACCTAATCTGCGCGTCCGTTCGGAGGCAGAGGTCCTGCTTCCGGTGGTCGCTGCCTCGATGTGCGCGAAGCCCATCAATGTGGTGTAAAGAAGTCCAATACCCTCGGCGCACGAACATCCTGTCGGTGTCAGCCGATAAGTGCGGGCAGATTACGACGAATGGCCATTTGCAGCAAGATCAGGTTGACGGTGCAGCTGAGTGGCCGGACAGTATGTTCTTATCCACAAATCTGATTAGCCGCGGAGCGGTGTCAGCACGTAGCCCTCGGCGTAACGGCCTGTTGATTTAGTGTTTGTCGTGTGCAATAGGGCTGTCATCCCCCTTTCCCCCGTGACCGTGCGAGCGCAA
>JBDONA010000511.1:0-9839 GCA_039831575.1 Fuerstiella sp. | reverse complement strand
CAAAACTTGCGAATGCGGCGCGCGTTGAACTGGGAGATGTCGGACAGCAAGGATCCGGACAGAGGCGGGCAGGGAAGATCGACGGTCAACCTCAGGGTCTTATGTTGAAGTGAACTGAGCTGTCGTGAACGCCCGTCCGGGAAAACAATCAAGCCTGTCCAGAGCAACGAACACACCATCACTATGCGGCCAACGCCCCGATCGACTGCTGAACTTGACCGCCTGATTTCCGAACCTGGCCCGGAAGTCATTCGTGCTGTCGAACAGTGTCCGGGCACTTACGCAGTGTTGGGAGCTGGCGGCAAAATGGGCTTCCACACGAGTCTGATGCTGCAGAGTGCTCTGCACGAGCTGGGTCACAGTGATGCGGTGATGACCGTTTCCCGGTTCGGTTCTTCGGAATCGCGAAAACAGTTTGAAGACGCAGGTTTTCGCGTTGTTGCGGCGGATCTCAGCGATCCGCAGTCCGTGGCCGATTTGCCATTGGCCGACAACATCATCTTTCTGGCGGGCGTTAAGTTTGGCACGAGTCATCAGCCGGAAATGCTGCAACGCATGAATGTGGACATGCCGAAGCTGGTCGCAGAACATTATCGAACGTCAAGAATCGTAGCGCTGTCCACCGGCTGCGTCTACTCCTTTACCACACCGGAATCAGGCGGCGCGACAGAAGATAGTGAAGTGGATCCGCCCGGTGATTATGCCAGATCATGCAGGGGGCGAGAGTCAGCGTTCGCAGGTGCGGCGGAGTCCTTCGGGACGCGTTCATCGCTGATCCGGCTGAACTATTCCATTGATCTGCGATACGGTGTGCTGGTTGACATTGCTCAAAAAGTTCGTGCCTCCCAACCAGTGAACGTGGAAATGGGCTACGCCAACGTCATCTGGCAGGGCGACGCGATCGCTCATACGATTCAATCACTGCCTCACGCCAGTGCACCCCCCTTTGTTATAAATATCACCGGACCGGATGTCTTAAGTGTTCGCGATATCGCCAACACGTTTGCCGACCGCTTCGGTTGCAAGCCGATCATTGAAGGCCACGAACAGGACACGGCGTGGCTCAGCAACGCCGCCAAAGCGCGATCGCTGTTTGGAGAACCTGGTGTTTCGTTGACGCAAATGGTTCACTGGATCGCTGATTGGCTGGAACAGGGTGGCGAAACTCTGGGCAAACCGACTCATTTTGAAACTCGAAGCGGAAGTTATTAAGACATGACAACATGGAGAGATTCTCTGAATGCGGGTGTGGTGATTCCCGCCTGCCCGCTGGCTTTGAATGACGACGGTTCGTGGTCCGAACGACACCAGCGGGCATTGCTGCGTTACTACGTGGCCGCCGGCGCTGGCGGCCTGGCGATTGGCGTGCATACGACTCAGTTCGAGATCCGTAATCCGAAGCACGGACTGTATGAGCCAGTTCTGCAATCTGCTGCTCAGTTTCTGGACAATGCACCACCGGATCGGCCATTCATTCGAGTCGCCGGAATCTGCGGCCGAACGCAGCAAGCTGTCGACGAGGCTCAGACGGCCGCCGATCTGGGCTATCACTGCGGCCTGCTGAACCTCAGCGCGCTACAGGAAGACGATGACGACGCCCTGATTGCGCACTGCAAATCGATTGGTGATGCCATTCCGATCTTCGGCTTTTATCTACATCCTGGCGCCGGCGGGCGTGTGTTGAGTTACCAGTTCTGGCGACGTTTATGCGAGCTGCCGACACTGATCGCCATCAAAGTTGCAGCGTTCAATCGTTATCAGACATGGGATGTCATGCGCGCGGTGATTGAATCGGGGCGACATGATGTGGCTATGTACACCGGCAACGATGACAACATCATTGCCGACCTGCTGACGCCGTTCAAATATCAGGGAATCACTCGGCGATTTGTCGGAGGTCTGCTGGGACAGTGGGCCGTCTGGACGAAGGCCGCCGTGGAAATGATGGACGAAATCAAAGCGATCCGTGAGCAAACGTCCATTCCGACAGAATGGCTTTCAAAAAACATGGCGTTGACCGACGCCAATGCCGTGATCTTTGATGCAGAAAACAACTTCGCAGGCTGTATTCCCGGCGTCAACGAATTACTCCGTCGCCAGGGCCTGTTGCCGTCAACAAGGTGTCTTGATCCGGCAGAGGTGCTTTCGTCTGGACAGGCAGAGGAACTTGACCGGGTGTGTTCCGCCTATCAGTTTCTAAGAGACGAAGATTTCGTTGCGCAAAATGTTGCAGAGTGGTTGTCGTAGGCACAAATCAGAAGAATTGCGAATCAGAACCATCGGCCGAGCCGGCGGTATGAGGAAGGGGCTGCAATACAAGCTATAAGCGCCAGCGAGTGGGTCTCGTGCGCTTGTGAAACACACTTGCTTGCGCTGCGAGCTTGTATCAAAAACGGCAAAGCACTCATGAGTGCTGACCAGCTTTTGGCTTACGGTCGAGAATCAATCGGTGAGAATGGCACCGACTGTTATACGAGTTCCGGCATTGCCGTGTTCTCACGCGATTCCGTATCTCTCGGAAGTCCCGTGCCCTCCGTTTCAGACTCAGGCGGCACCGATCGCTGACGCGAGAGTCCGACGACCAGCCCAACAGCAACGACGTTCACCAGCAGATTTGTTCCACCGTAGCTGATGAAGGGATGCGGCACACCTTTTGGTGGGACCATTGCGGTCACGACAGCCACGTTAGCCAGTGCCTGCAGCACAATTTGAATGACCAGCGTTGATCCCAGAATCCATTCAAAGGAATCGCGACGCAGCGGCCGCATGACAGCTCGTCCAGTCAGATAGACGCCTATCCAGATAATGACGACGGCCAGCGTCCCGGACAGTCCCAATTCTTCACCGATGACGGCGAACACGAAATCGGTGTTGGCTTCCGGAAGATAACTCAACTTCTGCCAGCCACCACCAATGCCGGTCCCTTCCAGTCCTCCGGAGCCGAGCGACATCAGTGACTGTCGAATCTGCCACGGTGCCTGAGATAAATCCTGCCATGCCGCCATGAAACCGGTAATGCGTTTCATTTGGTAAGACTTGAGTGCCAGCAAAGAAACGGCGGCCGGCAATGCCAGCACAGTGCAGCCAATGAAATATCTCAATGGCCACCCGCCAATAAACAACGCGGTCAGATAACCGGCGGCAAGGAACACCGTGGCGCCCAGATCCGGTTCGGTGACAACCAGTGGCAGCACGAACAGAAGCGGCAGCAGAGTTCGCGGCAGTGTTCTGAGCGAGAAGCCGGTGCTGGATCGAATATCGATCATTGTCTTTGCGGCGACGATCGGCAGTATAATACGGCCCAGTTCAGACGGTTGAATCGACATTCCGCCAAGCCGCAGCCACCGTTGTGCTCCGTTGACGCGAGTTCCGATACCAGGGATCAGAACGGCCACCAGTAACAGCACAAGGACGACCAGCATTCGGGTTGCGTTTTGTCTGAGGAATGACGCGGGCACCATCGATGCGGCAAATCCGCACACAACCGATATCGCCAGGAATGTCAGGTGCCGATTCAGAAACACGGCCTCCGAGTGTCCTGGCGTCGACGTCAGGCTCGCACTATGAACCATCTGAACGCCGACACCGATTAAGACGCACACCAGCCCGATGAACAGTCGGCGCATGTCGTCCTGATCACGAAGCCGACGACTCAGGGCGGTACTTATCGATGGTTCGACAACAATGCTCATCGGACAGTTCTGTGCTGCGAGAATCCCGCGAATGATGAAAAAATTCCGTCACGGTGCGACACTGGACCATTCCAGTTATACTTTTCGGTATCGGTTGGCCGCACGCTGTCAATCGACGTTCACATCAGTCGCAGTGTCTGTGCCAGATGTACCGGGACTGACGTTTGCGGAATAGTCGGGCCGACAGCGTGAATTCTGTCTGCGTTTTCAGGGCAGGGATCTGAGACTTCAAGTCTCGGATTTGGAGATATAGAATCGCGGACAGTCTTTCAGAAAAACAACTTTCCGTTTTGCACACACTCACATAGTGACCAACGGAAGCGGACCATCAATCTCCGAGCGTCAGTTCGCATCGGCTTGCGGGCCGTCCCGCATTAGGCAAATAAGGGAATTCTTGATGTCACGGTCACTGCTCTGGACCAGGTTGTCTGCATTCATCGCGCGGAAGCTGGATTTCGACGTCCAAAAACCAAAGATCGCTGCCACAAACGCAGGCAGAACGTGCCGGGCTATCTGTGCGACAATGCTGGCAGCCACGCTGTCCATGGGTTCGGCGATCTCGGAAGAGTGGTCAACCTTAAAGGGACGGATTGTTTTTCCTGGAAAACCTCCCGCTCAGGCCCCCTTAGTGATCACAAGGGACGAAGAAGTCTGCGGAGGACTCGGACTGCTGGACGAATCGTTCATCGTGAATCAGCAGAACGGCGGATTGCACAACGTCGTCGTATGGCTGTCTTCGAAGTCAGAAGTACCCGTGCACCCGTCTCTGACGGATGTGTCAAAACCGGTCAAACTGGATAACAAGGATTGCCGCTTTGTGCCCAGAATTGTGCCGATCAGGACAGAGCAGGTGTTGCAATGCACCAACGCCGATCCGGTCGCCCATAATGTCGCTGTCTACGCTCGACGGAATCAGCCGTTCAGCATCATTGTCCCGCAAGGTGAACCACTGGAGCGAACCTTCCGCCGCGAAGAACTGCTGCCTATTCGAGTTGACTGTTCGATCCACGCATGGATGCGAGCGTATCTTGTTGTGACCGAACATCCGTATGCCGCGGTGACCGACAGGAACGGGCGCTTTACCATCAAACATGTGCCGCAGGGAAAATGGCAATATCGATTCTGGCACGAAACTCCCGGATACCTGGACACGCTCAGCGACGGCAAGAAGACCGTCGAACTTTCTCGTGGCACCTGGGAGCTGGACATCAACACGGCAGAAGTTGATTTGGGCGAACTGGCGGTCGATGAAGATCAGTTTTCGATGGATCAATAGCAATTGTCCGCGTTTGCGAGAGGGTCGGGAGTCGTTTTCGGACGAGATCCTTAACAAGACTCCGTCTTCTGCCGAAAAAGACTCCCGACCCTTTGCTGTTCCTGCTCCGGAAATTGCAAAAGCCGCGGTGCCGAACTAATCTGTCCTCGAAACATCGGGTGACGGCGCGTCGTCTACGGCCGAATATTCTGTCAATTG
This sequence comes from Fuerstiella sp., assembly GCA_039831575.1. GTDB lineage: Bacteria > Planctomycetota > Planctomycetia > Planctomycetales > Planctomycetaceae > Fuerstiella. The sequence goes on along the minus strand of JBDONA010000511.1, from coordinate 4,673 downwards.
GCTCTCGAACGTCATTTGAAACTCTTCACCTAGCCCAGTCCTCAGGAACTTCCTGCCCACCATTCCAGAACCTTGGAGAATAAATACTGTGAACAAACTTCTGACAGTGACTGTTGTGCTATCAGGACTCGCCAATCTGGCAGTTTCGGCCAACGCCGGCAACGAAGTCAAAGAAGCAGCGCTGCCCGTCAGCGCCACTCGAGCCTTCGAAAACCTGATTTTTGATCGTCCCATTGTGGTGACTCATGCTGGTGACGGCAGCAATCGTGTGTTTGTGGCCGAACAGAAAGGCGTTCTGCGCGTCTTCCCGAACGACCCGGATGTTGAAGAAGCCGACGTGTTTCTGGATATCGACAAACAGTGCGTTTACAAAGACAACCAGAACGAGGAAGGATTACTCGGTTTTGCATTCCATCCGAAGTTCAAGGACAACGGGCACTTCTTCCTGTACTACACAACTGCCAGTGCAGACCACACGTCCGTAGTCACACGATTTACGGTCTCAAAGAACGATCCGAATAAGGCCGACGCGTCGTCGGAAGTCGAAATTATGCGTATTCCGCAGCCGTTCTGGAATCACAATGGTGGTACCATCGCCTTCGGCCCGGACGGCTACCTCTACGTGGCGCTGGGCGATGGCGGCAGCGGTAACGACCCGAATGGCAACGGTCAGAACCTGACGACACTGCTCGGTTCGATCCTGCGAATCAATGTCGACAGCAAAGCTGGCGGCAAGGCGTATGGCATTCCCAAAGACAATCCATTCATTGGTCAAAAGGTCGTAATTAACAAGAAAGGAAAGACGGCAAACGCCCGCCCAGAGATCTATGCCTACGGACTGCGCAACGTCTGGCGAATGGCGTTCGACAGTGAAACCGGAAAACTGTGGGCCGGAGACGTTGGCCAGAACGTGTGGGAAGAAATCAACATCATCACCAAGGGCGGTAATTACGGCTGGAACATCCGCGAAGCGAAACACTGGTTTCGTCCGGACGGTAATGACGAACCACGCGACTCGCTGATTGATCCACTTTGGGAATACCATCACGACGTCGGCAAATCGATTACTGGCGGCAGCGTTTATCGGGGCAAAACGGTTCCTGAACTCGTTGGCAAGTACGTCTACGCCGACTACGTCACGGGGCTGCTGTGGGCACTGGAGCACGACGGAACACGAACCGTGGCCAATTATTCCCTGACCGGAATGGGCGAAAAGCTACCCGTGATGAGCTTTGGCGAAGACGAAGACGGCGAAGTTTACTTCACCACAACGTTTGGTCAGCTGTACAAGTTCAAATCCGACAGATAGAGCAGTTTTCTTTTTCTCGTGAACCGTGCTCGCTTGTGGGCATGCCGGTTTCTAAGACCGGAACGCGTTCTTCGCGGCCATAAGTCAGCAAAAGACGCTGTAAAGCCGGTCACAAAAGAAGAAAAAACGTCTCGCAGCAGCGGTGACATTCGGCGTACAGTTCGTTGATGTCACTTCTGCTTGAGAACGTACGCAAATCCTACCGAGAACCCAATGGCAACCGTCTGCCGGTCCTGGGCATTTCTCGCTACGAACTCGCGCAGGGTGAACAGGCGGCACTGGTGGGTTCCAGCGGCGGCGGAAAAACCACGCTGCTGAACGTGATCTCCGGCATTCTGGCCCCGGATTCCGGTCAGGTCGTCGTGGACGGCAAAGACATTGCTCCGTTACCGGAGGTCGTACGCGACCGCTTCCGCGCTGTGAAGATCGGCTTCGTTTTTCAGACCTTCAATCTGCTGCCGGCATTCACGGCTCTGGAAAACGTCCTGCTGGGGATGTCATTTTCCGGGCGTGGTGTCGATCGGGCGTTTGCGATTTCGCTGCTGGAACGCGTCGGCCTTGAGAAACGGCTGGACCACACGCCACAACGAATGTCTGTCGGCGAACAACAGCGAGTTTCGGTCGCACGGTCGTTGGCCAACAAGCCGGCATTGCTGCTGGCGGACGAACCCACGGCCAACGTGGACCCGGCCAATCAGGACCTGATTCTGAATCTAATCCGCGATACCTGCAAAGAGAATAACGTGACTCTGCTGATGGTCACCCACGCGGTGGAAGTCGCCAACACATTTGACCGGCTGGACAGGCTGGCGGACTTCAACGACCCACAGGCTGCGTATCAGGGAGCAGCCTCATGAATCTGTTTTCCATCGCGTGGAAAAGTGTCAAACAACGAAAGGTCGCGTCCCTGCTGACGGCGCTCAGCGTGGCGCTGGGTGTCATGCTGATGGTCGTGGTCCTGGTCATTGCCGGGGCGGTCGACGGAGCCTTCAATCAACGGTCGATTGCGTACGATCTGATCATTGGAGCAAAGGGCAGCGACCTGCAACTTGTGTTGAGTTCCGTTTATCGAGTGCAACCGCCGATCGCCAATCTGCCGTACATGTACCTGGATCAGTTGAGGAACGACCGTCGTATCAAAACAGCCATTCCGTTGGCGTTCGGTGACTTTACCAAACCGGAGCACGGTGGCTTCCCGATTGTCGGCACGACCAATGAGTATTTTCTGAACGAGTACGCGCCGAAAAAAATGTTTGAAGTCGCGGATCAGGAGGGCACGCGTCAGTTAAGCAATCTGTATGATGCGGTCATCGGCTCTCGGGTTGCATATCGGAATGACTGGAAGGTCGGAGACCAGTTCTCCATTGTCCACGGCAGCGCTGACAGCGAAGACGCTCACGACGAGTTGTTCACGATCGTTTCTGTACTTCGGCAAACGGGGACGCCCAACGATCGCAGTGTTTTCCTGAACCTCGAAGCGGTCTACATACTGGATGGCCACCAGAAACCAATTGATGAGGTTGAGACGCGACTGAAAGACTTCTACGGCAACGACAAGGAACGACTCGACATCGCTTTGGGACAGATGGAGGAACTGAAAAAAAGACGGGCACAGGGGCAGGAAATCGGTGACGAATCGATGGGGTACGGCCTCGACACGCCGGACGCGATGAAGGAAATCACAGCCGTTTATGTGAAGACTCGGAAAATCTTTGATGCGATCAGTCTGCAGTCGCAGTTAAAAAATGGCTCCAAAGCGATGGCTGTGAATCCAATTCGCCCAATCAAACGACTGTTGACCAATTTCGTTGAGCCCATCAAGAGCGCTCTGATGGTGCTGACTGGGATGATCATTGCGGTTTCCGGCATCAGCATCTTTGTCAGCATCTACAACAGCATGTCCGATCGAAAACGCGAAATCGGCATCATGCGAGCTCTGGGGGCGCGCCGCAGCAGCGTATTTTCAATCATTCTGGCCGAATCCACTGTGCTATGCGTCGGAGGCGGACTGATGGGCTGGGTGATTGGTCACGGACTTTCCGTTGCGTTCGCACCCTATATCAGTGCACGAACCGGTCTGCTACTGGATGGCTGGGCTCTGGATCCGATGGAGTTTGTGCTGTTTCCCGTGCTGCTGGTACTCGGAGCACTGGTCGGCTTTCTGCCGGCCATGACGGCCTACCGCACCGACGTTGCGGACGCGTTGACCAGCTGATAAGACTTTGACAGCTTGTCCGGCAATTCGCCGATCCTGAAACGCATTCGCTGTGTCCGTTTCGAGTGGTCTGCGGTCCTGTTAGAATCGCTCCACACCGCTCATCAACGACATTATCGCGTGACGGCAATAATCAGGTCACCGATCGCGACCAGGGAGAGCGGTCCAACTGTTTCCGAGCGTCAGCTCGCATCGGCTCGCGGGCCGTCCCGCGTCAGTATGGATTCTATTCTGTGAACAAAGCTCGAGTTCGAAAGATCACCGTTCCTGCATTCGTCAACGCCGCCAGCGAAGGGCTGTCAATGGTGACCGCCTATGATTACATGTGGGCGGGGATCATGGACGAGGCGGGCGTGGACAGCATCCTTGTCGGTGACAGTCTGAGCATGGTGGTGCAGGGACATTCGACGACGTTGCCCGTGACTGTCGATCAGATGATCTACCACGGCGAAATCGTAGTTCGGGCCGTGGAACGGGCGTTGGTCATCATCGACATGCCGTTTATGTCGTACCAGGTCAGTCCTGAAGAAGCGGTCCGCAACGCCGGACGCATCATCAAAGAAACGGGCGCCGACGCAGTCAAGCTGGAAGGCGGTAGAATTCAGAGCGAAACAATCCGTTCGATCATGAGAGCTGATATTCCCGTCATGGCTCATGTCGGCATGAGACCACAGGCCGTCAGGCAACTTGGTGGCATGGGCAAGATTCACAGAAATGCAGAGGAACTGCTGGACGATGCTCTTGCTGCGGAAGACGCAGGGGCTTTCGGAGTATTGCTGGAACTTGTGCCTGCTGACATTGCTCAACAGGTTACGGAAGCACTTTCGATCCCGACCATTGGTATCGGAGCAGGGCCACACTGCAGTGGCCAGGTCCTGGTGGGTCCGGACATGCTGGGACTGACGCCGTCGTTCAAGCCGAAGTTTCTGAAGCACTTCGCCGATCTGCGAACTCAGGCAGTCGCAGCCGTTCAGACCTACGTCAGCGAAGTGAAATCGGGAGAATTTCCGTCGCAGGAACACAGCCATTAGCTGAACAGCACCTGGTGATTCGCGTGTCCTGTATTTTAGTAACCCGAAGCGTAAGTGAGGCGATCGACGCAACTTGTTTGCTCGCTTACGGGCTTGTTGATTTAACCCAAACCCGACG
>JBDONA010000456.1:0-2275 GCA_039831575.1 Fuerstiella sp. | reverse complement strand
GACGTTAGGGCTCTTTGCGGTATTGCTTCCAGTTCTCGCGACAGCCGACGACGGCTGGCAAAGTCTGTTCGACGGCAGGACGCTTAACGGATGGACACGAGCAGCCAGAGGAGTTGCCGAATATGAAATCAGGGACGGGGCCATTCATGGCGTGACTGTCGAAGGCAGCGAGAACACGTTTCTTGCATCGGACAGAGATTACGGCGATTTCGAATTGGAGTTCGAGGTCAAGGTTCACAACAGCCTGAACTCAGGAGTCCAGATTCGATCGCGCGAACAAACGAAGGAAGATGGCAAAGAAGGTCGCTTCTTCGGACCGCAGATTGAGATCGAGGCCAGTCCGGGGCAATCCGGTTATGTCTACGGCGAAGCCACAGGGCTTGGCTGGCTGTCCGAAGCCCCACAGGACAAGAACCACTCACACAATCACATCAGGAACGACGAGTGGAACAAGTACCGCGTGGTCGCCAAAGGTGCTCGCATCCAAACGTGGATCAACGGACAGAAGGTCGCTGATCTGACACACGATGGTATCTACAAGACGCATCCGAAGGGAAAAATCGGGCTGCAGGTTCACGGAATCCAAGCGGGGACCGGGCCGTTTGACGTTTCCTGGCGCAAGCTCCGTATCAAAGAACTTTGAACGGGCTCTTCGCCCCTGGAGCAGTTTTCAGGAAGACGTGGTCGTGGGCAAGCGACTCTCGCACGGGGAAAGACGTTTGCCGCGGCCACGAGTCAGCGTAATAAGCTGCAGCGTTATCGAAACAGTTTTCTGCGCAGGCCGGGCAGCGCCTGCTGGAACGCCTTATTGGGATTATTGAAACCGTCCAGAATTTTGTTTGTCTTCTGCATGACTTCGTCAGCCTTCTGCTGGTCCTTTGCAGACAGGACCCCGGACTCAGAAACGGTTCGAAAAACGGCGTTGGGATCAGCCTTGCCGGACTTCAGGGCCACCGCCAGCTGACGAATCTGATCCAGTCCTTCCAACACTCTGGTATTGTCCGCCAGCAGTTGTTCATGACGTCCGCCAAAGGTTGCCGCAAGTTTCTGTCGCTGTTCGTCCACGTAACCAGCGACTTTGTCAGCCAGCACGGCCTGCAACTGAGGCAGGTATTCGGTAAACGCTGCGTCAAAACCAGTGGCAATCTGTTCGCCCAAATCGGAGGTCACGTTGACATTCGGCTTCTGAATCGGCCCATCCAGGACAATCGTAGCGTTCACCTGCTGGATGCCAGCCAGCGTCTGCTGTGCCACGCCAGCCAGGGCAGCCGCGAATTCGTTCTGCACATGAACCTCAGGGCTGCTGAAATGGGACGACACCGTAATCCGCCCCTGAACGTGATTCTCAACCAGAGTCAGTCGCGCCCTCCAATGGAGATTGCTGAGACTGGCCGTCAGTCGATTGCCATCCGGCTTTCCTGCCGACAGTTGTTGCTCTTTGCGGTCGGTGTAATCGGCCGCCAGATTGGTTTGGCTGACGTCTTTCGTGGCGTCATGCTGCACGACTAATTCGAAGGCGGTATCGCCCGCCGTAGTCGCTCGCAGAAGAGTGGGCTTGCCAAGCAACCGGGGATCACTGGTCGCGTTCGTCACCACGGCTTCAAACGGTGTTGGAACGGTGCCCAGCATCACTTCACCATTGATCAATAGCTTGCGGCACAACAATTTGGGTGTGGGATCGAAGATCGCGAATTCGAAGTCACGTCCTCGCTGCCGCTCTGCCGCACGTGGTTTCCTGAGATCTTCCTGATAGCTGCGGGCCGTTTCCAGCCAGGACAGAATCTGCTGAACCTGAAGATACATCTGTTCGCCGATCAGTGACTCGGAAATCCGGCGAGTGTCGGGCTTCAACAATTGAACCGTGTGCATGACGTGCTGCTGATCATTCACTCTGGCCTGGTCGAGTCGGGCGAAGTCCTGACGCACCTCCGGTACAATGCTCTGCAACTGCGTCCGCATATTCCGTGTCTCGCGCATCAGCAGATCGGCCTGCTGAGCCAGCTGCAGATAGATTTCAATCTGCTGCAGTGTGTCAGCTCTCTTTGCTCGATCCATCTGCTCGCGAACAGACTTGACCTGCTGTTTCTTTTGCTCAAGTTGTCCGTTCATCTGCGTGAATCGTTGATCCCATTTCACGTACAGTTGATTGCCCAGCCGGTATGATTCCAGCACGTTGGGGTCAAGCTGGCCTTTCGCCTGTTCGGTAAAATTGTCCAGCCACTCGTCGCTAACGTCCTTTAGCTTTTCCGTAATCCACGACGGAGCTTCCGGTTCA
>JBDONA010001151.1:0-9852 GCA_039831575.1 Fuerstiella sp. | reverse complement strand
AAACGAATCCGCGATTCCGGACCAACTGCAGGGCGAGTTTCAGAATGGCGTCCGACTTGCTGTCGACGGCCCCACCCAGTCGAGCGTCACGAACCTGTTCCGTCGTCAGCCCGACCGTCTTGCCGATTGCCGAATGAGCACTCACGCAATAGTCACAGGAACTTTCCTGGCCAACGGCCAGAGCGATCTGTACTACCGGCTGAGCGTGTTTCCCATCGAATTGCCGCCATTAACCGAACGCAAAGAGGATATTCCTTTGCTGGCGGAACATCTGCTTGCGCAGCTGTCCCGCAAACTCGGCCGACCCGCCCCGCGGCTCACCATGGCCAATGTTCAGGAACTGCAGCGATACAACTGGCCAGGCAACATCCGCGACTTGCAACATGTCCTGGAACGATCTCTGATCACATCGAAGTCCGGCAAACTACGACTGAATCTGCATCAACGAACGCCTGACATCGAACCGCCCGTCAGCGTCGTGGACACAACAGTCCAGGCGTCAAAGGACGAAGTCCTCACCGTGTCCGACCTGCGATTTTTTGAGGCCAATAATATCCGCCGCGCATTGGAGCGCACTGGCGGAAAGATCTACGGCCCCGGTGGCGCAGCAGAATTGCTGGACATGAAGCCCACCACACTGGCGTCTCGCATCAAGAGCCTGGGCATTGATCCAAAGCCGTAGCGTTTAACGCTGTAGCCAGTGGGTGGCCGTGGCTGGACTGAGCCTGCGAAGGAAAATCAAACCGGCGCTGCCGGACCCGGGGTTTCACTCGTACCTCGCTCCAACCCCGGCCCCCATTGCGGCTCACTGTTTCACGCAGCGGCTTTACCAGCTGCCACTCGAGCACTGGCAATCAAGTCCGACGTACTCAGCACGAGAGCCAGCTCGCCGCCGCCAAGTTGCGCCACGCCGCTGACAATTCCGGTTCGATCCAGAATCTCGGAAATGTTGTTAATCACAACCTTGCGCTGCCCCACAATGGCGTCCACGACCAGCAGGATCGATACCGTCTTGAATGTGACCAGGACACCACGCACGGGGGCTTCGGAAGAATAGTCGGGCGGCCCCATGCCCAGAAGTTCGCCCAGCGACACGGCCGCAAACGGCTCGCCGCGAATGAGAGCCACCTTGCGGCCCTGCACACTGCCGATCTGTGCGCTGTCCAGTTCGAAGATCTCACGAATGAATTCGAAGGGCAGAATGAACGTACTTGCGCCGTGACGAACCAGCAGTCCATCTATGACGACAACCGCTTTCGCACAGGGATTTCCAGACGAAAAAGTGTTCCTTCGCCGATCTTCGAAGTCACCTGAATGTCGCCGTTATATTCACGAAGGGTGGAACGCACCACATCCAGCCCGACGCCACATCCGGAAACATCCGAGATCTTTTCAGCCGTCGAAAAACCGGCATGGAACACCAGGTCCACGGCTTCGTCGTCCGACAGCGCCTCAGCCTGTTCCTTCGTCAGGACCCCCCTTTTCGACCGACTTGGAACGCAGCCTGGTCGGATCAATGCCACGACCGTCATCGCGGACTTTCAGGATCACGCGTTCGGTGGTCAGTTCACAGGATATCCACAGGTTGCCGGTTTCGACAGCGCCTTTTGCGCGACGCTCGTCCGGTGTCTCAATGCCGTGATCACACACGTTTCGAATCATGTGCATCAGCGGCGCATCAAGGTCCTCGACCAGCAACTTGTCGATCTCAAGTTCTTCACCGCTCAGATGCACATCCAGTTTCTTGCCAATGTTGAGAGCCAGCGTGCGGGCGACTCGCGGAAACTTCGAAAACAGGCCTCGCACGGGCACACGCCGAATCGCAGCCACACTGACCTGCATCGTATTGACCTGCGTGGAAAATGCCGTATTTACCTGACGCAGTTCCTCGACCAGTTCGGGGGCACCCAGTTGCCCGTTCATGCGATTGTGCAGATCTTTCAGTCGTTCCAGAGTAATGAACAGACGTGACACGTCCGTCAGAAAACCATCGACGCACTCTTCTTTCACGCGGAGGTAGCGAACACGTGACGGAGCTTTGCCGGCCTTCTTTGTGTCGGCCGCACTCTCAGCCTGTGAGGCGTCGGCAGTCGCGTCGGCTTCGCCAGTCTCGTCTTCCGATGTCTCGTCTGTCGCCCCGTCGTCTGGCTCAGGATCCGCATCTTCACTCTGTTAAGACTTGTCCGAACACAAAGCATGAAGCTGTTCCACCCATCGTTCCACATCCGGTTCGTCCGCGTTGGCCATCACGTCTGACAGTGCCAGAATCTCCTGTACCAGCACCTCCATAGGATCAACGGGGCCGTCTGAGTTGGCCGTCAGGTGTGCGATTTCCTGAAGCAGCTGTTTTTCACGGCCACCCAATTCGGCAACTTCACGCTCGAGGGCCCTGTTCAGCAGTCCATCCAGAATATCAAAGCCGTCGATAAAGGCACGAGCCAGCCGTTCGTTCAGATCGATTGTTCCACCGCGGACTTCGTCCAGCGTGTTCTCAAGTGAGTGAGCAAACTGCTTGATGCCCGCCAGGCCAAAGAAGCCAGCATTGCCCTTGATCGAATGCACAGCGCGGAAGATGGAATTGATCTGTTCGGTGTCGGTACGATCAGCCGTGTATGATTCCAGAGACGCGGGCAGGTCCTGCAGCAACTCCAGAGACTCGTCGACAAAAGCCGCGAGTAACTCATCATCCTCAGACATTTCTTCAGTGTTATCAGCCATGACTTGGTGGTGACCTCTGATTTATCTTTTTGGCGTCAGAAGACGTTGTGTAATCCTGTCCTACGACGACACTACGCTGGACTCATCTGTCTTGCGATCACAGAGTTCTTTCAAGACGTGCCTCCAGCGGTCCAGCGTCTCGAATGCTGAGTCCAAAGCACTGATCAATTTGTCAAATTCATTGATGGGTTTGAACAGGCATGTTGCAGCGCCCAGCCGAAATGCACGCAGTGCAGAATCCATGGTCACCAGACCTGTCAGCATCACCACCTGAATACCGTCATCGTATTTCTTGATTTCCTTAAGCACGTCAAGGCCATTTTTGCCTGGCATTTCGATGTCCAGCAACACCACGCGGCACCCGGTGCTCAATAGTGTTTCAATAGCGTTCTCCGGTCCCGTCAGTGACAGAACCTCGATGCCCTGCTGTCTCAGTTTCCGCCCTACGATCTCCAGAATCTGTGGATCATCATCAATATGCAGTACCATCCGGCGATGATTGTTCATCTTGAGTTCCTGTCTTGGAGTTGCAGAACCAAACCTGGCTTCATATCAAAAAAAACATCGAACAATTTGCGGATCAACCGTTATCACCACTCAGCAAAAGGGCTGCCACTAACTCGCAACGAATGCCAGCCAGTAGAAAAACCATCCCGTAACCGCCGTCAGACACATGTCCACCGCCGCGATCCTTGCCCAGAATCTGTGTTGCGGCCCGTACTCGTTCGGCCGTGGTGGCCGAGGCAGCTTTCGCAGCGCCTGAACAATCACAAACACCCACAACACAAATGAAGAGATGGCAAAAACAAGGTGCAACCACAGCGACCAGTTGACCAGTCCTTCCGCCAGATTCTCAGAATAATATGGGGATGCCGCGGCACGTTGCCGCCATCCATTGACTCGCATGTCGATTTCGAACAACGTCACGGCAAACAGCAGCACCAGTCCAAGCGCCACCTGAACTCGCATGTGAAGCACATAACGCTGTCGACACCGGACCTGATAAATACTCCAGCCCATCACCGGCACAACCGCAAACATAGCCAGAAAGACGACGTCCAGCATCAGCGATGCACGGTTGCCCAGGAAGCCATCCAAGCCTGGAAAATCCATCAAGATATCCTCCGTGCAAATGTATTCCACGCAGCGCCGGGTGGCTTTCCCGAGCTGCGAAAGTTCTGCAGTGCCGGCAGTCCGTGCTGCCGCTCAGTTATCCCAGCCAGACATCAATTTGCCTGGTTCCTTCGGTCAGACGAAATACCGAGGTGGGTATGTAACCCTGCCTACGTAAGTCTGAAACGATACGTTTCAAGTCGATATTCTGTTCCTTAATCCGTCGTTTTACCTCTTCATCCAACAATTCGTCAAGATGTTCAATCGTGGACGCATATTGCGTCAGTTCAACCTTTGTGCGTCCGTCTTCCACGACGCGAATCTTCAGATGGCGAGCCATGCTGTTGAAATCACATTTTGACGTGGTCTCCGGCAGAATCTGCAGGTCCGTCATGTCACCCGACAGGCCGCCCGCGCATGAAAAAAAGGGGTTTTGCCAGAAAATCGGTGTCCCAAGTCCCCTGAGATAGTAGGCAAGGCCGTGAAAGGCACGCAGCAGGAACACCAGGCGAGCGGGCCCGGCAATGCGAAAATTCCAGCGGTCGTCCCCCAGAATGTCGCTGACGCGTTCTGCCAGATTCCAATGCGCAACGTCATACGGATACTCGCAGCAAAACGGTTCAAACAGCACGCGACACAGTGCGGGAAGTTTGGCGGCCAGCAGGTGTTCCAGTGTCGTCAGCGTGGCGATGCTGGAAGGATTAGCATACGTAATCTCCAGATCCAGATTGGCCATCAGAATGTTGATGGGAGAATTCTCACTCAATGCCTTGCTGACCGAGAGTTCACCGCTGACTGCATCCAGCTGTGACTTCATCCAGCTGTGACTTCAGTGCTGCTGAATCCGGTCCGTCGGCGGTGGGTTTCGTATTGGCCTTGAACATGAGGGGTATCTTCGTAAAGGGTATGGTTGGGATCCGGGAAGGAATTGCTTACGGACTGTGATCCAGAGGTGCCGCTTAACAATTGATCGGCCCTCTGTGCAAGCTGTCGTCTGCTGGTTATGGCAGGGCGTCGGCAACGGCATCAGCGTCGTCACCCAGAATTCTGTCGATGTCCAACAGAATCAGCAGTCGATTCTCAAGACGAGCCAGGCCCGTCAGGTATTCTTTACCCAGGCCGGCCACCGTGGGAGGTGGTGGAGCGATCTGGTCCTGCGACACCCGCAGAACTTCACTGACAGCGTCAACGATGATCCCAATGATGTTACCGCTGACGTTGACAACCATGATCCGCGTTTCGTCAGTGATCTCCTGCTGTGGCAACTCAAACCGCAGCCGCAGGTCGACGATCGGAATCACAGTGCTGCGCAGGTTGATCAGGCCTTTGATGTATGACGGTGTGTGCGGCACACGCGTAATTTCGCCCATGAGAATAATCTCCTGGACCCTTGTGATTTCGATGCCGTATTCCTCCTGATCCAGTCTGAAACTCACCATCTGCATGGTGCCGGTAGTTTCGTCAAGCCGTTTTTCCTTAACGACAGTCGTTTCAGCGGTAGCGGTGGACACTGGCAACTCCTCCTCAAAGACAAAGAGACAAAGGCGACGTCAACAATGACTTGCCCGTCGGGACCACCAACCTTCAGGTTTCACTGAAGGCGCGTTCCGTTGGGTGTCTGAGTTCAGCTGAACTGTGACAAACATCGTGGATGTGGATCACGTGATCTGTGTGCATGATCGGCATGCAGGTTGGCTCTTGCGGTTATCGACGGCAGATTTCACCACTCGGAAATACAATAATGTGATATGGCCGACGACTTTCGGGTTTTCCTCCCCCCTACAGGTGAGCGATGACGAAATAGACGTGTTTGTGCGGCCCGAAATTGCGCGGGCAATCCCCCTGAACCGGTGTTCACCAGTGAACACCGCCCAGTGTGTTTTTAGCACCCCTTAAAGCACCACGAACAAGCTCGACGAATCCAGGGATGACCGAACAGTCGTGCGGGAAACGTCCGAACGAAATCGCGTTATTCTGTACGCAGTACGGGTTAACACCCGGAAACACTTACCACAAAGCCCTGTTGCGACGACTTCGCGGACACCAGAAATCAATGTCAACTTTCATTGCCGTGGTCTCGATATCCACAGTACAGACCCTTCCATACTGGTGTTCGTTAAGAATGACCTGCGGCTTTCCTGTGGGACTTGTAAATTGGTTTACCCAATGGACAACAAAAAAAAAGCCCGTGTACTGGTTGTGGATGACTCCGCCCTGATCAGGGAAATCACCAGAGAATCCGACACGCTGAAGCTGGCGGGCACGGCCGAAGACGGACGCGCGGCTCTGTCACAGATTGAACTGCTGCGCCCTGACGTTGTTACGCTCGACATCCAGATGCCGCGCATGGATGGACTGGAGACACTTGACGAAATTCTGAAACGCGATCCCATTCCGGTGATCATGGTCAGTGCTCTGGCCAAACGCGCGGCCGACGTGACACTGCAGGCGCTGGATCGCGGTGCGCTGGACTACGTGGCCAAGCCGGATAATGTCGGTACGGACCTGGAGGAACTGCGGAGCCAGTTGCTGCGTAAGATCCGCACGGCCGCGTCCACCGACGTGAAGCGCGTCCTGAGCATTCGCAAAGCGCGACAGGCACGTCGTGCGACAGCTCGAAAGGAAGTACGGGACACAAAAACGGAGGCTGACAATGGATCACAGGAATACACGAATTGCTGTATTACCATCGGAATTTCCACCGGCGGCCCGCCAGCGCTGACTGGTTTTCTGGAAACTCTTCGCCCGCCGATGCCGCCCATCGTGATTGTGCAGCACATGCCGCAGCACTTTACCGCTCCGTTTGCAGAGCGATTGAATTCGGTTTCGCAGCTGGATGTGAAAGAAGCGGCCCACGGCGACGTCCTGAAAGTAAGCCAGGTGTTCGTGGCACAGGGCGGCACGCACCTGAAGCTGAAACGCATCGGCAAATCGGTACGCGTTCAGGTTCGCGCAGGTGGTGATCCGGTCAGCGGTCATATGCCGTCTGCGGACGTGATGATGCAGTGTGCCGCAGACGTGTTTGGCGAGCGTAGCCTGGGAGTCATTATGACCGGCATGGGACGAGAAGGCGCCGATGGCTGTGGACACATCAAAACCGCCGGCGGATATGTGCTGGGCCAGAATCAGGCCACGTCGGATGTGTATGGCATGAACAAAGTGGCGTTTCAGGAGGGATATGTGGACCGCCAGTTTCCACTTGACGATGCCGCAAAAATGTCGGATTGCAGGTGCGGCGAATGTTTCGCGCCCGCGCGGCTGCCATTCGCTGAAACTGACGTACATCGTTGTTCTATGACGCGTTGCTGTGAACGTTGCCACTGCCCCACAGGTACCGGACGGTGCCAATACTGGCGAAGATTCAGGCAGGCGGTGGCGGGAAAACGAGACATGCCGGTCAGATCCGCTGGTCATTCATGAAGGACGGTCGTTAGGTCTTTAGATAACAGGTTGCACGGCGCTGACACGTACATCCGGTGATGTATATTCTGCAGAGGTCGAGCAACTGATGGTGTACGATGCACAACAGCAATAACAACAGCAACTGGGTCGTATGGCTTGTGGAAGACGACCTTGACGTCCAGGAATCCATCGTTGATATGGTGCACAGTATGGGCGTCAACGTAGAGGCCTTTGCATCCGCCGAAGAGTTCCTTGCTGGTTTCGACAGCCACCGGAAAGGATGCCTGGTCACAGATATGCGAATGGCCGGTATCAGCGGTCTGGAATTAATACAGACACTCCGCCGCAATGGTCACCTGCTGCCTGTCATTCTTGTTTCCGGCCACGCTAATGTGGAGATGACCGTGCAGGCGATGAATTCCGGCGCGATGACGGTCCTGCCCAAACCGTTCAGCATGGAAGAACTGTCGGACGTGATTGGCAATGCACGCAAACGCGATGTCAGAGTGCGGCTGGACCAGGCACACTCGTCTGATGCTCGGGTGCGTCTCTCCCGGCTTACCGTCAGCGAGTTTCAGGTTCTGAACCTGATTGCGCAGGGCCAGTCCAATAAGGCGGTGGCCAGAGACCTGGACGTCAGTCTGCGGACTGTGGAGGACCGTCGACGCAGGGTTTACAACAAGCTGGGTGTCGCTTCACTCGCAGGCGTGATGGAGATCGCCATCGGAAGAAAATACTCCACGGACACGATTCGTGATCCGTCCTGACAGCATTGGTCTTTCCGCAAATCTCAACCACAGATCTGAACAGCAGATTGCACCGTCCCTCCGGGACGGTCGAGCCTAAGCGAGGGGAGGGTTGACAGGGCGTTATATCGCAGGCTTGTTGTCGCAATGGCTGCAACAGCCCCTCCCCGCTCGTTCCTCGCGACCCTCTCAGCAGGAGGGTGAAGTGATTGCTATGACGTTTGACGAACCGTTCAGCAACGGCCACGGGAACACGGATTACACCGTGGATACATCTTTCACCTGGAATTCGGCAACACATTGAATCAACGCGTTCGGTACAAGCGGTTTCGTCATCAGCTTGTCGCAACCGCCCTCTGACCAGGTGGCCCGCAGCGCATCCGAGTCGTGTGCGGTGACGGCAATGATCGGCCCCGTGAAGCCGAACTCTCGGATTTGGCGCGTGGCCTCAATACCGTCAAGGATCGGCATTTCCATATCCATCAGGATCAGATCAAACTGCTGCTGCTCGGATTCGGCTTTCTTGACGCGATCGACCCCTGCCTGGCCGTGGCATTCCAGGGTCACATCGGCCCCCGCCTTCGCCAGCACTCTTAAGATCAGCCGTTGGTCATCGATGGCGTCTTCGACCAGCAGGATGCGAGCGTGAAGAGTTGCCGTGGTGTTCGCTTCGGACGATTCATTCATGGCTAAGTCGTACTTCCTTTATCGACAGTTTTCTGCCCCGGCGATCATGTGAATTGTCATGTCGGTAGGTCATTGTTGTGACACGATCGCTGTCAATATTACATCTTCTGTGACCGGCTTCTGACAAGCGGCAGCCGGACTTCATGCGGAACTGTTGGCCGCCACTACTGCGGAGTAGCGGCCCGAATTCTGCGACAGAGTCCGATGACCTGATTGAGTGCTTCGCGGATCTGATTCAGCGGCTGCTCGCTGCGAATCGATGCTTCCAAAGTAGCCGCAGACGGTGTCAACTGGTCGAAGCCGTAACTACCAGCCGACCCTTTCAGCTGATGCGCTTTCTGGCGCAGAGTATTCAGATCACCGGACGAGAAAGCCTCCTTAAGCGCGACAATCTTGTCAGGCATTTCGCCCACGTACATCGTGGCCAGTTCACACAGATCGGGATCTGTCGCAAGACTTGAATAGAGGGCATCTGATTGCAAAACGCTGTCGTTCATGTTGTTCTCCGGTCGTGAGTATATCTGATAGCCGGCCTGGATTTACGGTCAGGCCAAAAAACAATGAACAGGACATGATGACAGCGTTAATCGCACTGACCATGGGCCCGGTTCACAGCAGAATCATTCTGTCGTCGCTGATGCTTGAGCTTTTTTGCCACGCCATGTGCCCAGTAACGCCTGTTTCCAGCGTCGTTGACGTTCATGTGCGTGTCGCAGAAGCTGCAGCAACTCAAGCTGGTTGACAGGCTTCAACAAGTAGTCTGATGCTCCCAGTTCAAGAGCATCCAGCAGCGTGCCCTGGGTCGAATGGCCGGTCATGAACAGGACCTGTGTGGCTGGGCTGCGACGTTTTGCACAACGCAGAAGTTCCAGTCCGTTGACGCCGGGCATCTCAAGATCTGTCACCAGGACATCGACTCCGCCGTCTTCGATTCGTTCTCGGGCAGCCACCGGGTCTGTCAGTGATTCGACCTCAAAGTCAACGTCCGCCGCACAACTGATGACACTGGTCACCAGGCGAATCATGTCGGGGTCATTATCGACAAGAAGTAGCGTGGGGTTTTGAGATTCAGCTTCTGCCATTTCATTCTCCTGTTATTTTTCGGGTGCACTTCGTTTTCTGTAAGAAGGCACACAACACCGTGACTGCAACAATCTGGCGGGTCATACACGAATCTATTTCATCA
>JBDONA010000586.1:0-38521 GCA_039831575.1 Fuerstiella sp. | reverse complement strand
GCCCAGCCGGTATGATTCCAGCACGTTGGGGTCAAGCTGGCCTTTCGCCTGTTCGGTAAAATTGTCCAGCCACTCGTCGCTAACGTCCTTTAGCTTTTCCGTAATCCACGACGGAGCTTCCGGTTCACCGTTTGAGGGTGCGACTTCCAATTGGCCGTTGTCACTTCGAGGCGTTCCAAAACGCACGCCGGTCACCGATGCTTCCTCAACGACGTATGACTTGCGCAACAGCGCCGCGCCGGTAAGGTTGAATTGCATGCTGTCAAACTGCAGCAGGTTGGAACCGGGCTTGCGCTGACTTGCGAGCGCCGCGTCCTTAATTGAGAAACGCGGCGGAAAGAAGCCGGTTTGTACAGAACCGATGTCCACCTTCGCGCCGGTGACAGCCTGCAGCGATTGTGTGGCGGAATATCGCAGCAACGGATCAAAACCGAAGGCCATGAATGCCCAGATCAACCCGACAATAATCAGGCGCGGTATCACATAAGTCCAACGCATGTGCACCTCCGTGTGCAACTACCAAACAGTTACAAAACCGTTTAACGGCGACGCTCAGTCAGCCTTACTCAAACCGTTGGCCCATTCCACGCCCATCAGAAACCGAGTCAGCCAGAATCGTTTCGCCCAGACAGACAGTTTTTCGGAATACTTTTCAAAGACCGGTTTTGAGAGTCGGTACGCCGGGTACAGTGCGGCGACGCCGACGATAAAACTGCCCAGCACAATGGAATTATTGAACGCCGTCCAGGGCATGACGGGCATGTTGTAGAGTTCTGTCCAGACATTGGTCAGCGACGGGTGAGCCAACAGCCACGTTCCAATCTGATGTGACACGGGATCGAAATACGGCGAGACAAAACTCACCACAAGAATTGTGGCAGCCGCGATGCCCAGGTTCGCTCGTGATGCCGCCAAAATGATTCCCAGCACGAGAGCCAGAAGATTTCCTTTGGGAACAAAGCCGATCAACACGCCCAGCGCGAAGCCCAGTGCGAGTTGTCCGGGGGTCGATTCGGCGACAAGTGCCTTACAGAATAGCCGAATTGGTCTCACGATCAGAAACACTTTGGTGCTCTCCCGCTGCAGATGAACGTCCGTTGCCACTCGGCCTTCATCCGGGTCATGGTGAGCATCCGGTGGCCAATACGATGGCGGTTGCAGTCACGCCATCAGTGACTTTCGCGGTGCAGCACCGACCAGTCAATATCCGAAGCCTCTCCGGCGGTCGTGATGCGGCAAGCGGATCTGGTGACGTGGTCTCGAACGGCACACGAGACTGCAGACGAAAGGCAACGGCAGATTCCGCCGATGAAACGCAACATGGCGTGACCTCGCGGTCACGAAAGTCGTAACGGGACGGTCATACTCAGTTGCCCGAGAACGAACCAGGCAACTGAGCAGCCATCAGGGGAACACTTGTACAACCCGTTGAGTTACTCGTTACGCAACACTTTCACGGCGTTCAACAACGGTGTTCCTTGCTTTGACACCAACGCGATGGTGAGGTCGTCGGTGACCTCTACATCCTTGACTTCGTGGATAACCGCGGTGGCTGCGTTGCCGCCAGTTCCTGCGAGAGTGACGTCCGTCAGCACTGTCTTCCCATTGAGTTGCACGTCAAACGTCGCTCCCTGGTCTGTCGCTCGGACATCGGCAAAATGAAGTTGAACAGAGAACGTGGCCGGTGCGTCGTCTTTGCCCAGTAGTGGCAGAGTCAATTCCTTCAGCCCGTTTGCCCATGACGTGTACAGCCACGGGGCCTGGGCATCACCAAGCTCGGTCGCGTTTTCGTTAACACTTTGATATCCGCCCTTGCTGGCGAACTGCGGCTTCAGGTCAAGTTTGACGTCCAGCGACGTTTCCTGATACGCCTTGTACCGAGGGTATGACAACCACACGGTACCGTGAGCATCCTTGCGGTCACCAGGTGCACCCAGATTCAGGGCCAGATGCCGCACGGGAGTCTTGGTACCAACCGAGCTGTAAATCGCCCACGGACGCCGCGCTTCACGCGGTTCCAGTACAATGGTGGAGGCGATGGAGAACAGGCATACACAGCCCGCGCTGGCTTCGGGAATCATCACCAGGCCGTTGGCCGGCACGGCGTTGATCCAGCAGCCCAGACGATGACCGGCAAAGTGCCGCACACCGGCATCCTGTTCCAGATCCATAAAGCCGGTGAAGCCGGAACGGAACATGATCATGCCGGAATCCGCCCCCGTCAGCATGCCGCAGTGGTGACCGGTCCGCATCATCGACCACGGGACGTCCTCACCGGTGATGGGATGTTGTCGAGTCTGTTGCTCGCCGGTCTGCAGATCATAAATCCAGGGTTCGGCCAGCACCTTCTCGCCAACGATGATCGGACGGTGCCGATAGTTGGCGTCTTTGGCCCACAGCTTGTAGCCGTCATCGGCGGACAGAGCGACCAATCGCCGTCGGGAGAATTCGCCAGCCACGAATTGCTTCCAGTAGTGACCGTTGGCGTTGGCTCCGCCCAGAATCAACGTGTTGTTCTGATACATCAGCGTCAGCATGCCACCACCGATGCCGATCTCACTGCAGTCGGTGACGTCGACAGGGTGCGCCCAGAGTTCTTCTCCCGTTCGTGAATCGATTCCCACGGCGCGACGCAGGTCGGCGATCTTCAGGCGATCTTCTGCGATCTCGCGTTCTTTGCCTTCCAGACTTTCCAGCGCCGTTTTGTCCTGTCGCAGGATCTCTGCACGTTGTTCGCTGGTGATTGTGCTGTCGATGAAGAACACACGTTTCGGGCCGATCGCGATTGTGCGATGCGAAATGCTCTGCCCCTGATAATCCCACAGGTGTTTTCCGGTCTTCAGATCGATGGCGAAGATGGCATCTGTAGCATCTTTCGTTCTGCGACCGCGGCGACGATTGCGAGCGTCGATATCTTCCATGACCGTGGCCGTGCCAAACAGCAGGTCGTCCTGCACGGCAACATAGGCCCACTGATGTTTGCCATCGTCACGGGATGCCGGCAGGCGATGGACGCGCACGGCTTTGCCAGTGGCGGCATCCACTTCAAAACATTCTTCACCAACAAAGTGGTACAACCGATCTGCGGTGGCCGCAAGGTTGCCCGGGCTGACGCCCATAAAGACGCCGGTTCGAATCGCATTGAGATTATCGTAATTCCACAGGAACAATCCGTTGTAAGCATCGTAGGCGCGGATGTTTGTTTCGCCCTGCACGAACAACCGACCACCAATCGCCAGCGGACCAACGGCACCGTCGTGTCGATTGACCATGTCTCCGATGCCCGGATCACCATACCACAACACGCCCAGACCGCCTTTGACTCGCAGGTCGTCGCTGACGGCCGTGTTTGCCGGGTTGCCATACTGATGCGACCAGCCGCCGGCTCCCGGCAGCATGCCGCGAGACAGCGTGGCCCATCCATCGGTGGTGTTCTGCGTAACCTCAGGTGCCGTCAGACTCTCCGACTGGCCTGCTTTCACAACAGCCTCTGTCGCTGTGGCAGCGTCGCTTTGTCCCGGTTGCCCGAAGCACATGACACCGCCGGCCGGTTTCAGGTGGCGGACGACCAGTGCGGGATCCGTGGGCGACTCGCCCGTCTTCACAAAACGGTCGCTGACGATCAGGTTCGCAAAGTAGTTTGAATAGGGAATATCGGCCACGTCAAACTGATGGACGGTGACCCGACTGCCATAGACGCCCGCAGCGGCCAGATTCGCTCGAGCCTTTGCGACTTTCTTTGCGTCTGATTCGACAACATAAACTTCCAACTCACTCTGCCGGGCAATTTCGTACGCCAGCTGGCCTTCTTCACCATCGATCACCAGGCAGAATCCGCGCTGCACACCTGTTTGAGCGAGAATTTCCTTCGCGGCCTGCTGGTAGGCTTCCGAAGTTGAAAACTTCGACGCGACGAACGGCGCGGCTTTGGTGGTCCCGCCGCTGCTGAACGTGTGAATGCTGCCTTTGTCGGTCGACACGACCAGGTGACCATCAGCGACGGCCAGTCCACGTGCCCGACCGTCAACTTTGGCCTGCCAGACAATGTCTCCGGTCTTGGCCGAGTACGCAGTGACCTCGTCGTTACCACCCAGGAACACAACGTTTGGTGTGGCCAGCAGAGCGGCATCATCCAGCGTGTCTTTTTGCCAGGCGACGCCGACGTCCGCGATCTCGCGAATTCCGTCGTTGGCGTCAGCGATCTGTTTTCTAATTCCCTCCGCCTTGACCTTGTCCTTTTCCGATCGCAGCTTGCGAGACAATGAATAGATGTCCATTTCCAGCTTATGTCGTATGCGGCTGTTGACCGCATAACCCACTCGGTCAAGACGAGCCACAACAGTGCCGGTGGCTACGTACGCAGCGTCACCAATGACAGACATCTGTCGCCCTGCGAACCATCCGAAACCAACGTCCCCTTTTGCCTGAGTCATCGCCAGCAGGTGATGCGGGCCACCGGAATAGAGCTGATCATCGGCCAGCAAAGCCTTCGTCCCGCCAATGACGCCACCTGCCGTCGAACGCCAGCTGTGTGTTCGTTTGTGAACAAGTTTTCCGGTTTTGCGATCGAAAGCCGCCGGCAGTGTACGCCCGGACGGCACGAACAGAAGATCATCGCTGGCCAGTAAATATCCCTGAGGAGAAATGTCATTCCGCCCCGCGTCACCAGCACTCAGATTGTCCTGTTTCCAGATCACCGAGCCGTCGTCTGCGTTCACCGCATACAGATAGATGTCTTCGTGCGGAAAAATCCCGGCGCCAAAAAACGCGACGCCATCGTCAACAAGCACGCCGGTTCGCACGGGCCACCGGGAAATCAATTCACCGCGAGCCAGCAACCAGTCCTCTTCAGGGCCTGCTCGAAATTGCCAGTGCAGCTTGCCGCTGGCGGCATCAACGCAGTAAACATGACCGTCGTCGGATCCAAAGTAGGCACGACCATTCGTCACGGACGGCGCGAGTCTAATTGGAGCGCCGGCAAAGAACGTCCAATCCGTTGCGCCGGTAGCAATATCGACGCAATGCAGTTGGTCATCTGTCGCACCAAAGAACAGTTTTCCACCCACGACGACCGGATGAAAGACATCGTCAAACTTGACTCGGTGTCCCAGCTGCTTGCCTTCAATCTCGCGGCCTTCACCGCTGGACCATGCCATTTCCGGCGGCGCGGGAGATTCGTATGTCCATGCCGCCTGCAGTGGCATCACGATCTCATCGCTGCTGGAGGCCGTTCGACCGTTGTCGCCTCGATAAGTGGGCCAGTCCGCCGCGTGGACGAATTCATGTCCAACGGCAAACAATGCAACGAATACGATGGTCACAAGGCGACGCGACGGGAACGAAAGCATCTCGTTTCCTTTCAAGGGAGGCGGGCAGGGCGGGGCGGTAGAATCAAGACAGGCGAGTGGGTAGTCTGCAGAAGGTGTCTCGCCAGAACAACCGGATAGCCGTTATGTGGCTTTCAATGACAATAACACGAGACGTTCGATGAAGACACCGTGACGCCATTTTTCCACGGCTGCACGGGACGTTTTTCCCGGACCGGCAGCCACCACGGGTGAGTCGCAAATTCGGGCCAGTCGCGAAAACCATCGGCGCAAGGCGGTTGAACGGCCCCACGCATGGTCGTACACTGTAACAGTCATCCCTCCATCTGTCCTACCAATTGCGAAATGTTCGGCATTGCCGGCCACCATTCGCAGCACTGCGAGACCCGCCATGCCGCGTCATTCAGCCAATTCGCGACTTGCTGCTTTCAAACGTACATTTCTCTCTTTCAGCGGCCGCAGTGGGCGTGCCTCGAAGGGACGGCATACAGCCACTGCAGTGGCGCTGTTGGTGATGGCCACGGCTTCACTGGCGCTTGCCTGTTCGGTGCCGGTCTTTCGATACGCTCTGGAACACTGGCGGCCGGACTCGTACATCGCCTTCGTCTTTCACGGCGGTAAATTGACGGCAGAACAGCGGGCCGCGGTCGATGCGATGCAGCCGCTGGGCCCGGACGGAGGGCCGTTGACCAATGTGGCTGTCACTGTCATCGACGTGGATGCAGACAAGGACCCGGTCACGCAAAAACTGTGGCAGGATCATCAATCAAAAGAGCTGCCACATATGGTTGTCCAGTCTCCACCAAAGTGGGGACCACCTCAGACAATCTGGCAAGGTGAATTCACCGCAAAGAACGCCGCCATGGTGATGGATTCTCCGGCACGCGCCCAGGTCGGCAAAAAGCTGATCGAAGGAGAATCGGTCGTCTGGATCTTCCTTGAGTGTGGTGATAAAGAACAGGATGACAACGCCTTCAACCTGCTGACGACAGAATTGAAGCGTCTGCAGTCCGAACTGAAACTGCCGGAAATTGAAGAAGAGGATCTTGGCGATCTGTCAGTCAACCCGGATGCACTGAAGATTGCGTTTTCTGCCGTTCGCATTTCCCGCGATGATGCTGCAGAACGAGCGTTAGTGGAGATGCTGCTGCGAGTCGAACCGGATTTGATGGACGAGGAACTCAGCGGCCAGCCCATGGCATTTCCGGTTTTTGGACGTGGCCGTGCGTTGTATGCACTGGTCGGCAAAGGCATCGCACCGGATGTCATTGAGGACGCTTCGCAGTTTCTGACCGGTGCCTGTCAGTGTACCGTCAAGGCGCAGAATCCCGGCGTCGATCTGATCATGAACGTTGACTGGGACGCGATGGTTGTTCCGACCGAGCCACTGGATGAAGACCTGCCACCACTGGCGGGATTCTCCGGATTCGGACTGCCGGACGACGCCGCTGATGGAACGGGTGCCGACGCCACATCTGCTGAAGAGCCAGAAGTGCTGCTCGCCCAGGCGACCAATATGGCAGAAGCAAAACCCAGTGACAGTACCGAATCACAAGACGTCGTCGCAGCCAATGAAATCGCCGTTTCAAGCGACGAAGCACAGCCGGTCGCGTCAAACACACCAGCCAGCGACGTTGTTGCGGTGCCATCGGCCGGCATGGGACAGAACGTCATGTTCGTTTTGATGTTTCTGGTTGTTGGCGTTGTCGTCGCCTCGTTGTTTTTCATGCCGCGCTCACGCTAAATCGGTTTGCGTGTATCTCTTGGCCCCCAAAGACAACGGGCCAACTGTTTCCGGGCGTCAGCCCGCATCGGCATGCGGGCCGTCCCGCAAAGGAAATCTTATGAGTGTCTGGCAACTTGCCGTTCGTGAAATCCGGCATCGAAAACTCAGTTTTCTGATGGGCGTCATTTCCGTAACCACCGCTGTGGCCTGCCTTGTCGGAGCCCAAACGCTGCTGCGGGCCGACCGCGTCATCACCGAACACCTACTGCAGGCGAAGCAGTCGGAAGTCCAGGAAGCGATTGCTGCCAAAGAGGAGTCTGTCAAACAGGCTGGTGCCGAACTTGAGGACGCCATGCGGAAGCACATGAAGGGACTCGGTTTCAACATCCTGATCATTCCTCAGGAACAGTCCCGGTCGGAAATGCTGCTGGACGGAATGTCCGCCACAATGCCGGAAAGTTATGTCGAAAAACTGGGACAGTCCAAAATCGTCACCATCAACCACCTGTTGCCCAGCGTGATTCGGCGAGTTTCCTGGCCGGAACATGATCGGGACGTCATTCTGATCGGAACTCGAGGCGAAGTTCCCATTCAACATCGGGGCCTGAAGAAACCACTGCTGGAAGAAGTCGCCGAAGGAAAAATGGTTGTCGGACATGAGATCCAGAAAGAACTGGGACTGAAAATTGGCGACACCGTGACGTTTCAGGAACAGGAGTTCACGATTTCTGAGGTGCATCCCGAACGTGGTTCGACCGATGACGTCACGATCTGGATTAATCTCAGACAGGCTCAGGAACTGCTCGGCATGCAGAATCTGATCAACGCGATTCTGGCCCTCGAATGTGATTGTGCCGGCGACCGCATCTCCGCGATTCGTGCAGAAATTGAAGCGATCCTGCCGGGAACACAAGTTGTTGAAAAATATTCACAGGCTCTGGCCCGCGCGGAGGCCCGCGCTAAGGCCAAGGAAACGGCGGAATCAGCATTGGCACAGGAACAGGAATCCAGCGAGGCGATGTTGCTGCGTGAAGAACAAACACGAAATCAACTGGAACAACAGCACGCCGGATTCGCCGCTGTTCTGGTTCCACTGGTTCTGTTGGGTTCGGCCGTGACAATCTTTCTGCTGGCGCTGGCGAATGCTCGTCAGCGGACAGAAGAAATCGGAATTCTGCGAGCGGTCGGTCTGAAAGCTCGACAGATTATCCAGGTCTTTCTTTCGAAGGCAGCGGCCATTGGTCTGGCTGGAGGCCTGCTGGGCATCGGCCTGGGCTTCTGGATCGGCTGGGCGCTGGGTGGCCTGTCGACAATCGGTCTGCCATGGCAGCAGTTGTTTGCCGAAGGCGACCTGCTGTTGACGATCGTCGCGTCCCCGGTGCTGGCACTCATTCTCACCGGAATCGCCAGCTGGGTGCCGGCGTTACTGGCCGCTCAACAGGACCCTGCCGTCGTACTGCAGGGAGGATAAGAATGAGCGCAGTAATAAATGTTGGTAAACCAACAGAGGGTGGCCGGGGTTGGAGCACGGAACGAGTGAAACCCGGGGCTTCCTTCGCACACTCAGTCCAGCCGCGGCCACCCACCGGTCGATCGCCACAATTCGCTACTGCACCTGATAAGAACCAACATGCTGCTTTCGCTTGATAGTGTTTCCAAAACATACACAGACGCTCTGTCCACCGTCCATGCAGTCAATGACGTGTCGCTGCAGATCTCTGAAGGCGAATTCGTTGCCGTTCAGGGAGCAAGCGGCTGCGGCAAGTCGACGCTGCTGCTAACCGCGGGCGGTCTGCTACGGCCTGATTCAGGTCAGGTGCAGGTTGACGGGAAGGATCCCTACGCGTTGACGAACGATGCCCGAGCGGAATTCCGTGCGCAGACCATTGGCTTTGTCTTTCAACAGTTTCATCTGGTGCCGTACCTCAATGTTCTGGAAAACGTTCTGGCCCCCGCGATAGCAGTAGCGGGATCCGAAACGGAAACACGAGAACGTGCGCTGCAGTTGATCGAACGCTTCGGACTGTCAGATCGTCGGCAGCACGTGCCGGCAAAGCTCAGCAGCGGAGAACGGCAGCGAACCGCCATGGCCCGCGCTTTGCTGAACGAACCGAAGCTGATTCTGGCGGACGAACCCACCGGAAACCTGGACCACCAGAATGCCGACACCGTGCTCGGATATCTGGCCGACTTTGCGGCCGATGGAGGAACCGTGCTGCTGGTGACTCATGACGACCGAGCGGTAGCCTGCGCAAAGAGTGTCATCCATCTGCAGGATGGCCGGATTGCCGAGCCAGTGGCCAACGCCGTATGAACAGTGCGGCTAACCGGCGCGTCGAGAGTCCTGCTCCGTCAGAGGGGGAGTCACGTCCGATAATGTTCCCCGGAAACGACTCCCGACACTCTTCCTGCCCGCAACTCGCATTACCGCGCACAATCCGATATGAACGTGGCTATTCCACAACCACCTCTATCAAAGCATCAACTGGTATTGCGGAGACTTCGCATGCGATCTGTTGTCCTTGCCGTTCTATTATTGTCGTTTGGACATGTCCGACTGGTGGCCGAGAAGCCCGCCGCCACAGTCGAAGCGATCAGCTATGGCGTTGATGACTGGCCGTGGTGGCGTGGACCTCAGCGAAACGGAATTGCCAGCGCCCAACAGTCTCCTCCTCTGACATGGAGCGAAACGGAAAACGTGCTGTGGAAGGTGCCGGTTCCCGGCCGAGGACATGGCTCCGCGACAGTGATCGGTGACCTGGTGTTCCTTGCGGTGGCAGATCCGGGGCGTGAGGTGCAGTCGGTTCTTTGCTTTGACCGGCAGACCGGAGAACGTGTCTGGGAGGCAGTTGCTCACGAGGGCAACCTGGAAACGGGCGGAAACAAGAAGGCGTCGCAGGCCTCATCAACCGTCGCGTACGATGGTCAGCGGCTGTTTATCAATTTCCTGAACAACGGTGCCATCTTCACGACGGCGTTCGACATGTCCGGAGAACGCCTTTGGCAGACGAAAATCAGCGACTACGTCGTGCATCAGGGCTACGGTTCGTCACCGGCACCGTTCGAACACCTGGTCATTGTATCGGCGGACAACAAGGGCGGTGGTGCCGTGGCAGCACTGGACCGGAAGTCCGGTGACATCGTCTGGAAACAGTCGCGACCGGCGAAACCCAACTATTCGTCGCCCGTCATTCTAAACGTTGCCGGAAAGGACCAGCTGTTTCTCACAGGCTGTGACAAAGTCACCAGCCTCGATCCGCTTACAGGATCAACAAACTGGGAGATCGAAGGTGCGACGACTGAATGTGTGACGTCCACGGTGACAGATGGCGTGCATATTTTCACCAGTGGCGGATACCCAAAGAACCACATGGCCGCCGTTGTCGCGGACGGATCGGGAACGGTTACCTGGGAGAACACTGTGCGAGCTTACGTGCCGTCGATGCTGTGCGTCAACGGCTACTTGTTTGCGACGCTGGACGGAGGCTTCGCGACGTGTCGCGAAAGCGCCACCGGAAAAGAGCTCTGGAAGAGTCGTCTCGGCGGCACATTCAGCAGTTCACCGGTTCTGATGGGCGACCGTATCTATGCAACCAACGAAGAGGGCACGACCTTCGTCTTCAAAGCGTCGCCGGAAGCCTTCGAGGAACTGGCTCGCAACAAACTTGGCGAAAGTGTGTTTGCCACGCCGACAATCAGCGGTAGCCGCATCTACACCCGCGTGACGCATCAGGTCGACGGACGCCGACAGGAATACCTCTATTGCCTGGGTTCAAGCGGGACGACCCACAGTCCGAAGCGGGCTGACGCCCGGGAATGAAATGGGCCGCTCCCGTTGGTCACTCCAGAAACGTGAGCACGACGCGCCGATTATTCAAGGCGTAGGGCCGGTTCCTACCGGCCGATCAGTTCGATGTGGCCGGTGGGAACCGGCCCGACGAACGACTGGACCATCATTGTAAAGTCAATTCCGTCTACGCCAGCCCCAGAGCGTCCTTCACGCGTTCCACGGTTTCCCGCGATGACAGTTCGGCCTTACCGAAACCATATGTTGCTCCGGCGGCGACAGCCTGTTCCTGCGATTCGGGGAAGTTGGAAATCAGCATGACCGGAATCTGTTCGGTCTGCGGATTGCTCTTGATCAGCTTCATGATCTCCATTCCGTCACTGTAATCTGTGTCCAGCTTGCGGTTGATCAGAATAAGATCCACCGAATTTTTCTGAAGAGCCGTAAGCGAATCTTCGGCCAGGTCCGTCGCCAGCACTTCAACGTCAAAATTCGATGTTAGAAAATGTGTGATCGCGGCATTGTCAGGTCGACACTGACCGATGCTGAGAACGGATTTTGAAGGCATTTGGTATTCTTTCCGGGATTCACCGATTGTCAAAACGTCAACTCGCCGGGCATGGCTAAGGCCGCAGCCACCGAACGCTCAGAATGCGGGAATCCTTGCGACAAATCCAAACAAATCAAGACAAGGACGCCCATTGCCGCTACAAATTCAACCATATTCCGGAAGTGGCAGACTGGTCGCCAGTCCTTCCGGGATCAACATTAAGTTCCTGAGATCCGCTTCCGGCGAAGAAATCACTCGCCACATGTGGCGTTTCTGTTTGAACTCCCTGGTTGAAGAAGCTCCATTTTATGTCGCAATTTGATGTCGCAGTGATCGGAGGCGGGATCATCGGCCTTGCCACCGCATGGCAGATTTCGGAACGTGATCCGAACCGGAAGATCGTGTTGCTGGAAAAGGAATCGTCGCTGGCCTCGCACCAGACGGGCCGCAATTCCGGCGTCATTCACTCAGGCATTTACTACAAGCCGGGTTCTCTGCGCGCGAAGAACTGTCGTGAAGGAAAGGTGGCACTGGAAGCATTCTGCACAGAACACGAAGTCGCCTGGAAACAGACAGGAAAAGTGATTGTCGCAACCCACGAAAGTCAGTTTGCGGCACTGGACAACATTCTCGATCGCGGGCAGCAGAACGGCGTGAACTGTGCGATCATTGACCAGGATCAACTGCGAGAGCTGGAGCCTCATACAGCGGGTATCAAAGCCATTCACGTGCCGGACGCGGGCATCGTGGATTACCCGGGAGTCTGTGCGAAGCTCAGTGAAATCCTCGATCATCGTGGCGCCGTGATACGACTCGGTTCCCGCGTTGTCGAAATTCGACAAACAACCGACGCCGTGACTCTGGTCATGCCGGACGGCGCTGTGGACGCGGCCCAGGTCGTGAATTGCGCGGGACTGCACAGCGACCGCATGGCGAAACTCTCGGGCCAGAAGATGAAGGAGAAGATCGTCCCGTTTCGTGGCGAGTATTATACTCTGGTGCCGGAAGCCGAACATCTCTGCCAGTCCCTGATTTATCCGGTGCCGGACCCACAGTTTCCGTTTCTGGGCGTGCACTTTACGCGAATGATCGAAGGGGGCGTCGAATGTGGTCCCAATGCCGTCCTGGCCCTCGCGCGAGAAGGTTATTCGTGGGGACAGATTAATCTGCGTGATCTGTTTGAATCGGTCACCTATCCAGGTTTCCTTCGGCTGGCACTGCGGTACTGGAGAACCGGTGCCGGCGAGATCTGGCGTTCGCTGTCAAAAGCGGCATTTGTACGAGCCTTGCAGAAGCTTGTGCCGGAGATCAAGTGCGAACATCTGGTGCCGGCTCCCGCGGGTGTGCGTGCTCAGGCGTTGGCCCCGGAAGGAAAATTAGTGGACGATTTTCTGATTCTTCGGCAGGATCGAGTGCTGAACGTCTGTAATGCTCCGTCCCCCGCAGCCACAGCATCCCTGCACATTGGCAAACATATTGCGGCCGAACTGGGAATCTGAACGTGTCGCCGGACCGTCAATTCTGAAAAAAGTCGCCAGGAACCTCGGACAACCGGCGAACGAGCGCGTGGCCAGATCAGAATTCGGGCGCGTCACGACGTAGCATCCGCTTTGCAGCGACGTTTCGATTGCCTTACGTGTATGCTGTTCGTTCGAATGGCGATTAGCTACACTCGTTAGACGTTGAGTGCTTGCCCCATTCGGGGAGAGACAGGGCTGCTCTGCCACAATCCATCACAACTTCCGTTTAGACTAAGGTTAGTTCGATGTATCGAGCTTTATTGACAGGTGTACTGACCGTTTCCACGATTCTGGCGACCACGTTGCCGGCACACGCTCAGTCGGGATCTGCAGGGCGGGTGCTCAGCGACCAGATCCTTCCGAAGGACACCTACCTCTACGTTTCCTTTCCAAACATTACGGCCCTGAAAGTCCATTTCACTCAGGCGTCCGTGGGCCAGCTGTGGAACGATCCTGCTTTGGATGCGTTTAAGGCAGAGATCACGAGTGCATTCAGTACCGAGCTGGACGACGGTTTGGTTCAGGCTCAGGAGGTGCTGGGAGTTACGCTGCAGGAATTCCTACAGATCCCCAGCGGCGAAATCTCGATGGCTGTGTCCAAAGTTTCGGGCAATAAGATGGGCCTGGTAGTTTTCATGGACTTTGGCGACAAAGAACAACAGGTTCAGGATCTGCTGGCCAAGGCAGTCAATGTGTTGTCGCAGATTCCCAAGTTGAGCCACGAAGACGAAGTGTTCGACGGGACGGCACTGGCGATGTTCCAGATTCAGTATCCTGGAAATGCACCAACGCCACTTGCCAGAGAA
This sequence comes from Fuerstiella sp., assembly GCA_039831575.1. Taxonomy (GTDB): domain Bacteria; phylum Planctomycetota; class Planctomycetia; order Planctomycetales; family Planctomycetaceae; genus Fuerstiella. The sequence continues at coordinate 24,805 of JBDONA010000586.1, read as the reverse complement.
TTTGGCTGGTTCGTGAAGGACGGCCGACTTGTCATTTCCAACCGAGGCGAACTGCTGGAAGCTGCGCTGACGAACTGGGACGGAGGAGCTTCCAATTCCTTCACCAATAACGAAGCCTATTCCTACATCATGTCACGCTGCCAGACCGGCGATCGAACATCTTTGAGCACGTTTTTCTTCGATCCCATTGGTCTGATTACAAATCTTATCACCACAGGATCACTGGGCCCGCAGATCACAGCGGGGGCAGGCATGGCGTTGGGCGTTCTGCCAATGACCGGCCTGACACAGATGAAGGCCATGGGAACAATTGCCGAAGCGGGCAGCGGCAAGTTTGAAAGTGTGCAGCGATCTGTGTTCTACTCGGAACAACCACCGATGGGCCTGATGCAGGTGTTCCAACTTGACGAAGGCGATCAGACACCGCCGGCGTGGGTCAAGGAAGACGCAACGACTTACATTGCCATGAAGTGGAAGATTGATGACGCCTTTACCGCCATCGAATCACTGGTCGATTCGTTTCAGGGAGCCGGAGCAGTAGCAGAACGACTGAATCAGTTCGCCGACAGCGGTCCGGGACTTCACGTAAAGAAGGACATCATTGATCAACTGACCGGCCAGATTCGACTGGTCGGTGCTCCTGGTGGACGCGCCGGCTATGGTGGCGATCAGATGCTGCTGGCACTTGGTGTTCGCAACGACGAATCTGCGGCAGGCGTACTGTCGAAGATCGCTGACCTGTTGGGAATGCAATCCAGAGAGTTTCAGGGCGCAACGCTTTACGAAATCGAAGGTCCCGAAGAAGGGCAGTCGGTAGGAGTCGTCGTTTCCGGCGGTCAACTGATGATCGGCCTGGGAGAATCCCTGATGAATCAGACTCTTCGAAATGACGATGACATTCGTCCTCTGTCCGAGTCCGCCGACTTTCGTCGTGTTGCTGAGCATTTTCCTGCCGACGCTCTTTCCATCCAGTTCAGTCGACCGGCGGAACAGTATCGCTCGCTCTACGAAATGCTGCAAAGCGGTGAGGCAGCAGATCAATTTCCGGGAATGGATGAGTTGTTCGACAAGGTCGACTTCACCACGCTGCCGCCGTTTGAAGCGGTCGCAAAGTACATTCATCCCGCAGGCAGCTACGCACAGAAGGACGAAAACGGAATGTTCGTGGAAGCGTTTCAGTTGAGCGAATAGTCAACAGTCGGCCACGCCGGCCGAAAGCCACAGACCTGACTTCGCCACGATGGCGTAGTCAGGTCTTTCTTTGCGCTTCAAGACGCACCGCAGTATAGAGTTTTCCCGTGGAATCTGTCGGTGGCAGCCAACACTCCGATGCGATTTCTACTTTGTCGCTGACAAAATCAGCAGTTGTGCGCCATTGGCTCAGCGAGTGTTTCACAAGCTCCACGGCATTGGGTACGCCAGTGGCACACCGCAATGCCGGGCTGACGCTGCACCTGAGTTTCCGTCAATGGGTCGTGTAACGTCATTCCCTTCCGAACCCATTTTTGTCGCACATCGCAGACAGGGATTCTGCACTTCGTTTAGAATGAGCGTAGAAAATCCGTCAGGGACAGTTTTGTTCGTGGCACACAGAAGAAAAACACTTCAGAAGGCAGTCATGCACGCGGATATACAGCACATCAAGGAAAAAGTGGGTGAGAAGGCCGATCTGATTCGTCGCCTGTATGGAGAGCTGGGCAAAGTCGTTGTCGGGCAGGAAGGTATGGTATCGCGACTGATGGTCGGGTTGCTGGCAGACGGACACGTGCTGCTGGAAGGCGTACCCGGCCTGGCCAAAACAACTGTCATCACCGCACTGGCTCAGGCGTTGTCTGTCGACTTCAGCCGCATTCAATTTACGCCGGACCTGTTGCCGGCAGACTTGATCGGCACGATGATTTACGTGCCAGGCGACGGATCGTTTACGACTCGCAAGGGGCCAATCTTCAGCAATCTGATTCTTGCGGATGAAATCAACCGTGCCCCCTCAAAGGTACAGTCAGCCCTGCTGGAAGCCATGCAGGAACGGCAGGTCACCATCGGTAACGAGACCTATTCGCTGGATCGACCGTTTCTTGTGCTGGCGACACAGAACCCCATCGAACAGGAGGGAACGTATCCGCTACCGGAAGCGCAGGTCGACCGATTCATGCTGAAGGTGACGATCACATATCCTGAGCCGGACGAGGAACGGAAGGTTTTGGATATGGCACTGGACGAGACCGCTCGCCCGGTGCAGTCCGTGCTTAGTCCGCAGGACATTTTTGATATGCAGGATGTGGTCCGGATGATCTACATCGACGATCAGATCAAGGATTACATCGTGTCCCTTGTGCGTGCCACGCGCGACCCAAAGTCGTTCAAGCTTGACCATATCTCTCAATTGGTCGACTTCGGCGCGTCACCGCGAGCGAGCATTTTTCTGGGCAAGGGCGCTCGGGCAATCGCGTTTCTGAACGGTCGCGGCTATGTGACTCCCCAGGATGTGAAGGACATCGCCTACGACGTGCTGCGACATCGGGTCATTCTGACGTACGAAGCAGAAGCTGAAGAGATGACGTCAGATGACGTGATCCGCAGGATTCTCAGCGCGGTGCCGGTACCATGAGTGTTCAATCGGTCGCAGAACTCCTCCGTAAGGTGCAGCGCATTCAGATCGTCGCGAACCGTTCTGTCAACGATCTGCTGGCAGGCCAGTATCGCAGCGTCTTTCGCGGTCGGGGGATGGAATTTGATGAAGTTCGCGAGTATCAGCCCGGCGATGAAATTCGCACGATCGACTGGAACGTCACAGCTCGCGCGGGAACACCGTTCATTAAACGATTCAGCGAAGAACGCGAGCTGACCGTATTATTCATGGTCGACATTTCCGCGTCTGGAAGTTTCGGATCCGGTCAGCAGTCCAAGCTGGACGTGATGATTGAAATGGCGGCGCTGTTGATGTTTTCCGCCTTGAAGAACAACGACAAAGTCGGCCTGCAACTGTTCGCCAGCGACGTGGAGAGCTATTTTCCGCCCCGCAAAGGCAAGAGCAACGTTTTGCGGCTGATTCGGGAAATGCTGGCCGTCGAGCCGGTTCAGCAGGCAACAAGTCTGGAAACGGCGCTGCAGTATCTAAACCGAGTACAGAAACGACGCGCCGTGGTGTTCCTCATCAGCGATTTTCAGGCCGAAGCATCACGCCGGTCACTGGCAATTTCGAACGGACGACACGACCTCGTGGCGATCACGGTCATCGACCCTCGTGAGCAGACTCTGCCGAATGTTGGTTTTGTCAGTCTGCGTGACGCAGAGTCAGGTGAGCTGGTCGAGGTCGACACCCGGCACCCGGAAGTACGCCGTCTGTTTGCGGAGCAAGCTGTCGACACTCAGCAGCAGCTGTCCACGGGACTGCGACGTGCCGGTGTTGACCAACTGTCGATCAATACGGGCGAATCCTACGCCACGAGCCTTCGTCGCTTTTTCGAGTCGCGCGAAAGACGGCTGCGGTAGCGTTCGGAGTCAACTGAGATTTGCTGCATTTCTCGGGGCAACGAACATTTGCCGTACATTCGGAAACAGAAGGGACTGATCCTCGGAAAACGCGTTAATTTTCGGTCATCGCACTTACACCGTTCGCAACGTACCGCCATATTCTGCGGTCACCACCTTACACTGCAGGCAGCCTCATGCCCCCCGCCTTTTCTTATGACACCCCAGACTTCGAAATACACCGACATCAGGCTGGCTCCCCCGTTCGACGAATGGGCGGAGCTGTTGGCGATCAACTCGCTGGACAATTCCCGACTTGACGCCTTGCGAACGGCGGCAAAGCAACGACTCGTCTCGGCAGCGGAAAACTATGTTCTGCGATTGCACACACTGGCCGACGATGCAGACCTGCCCGTCAACACTGCACCCGTATTGACCGGTCGACCGGGCGAGCAGCCGATCGTGCTGACGGGACACCAACCGGTGGTCTTTCATTCGGGCCTCGCATTCAAGTACGAAACAACCGAACAGTTGGCCGCTGATACCGGTGCCATTGCCATTGCCATAGTGATCGATACCGATTCGGGCGACGCAGGGCAGTTCAGCTATCCGCACGCCGACGCTCCCGGAACGGACGATGATCGCGAATCCGGGTGCACGGTATCTGCAACTCTTGAAATTGAATCGCTGGCCGAATCAAACACCCTGTTTGTTCACGCACGATTGAAGTCAGCGGTGGAATTGCAGAAAGTTGGCGACCTGGTTGCCAGCCAATTGAACAGCCTGTCGCTGTCCAGCTCGGCGTCAGGTGTGGTCCGGACGTTTCAGGAATTTGCTCAACTCTCTGCCGCAAAAGCGTCTGCCGCAGAAGCGAATACAATCGTGCGGCGTCAGCGTGGTATTGGCAGCCGAATGCTGGAACTGCCTCTGTCCGCCATCAGTGCATTCCCTGAGATGCTGGCATTCACAGCAGATATTCTGAAACAGGCGCGACGCTTTGCCGCCGCCTACAATGCGTCGTTGGAAGTGTTTCGCGATGAGAACGGGATTCGTAATACGGCAAACCCTTTTCCCAATCTGAAAATCACGGACGAAAGCTGTGAACTGCCCTTTTGGGCAATCAGTCACGACCGGAAAACCCGACATGTTCTGGAGGTTCAGTTCGATGGAAATGTCACTCGGCTGACAGCGAATAACCATACGATTGACTCGTTCACAGGAAGCATCACAGCAGAATCACTGGAACCGATGCTGCTTCAGAACATTCAGATCGTGCCGCGTGGAGCGCTGATCACCGCATCGCTGCGGCTGCTGTTTGGCGATCTGTTTGTACACGGCACGGGCGGTGGTCGGTACGATCGCTTTACTGACGAAGTCGTTCGGACGTGGTGGAATGTTGAACCCCCGCCCTATACAGTCGCCAGCGCATCGCGTTATCTGTTTGTCGCAGACAAACGCGAACTGGAACGTCTGGATGCCATTCGGCAACAGTTGCGAGACCTGCAGTACAACCCGCAACGACATTTTGATTCCAGCGTGTTCAGCGAAGATCTGAAATCCCGACTGCTTCGGTTGTGTGATGCCAAGGCAGCAGCGGTGGAAAACATGAAGCTGGCTCATGCCAGCGGGCAGTCTGCCAAAGATATCGGCACGACCATTCAGGCGATTACGAACCGGGTTCGTGACGAAGTCTCCGCTGAATTAGAGCCGCAACTACGACGCCTGACTTCGCTGTCCGCTGAACACCGCGACGCCACCAACTGTCGCACCTATCCCTGGTTCATGTTCAGCTGACGCCGGAAACTTTGGCACTCCTGGAAAGAATTCCGTTGAGAGGGCCAAGTGCACTGCCAACGCAACGCGTAGCGAACTCTGGCAGCGGGCGCAAAGTATGAGGCGGCATTCCAAGGCCGCAAGGTTGACGCTGACTACCCCGTTTAGCAGGTAGTCACCGGCACGAATGGCTCACACGGCTTCATCGGCCATGCGCACGTTGACAGCATTTCAAGGCAGAGGTAGATTCCTGCAGGACATCAACAAAACTTACTCGGCCCGGACCTTTTCCGGACCCGGACAATCAGGCCACCAGCCGAACCCAATGGATCAGTACGGAACAGTGTCACCAACAGTTCCTCGCTCATACGTCAGGTTCGGAAAAACAGTGGCAGAAACTCGAAGGTGGCACTTTCCCATCAGGCCACCATCAGGACATGGACCTTCTGTTGTGAGCATTGTATCGGTAATACTGACAGCATCTTCTGTACTACTTTTATTGAACGTTACGTTTGCGGTGGACGCTGCGCCCCCCGTGCCAACGAACTGCTGCGAATGCATGTTTCGTCAGAGAGTTGCAGTGGCTTCTGATCCTTCTGCGGATACGCTTTTTGCTACGCAGAACGCACAGAACACGGGTGAATTTGCGTGGCATCCTTCAGAAACAGAACACTCATGGCTGTACGTTGTCATTCATCATTCTGCCACCAACACGGGCAGCGTGGGTTCCATTCATAACGAACATCGGCAGCGTAAGGATCGTGCCGGAAATAACTGGTTGGGAATTGGTTACCATTTTGTGATCGGTAACGGCAAAGGAATGGAAGACGGGAAAATCGAATCAACCTTCCGGTGGAAACAGCAGATTCACGGCGCTCACTCTGGTAGTACTGCACATAACGCAAACGGGATTGGCATTTGCCTGATCGGCAACTTTCAGAATAATGCTCCCACTGACAAACAACTGCAGGCTGTTCGAACCCTGATTGGGCAGCTTTCGAATCGATATCACATACCGGCTCGCCTGGTGATTGGGCACAATGCTGTCAAATCAACAGACTGTCCGGGAAAGTATTTCCGACTACAGGAAGTGGTTCGGGATTCGTTTTCCAGAGATCGCGTCAACAGCTGACCCCAGTCAGTTGTCAACAACTCTGGAAAACACGCTTCGCAAGGATGGCGAAGTTTCATTTTCTTCTCCCCTCACCGTAGTCACGGAAGTGTTCTATGTTTACCAATCGAGTACAGACGAAATCGTATCTCCACGACGATCTCTCATTTCTCGTCCCCACCAATGAGATCGACCAGATGCCCGTCGAGCTGCAGGAGTTGTGCGAACAGTACAACTCTGAATGTCGCGAGAACGTCGACGAGCAGGACGCGGTGGCAACATCCGACTGGCCGGTGTCATTGTTCGTTCCAAACCAGTACGAACAGAATTACGCCTATCCGCTGCTGATCTGGTTTCACGATGAACACAGCAGTGAGAATGAACTCGACCTGGTCATGAGCGCCATCGGCGATCAGAATTACTGCGGACTCGCATTGCGTGGCAATCATCAACTCACCGGTCACGACAGCTTTGGCTGGGATAACGGTGCGTTGGAATTCAGCCATGTGCCGCTGAAGCGGCTGGTTAACATAACCGCCCGTCGCCTGCGTCGCGCTTTCCACATCCACAGCGAACGCATTTTTGTGGCGGGGTCGGGGACCGGTGGCGACACAGCTCTACGACTCTTCAGCGAGTCTCCTGAGTGGTTCGCCGGAGCAATCGTGATTGATCCGACGTGTCGCGAACAGCTGACACTGGGGAATCACTCCGAAATGCGAGGCAAGAACGTCCTGCACACGGTTTCCCGAACGGCCTCAAACGAAATGCTGGCGGGTAATCTTGATACCGTGCGACTGCTGCGATCCGCAGGCGTTGAAGTCGACGTGCGGGTCACCGAGGAACCTCTGGACCCTTGCTGCAATGATGCTCGCTTTATTGACAACTGGCTGTTGTCACGACTGAACTGCGAAGCATACGTTTGAATGCGGTAACGGAAACGAAAAATACCGTTTCCGTTCCTATCGGCACTGAATCAGGAGTCCCGGTCTCTTACAGAGACCGGGACTCTTTTCGTTTACCAGCCGTTCACTTCACAGTCAGTGACTGCAGAGTCACACTATGGTTCGTGAAGTCCGTGCTCTGTGCGCGGGCACTCACTGCCGTTTCTGCCCAGGACTGAGGATGCTATTGTGAACGACATACAGACCGTCTTAACACGAGCGCTCGTAATCGCGGTGTGCTTTTGTCTCAGCGATGCAGCACACGCGGGGCAACTGCGAGCTGGCGTGGCGAAGGTTGACATCACCCGAGTGGAAGCCGGTCCCGTCAACGGACGTCTGTACGCAAAGGCGCTGGTCGTGACGGACGATGTCACGACCGCCGTCATCATATCGATCGATGCCGTTGCCATTGGCGAGATCGGCTCCATTGGAAACGAGTATCTGGACACGGTTCGATCCCAGCTGAAGAAAGACCTCGGAGTCGCTCCTGCCAACGTGATGATCAATGCCAGTCATTGTCACGGCATCGTCTGCCAGGATGTTGACGTAAGAACGGTACAGGCTGTGAAGAAAGCAGCCGCGAATCTGGTTCCGGTGCATGTCGGAGTCGGCAGCGGGCACGAAGACCGAATCATGGAGAACCGGCGGCTGAAACTGAAGAGTGGTCGCGAAGCCGATGTTCGACACGCCTATTCGCTGCCAGCTGACGAGGAAGTGGCCGAGGTTGGTCCGATTGACCCCGAAATCGGAATTCTGCGTCTTGACCGCATGGACGGACGAACACTGGCCGTTGTCTACAACTTTGCCTGCCATCCGATTCAGGGGGTGCCAGGCGGATTAAACACCTCCGACATCACCGGCTTCGCGTCTCAGGTGATCGAAGATAATCTTAGTGACGACACGGTCGCCCTGTTTGTGCAGGGGTGCGGTGGCGACATCAACCCCGTTTTTTACAAAGACGTTGATCATCCGCGGGATGCCGAACCGCTGGGCAACATGCTCGGGCTGAGCACGTTGAAAGCTCTCAGAAAGATCAACAGCCGCCAGGACAACCGACTGACAGTCTTAAATCAGGTGATTGAACTTCCACGCGCCGATCTGGCCGAACGCATCAGTCTGATGGAAACGGAACGCGAACGCCTGCTGCGTTCGTTACGAGGAACAAGCCTGAGCTTAAAGACGTTTCTTCCACTGGTTGTCAAATACAGACTGTCGGAGGAGTTTCCTTCGTACGATTCGCACCGCTATCTGCACGACGACCAGCTGGGGCGGCAGGATTTACGACATCTGGACGCAGAAAATCGGCGACATATGGCCAGCTACATTCAGAACATCTACACGATGGAGCAGTTGACCCGCCTGCAGACAAATCTGAGGCTGCTGGTGAAACACCAGGCCCATTACGTCGCGGGCGGAAAACGTACCGTCGATGCCGAACTGCTCGGACTGAGAATCGGTAGTTTCTCGCTGTTGACGTTTCCAGGGGAACTGACCGTTCGCATCGGCCTGAACCTCAAAGCCAAATCCGCTCAGAAACCGACCTTCATCGCAGGTTACACCAATGGCTACCTGTACTATGCCCCGACCGCGGATCAACTTCGCAACGTGGGAGGCGCTCAGGAAGACAGTGATTGCCTGTTGGCCCCGGAATGGCAGGCCATCTTCGAAGCCAAAGCACTTCAGATGTTGAGCGAGTTGTAGTCTTGATCCGGGAACAGCATTGGACAGACGGTCATTCTGAGGCTTAGATACGATTCGGCTTGTTGAGAAGGTGAACCACGACTGAGCGTTCCTGCGAAGCGAAACGACGCACCTGGCGTTTGGTGCCCTTCCACGTCTTAACAGAAGCAGACCTGTTCGCTGGTATCGGCATCTGTATTCTGTACGTTTTGTCACAATGTCGGTGACACAGTGATGTAACGCAGACCGCGACGTCGCCCGACAACTTTCTGTTTCTCGCAACCACGCGACATGAGGTAACGCACGATGATGGTCGAAACCTATCAGCATTCAGGTCGTGTTGGTTCCGTCGGCATTCCGCTGATGGTGGTGATTGGCGGCATTTCGGCCATCGTTCTGGCTATCCTGTACACGTACATCCTTGCGTGGATCCCCTTTATTTACGTCAGCTTTCTGGCAACAGGTGGTTTTGGGGCCGTCCTCGGACTCATCGCTGGCTGGTCTGCTCGGGCAGGGAAAGTGAGGAACCCGCTTCTGGTAAGTGCGTTTGGCGGTGTGGCCGGTATGCTGGGGCTGTACGTCGCCTGGGCCTTCGATGGCATTGCGAGATTTGGAGCAGAAGATTTTCCTGGCATTCTGCTCAGTCCTGAAGACCTTATGAACTACATAACTTTCTTCTACAACGAAGGCTTCTGGAGCATCGGCCGGGGTGGCGGTGCCATGGTCTCGGGAATTCCTCTGGCCCTGATCTGGATCGTCGAAGCTGCCATGATCGTGGGCGCTTCCTGGATGCTGGCAGGCGGTTTTACGGCCAGCCATCCGTACTGCGAAAGCTGCAATCGCTGGACAGATCGGGTGGAAGGCTTCTGTATGTTGCATCCGCCGGAAGAAAACGAGAATGCAATTCAGCAGCTCTGCGACGGCGACACTTCCATTCTGAGTCAGTTTTCGAAGAGTCCGCCGAATGCGGTCGCCTTCCTGCGACTCGACACAGCTCGATGTCCAGACTGTGACGAATGCAATTGCATCAACGTGGTCCTCGCTCAGATCACGGTCGATAAGGACGGCACCAGCAGCACCAATACGGAAACGCTGGTTGAAAACATGATGGTAAGCGCCAGCGACATGGAACAGATAAATGACACGGTCGAAGGACTGCCAATGGCCGAATTGCCCGAGTCAGAAGACGAGGAAGTCGACGATGGCGAGGAACTCAACGGGGACGAGCAGGCCTGACCAATACTCAAGAAATTCGACCGTCATCGTATCGAGGCCACCGTACGAGAGCCTCAGACAAAATCATCACCAAAAAACCTCAGGCGACCTGTCTCGCTTTTCCGGCACCCGTTGCTTCATCGTTCAACGCCGCCAACAGCAGTTCGGCCGTTCGTGCGGTGGCACCGGTCACTGCTGTTTGATCCGCCAGCACAGACATTTCGTCCCTGTGTCGAGCCAGTAAATTCGGATTCAGACACCATCGTGTCAGCTGGTCAGAAATCGCTGAGACATCTGAAGCCGGATTGCCAACGGACACAAACTCCGGCATCAGTTCTTTGTCAGCGATCAGGTTTGTGAGAGTGATGAATCGGCAGTTCATCAACACTCGCGCCACCGTTCGAACAATCCAGCCAACTCTGTACAGCACGACTCCCGGAGTTTTGCGGGCCAGCAGCTCCAGGCTGATTGATCCACTCACCATGAAACAGAAGTCCGCCGCTTCAATCACTTCCGACGTCCTGTCCACGTAGTAGGTCATATCTGCCGCCACGCCGGCGTCCGACTGCATGTGCTGGCATTCGTTGCTGTGGTCCTGACTGTAGTTTCCGACAACCCACCGAACATTCGGCAGACGTTTATGGACGCGCCGAATCACATCCAGCATCACGGGAAAGTTGCGGTCAACTTCATGATTTCGGGATCCCGGCAGGACGGCAATAACCGATTGCCCGGATTCAGAATCTCCCAGTTTCGCCACCAGGTCCATGTCCAGTTTTCGAGACGCGACTTCATCAAAGAAGGGGTGTCCGACCCACGTCGCGTTTACGTCGCGGCTTTTGTACCACTCGTATTCAAACGGCAGTGCGCAGATCACGTGGTCGACCCATTTGCGAACGCGACGAATGCGCCACGGTGCCCATGCCCACAGTTGCGGCGGCATGTAGTAAAACACCGGAATTCCACGTTGCTTCGCCGCCTTCGCAATCCACCAGTTGAAACCCGGGAAGTCGACCAGCACAACGGCATCCGGCGGAGTTTCATCGAAGAAGGCTTCGGCCTGAATGACCAGCCGACGGAACTTTGCCAGCATGGGAATCACGCGAAGGAATCCCATCACCGCCAATTGGGTCAGCTCAAACTGCAGACTACAACCCTGTTTCCGCATCTCCGGACCGCCAAAACCCTCCGTCTGAATCTCCGGATTACGAACCTTGAGTTCCTGAATCAGATGTGCCGCGTGTTGGTCGCCACTGGGCTCACCGGCGGAAAAAAAAATACGCATTTTGGATCCATCCACGTGTGTTCCGATACTGCGACCGGAAAGTCAACACGTTTTTCCGTTTTCCAAGGGGGGCAACAGTGCCTTTCCGCCGCACGTCCGATTGTCTCACCTCATTAGAATTCCGTCAACACAGACCTCGCAGTTGGCCGCCGACACCGGTTCCCCTGATACAGGACACGCCCAATGGACTATGTTTTCGTCTTTAACGCGTTTGAAACGCTGTTGTGGACGTGCATAGCAGTCGTCCTGTTCCTGAACGCAACGCGTCAAAAGGAGGCCCGAGGTCGGTCTACCCTGGCCGCGTTGACGTTTCTGATCTTCGCAGGCTCAGAGATCATTGAGATGCAGACCGGGGCATGGTGGCGACCATGGTGGTTGCTTGTCTGGAAAGCAGTTTGCATCGTGACGCTGGTCGCCGTGGCGGTGTACCACTATCGTTGTGGACGTGCAGCTGCTGAAGTTCACGACTCACAGCAATAGAGAACACGACAGGCACCATGGGTGGTTCGGGCAGTGTTACCGGTCAACAGCCCAGAGTCCAATGCGTTGCAGTCGCGCTTCGGCCGCTGCCTTTCGCAGACCGGGCTCAAGATCTAATGGCAACCCGAAGCGGTCCAATAACTTTGCCTGTCCGGTCGACAAAGCCAACTGGTTGATCAATGTGCCGTCAGCCGTATAGACCCATGCCAGGGTTCGCCCGTAGCGATCCGTTTCCTCAGCGCCCAGGTGCAGAGTGACGACACCACCGCTGATCTGCTGCCGCAACCAGGCTGTCGATTCATCGCCATATGGCTCTTCCTGCCGGCCATGGTGTGCCACCTCAGGAGCGTCAATTCCCAACAGCCGAACCCGCTCTCCGGTGTCGGTTTCGAATGTGTCGCCGTCCAACACCCAGGCAACGGTGACAGTCTTTCTGCGGCGCTGTTTTCCGTGACGTTCATCCAACGTCGAGACGGCGTAGCGGTACAACAGCAGGGCCGCAATGACGGCAAAGGCGACACGTCCTGGCGTTGGTTGGCGAATCCGGCGCATTTGCTTCCGTCTTCGGTCAGAGCAGGCTACTATCAGGGCACACGGCGTGGTTCCACAGGTTCGTGCGACCACGTCAATTCTGACACAGATGTATGTTCAACCAAAGGCACTGCCGTCGTGAATCGCCCTCACCTTCGAACATTGACCTCACTCGCAATCACGTCACTTGCACTTGTGGCTCTAATGCAGCCGTCAAAAGTTTCAGCCCAGCCGGCCGAATTCAACTATGACGAATCCAAAGTGCCCGACTTTGACCTGCCGAAATTACTGAAGCTGCAGGACGGATCTGCAGTGACGTCCGCTGAACTCTGGCGCAGCAAACGCCGTCCGGAAGTTCTGGCGCTGTTCCAGGAACATGTGTTCGGTCATCAGCCGGATGCAGTGCCACGACTACGAACTCGCGAACGTTCCTGTAAACAGGATGCGTTGGGGGGCAAGGCAGTCCGACGGGAAATAACGGTCTTCTTTTCCGACGATGACAATGGCCCGTCAATGGACATGATGGTCTACACCCCCGCCGATGCGGCCACTCCAGTGCCGTGTTTCATGGGCTTCAACTTCCACGGAAATCATTCCATTGACCCGGATCCTGCGATTCACATCACGACGTCATGGGTTCGCAACGATTCGAAGAGAGGCAATATCGACCATCATGCCACGGAAACCTCTCGCGGAAAAAGCAGCAGCCGCTGGCCCGTCGAAATGATTGTCTCACGAGGTTACGGAGTTGCCACGATTTATTACGGCGATGTGGATCCGGACTTTGACGACGGATTCAAGAACGGAATCCATTCCATTCTTGAGCCCGACACAACAGCACGCGCGGGAAATGCCGGTGGTTCCATCAGCGCATGGTCATGGGCACTAAGCCGAGGTCTCGACGTGCTGGAAATGGATCCACTTGTCGACGGATCTCGAGTTTCCACCTTCGGTCATTCACGCCTCGGCAAGACGTCTCTGTGGGCCGGTGCGAGCGACGAACGTTTTGCGATGGTGATTTCGAATGATTCCGGCTGTGGTGGCGCGGCTCTGTCACGGCGACGATTCGGTGAAACGGTGAAACGCATCAACACCTCGTTTCCGCACTGGTTCTGCATCAACCATCGCGAGTACAACGACAACGAAAATGCCTCACCTGTCGACCATCACATGTTGATGGCTCTGATCGCTCCCCGCCCCGTCTACGTCGCCAGCGCCGAAGGAGATCCATGGGCCGATCCCCGTGGCGAGATGCTTTCGTTGTTTCACGCCGGCCCCGTGTTTGAATTGCTGGGCCGCACAGGACTGCCGAACGATGATGTCGCGACCGTCAACCAACCCATCCAGACAGATGTCGGATATCACATTCGCACGGGCAAACACGACGTGACCGACTTTGACTGGATGCAGTACATGAACTTCGCGGACCGCCACCTGAAGTAGACAGCAGCGTTCTCGACAACATTTAGAGCAGTTTACTTTTTGTCCTGGACGATACTGGCTCGTGGGGGCAACCAAACTGCTATTAAAAAGCGTTCTTCGTGGCCACAAGTCAGCGTGAAACGCCGCAGCAGGTTATTCTTTCCTGCACCGTTCCGGCTCGTGGGCATGCCCGTTTTCGCGGGCTGCAATGCGTCATTGGCAGCTACCAATCAACGTAAAACGCTGTTACACATCTTCCGGAATGTTGTCGGAATCAAACCAGCGAATGGGAATTCCGCGGTCGCGGGCATGCTTCACTTCGGCGCGTGTGCTGGATCCAACGTGTCCACCGGTGTTAATCACCAGGACTTCGTCGGACATGTCGATCTTGTCGATATGCAGACCGTCCAGTGCTTCTTTATGAGCATCGATGTCGATCGGTCTGCCATGAGCGTCCTCAGCGCGGTGACCGAACACGCCGACGGACAGCACGACGTGCCCCTTCAACGTCTCCTGCAGGTTCGCCTCCACAAAGTCTTCGAGGAATCTGGTGGACCCACACAGACACACGATCTTACGTTCACTCATCAACACATTTCCGTTTTGATCTGCGAATTCGAATACCCTGGCTCATTCGCTGCCTTCCAACGCCATCCATGACCGGTTTTGATAACTGCAACTGCACCCGGAGGAAGCGTCCGGCAAAAGGACCAGCCCGCCGACGGGCAGCGCGTTGATCCAGCAGCCAGGACGAATACCGCCATAGTTTTCCGTTCCTGCGTCGCGCGTAAAGTCGAAGTACCCAAGCGTTCCCGATCGGAACATCAGCAGGTTTCGAGATCCCGACAGTTGCCCGCAACCGTAGGACTTCGGCACGGCCATCGCTTTCGCTTCGCCGGAAACCAGATCAAGAGCAGACGGATGGGCAATGATTGTGTCCTCATTGATCAGCGGGCGAGTCGAATAGCTGACCTTTTTCTCCCACAGACGGTATCCGTCGGTGGCATGGTAGGCCGCGATACGACCACCGACCTCGGACGGAAGTTTGAATCTTGTTGGCTGGTAAAACATCAGCACGATGTCGTGACGTACGCTGAACGCCAGGGTCGTGCCAAAAACGTCTTCGTCGGTCTTCCACTTCCGCGCACCGGTCTTCGCGTTGAGCGTGATGAGTTGCCCATTCACATGACCGGCGGGCGGTGTCTTTGGTTTCTGTCCGCGTCGCGCGGGTGCGTTCGACAACAGGTCATCCATGGCCAGCGCACGATCGATCAGATGCACGTGACCGGCACCGATGGCGATCGCGTTGTGACGAATGGATTTCTGGGCGTCATACTGCCAAAGCAACTTTTCCGTCGCGACATCGAAGGCGAACAGCGACGTTGATTCCGAAAACTGTCGCTGCATATGGTCGTCTGCACGGATGTAGGCATGTCGAACGATGTGAGCTTCATTGGACGTCGACCCAAACAGAACTCCGTCTTCACAGGCGATATATCCCCAGGTCGATGGCTTGCCGTCTGGGTGCGGTGGTGCACGGAACGTCGCCCGGACCTGGCCAGTCGCCGTCTCGATCCGCAGGCAAGTCGGACCGTTTCGAAGAAAGATGCTGTCTCCCGCGATGCAGATATTGCTGCCGGTTATCGCTGTTCCCGCCAGATGGTCGGCGTTGTAGGCATCCAGAATGCCCTTTTGCTCAAACCGCCACAATGGATGACCGTTGTAGGCATCAACCGCGATAAGTTCGTCAACGCCTTCCGCAAACAAGCGGCCTTCGTGAAACAGGGGCGACGGTCCACGTCCGTGACGTTGCGGCAGATCAAGTTTGATGTCGCGAAACCAGACGGCGGTTAACGGCCCCTTGATGGTATCCGTGGAACACAGCGTGTTTGCCGGATTCGAATACAGGTGCGTCCACTCTCCCGCCCCCTCCAATGGACCACGTGTCGCGACAGACATGGAACCGATTGCCCCGACACACGAAACTCCGCCGTAGGGTCGTCGCAGCCGTAACGCTTCCACCGAATCCACAGCCACTGCCCCAGCATCCAGCGAGCGCTGCGACACGACCAGATTTGCAAAATACTTTGGGAAGTGAGTGTCCGACGGACTGCCCACGTGCACGGTCACGCGTGTGCCGTACAGTCCAGCGGCATGCAGCTTCCGCCGCGCCCTCGCCACGCGATCGGGATCTGCATCAATCGCGACCACAAACACGTCGGACTGTCTGATAAGTTCGTAAGCCAGCTGACCATCGCCGCAGCCCAGATCCACGCAATAGCCTTCCGTCACTGCCGAGCGTTCGATGATTTCAGCGGCCGCTTGTGCAATTTCCGGGTTGTCCGGATACGGCGAATCGGCTGCCTTCGGCCGCTGCACAACCACAGCCGTGGTGACTTCCGACGCCGCCCCGAAACAATGAATCGACCCACTGGCTGTGCTGACAAACAGCTGCCCATCGGACACCGCCAGACCGTATGCCTCATCATCAACCTCAGTGGACCAGATCGGTTTTCCGTCCTGAGCGTCAACCGTGGCGATCCGGTTTCCACCACTCGTCACAATCGTGTTGGCGGCCACGATCACCGACGTTCCTGCAGGAACGCCTTTCGTCTGCCACTGGGATTCATGTGCCGGCACCACGATCGGCTTACCTTTACGATCGTTGGTCTGCTTCATAATTACGTTCAACAATCGCAGCTGATTGCCCGTGCCGTGCACGATTCCTGCGGGAGACGCCGCGACAGCTCCGACAATGCGATCGTCCAGCAACGATCCGTCACCCGTGCGATAGGCATAGCCGCCGTTGTAGATCAGGTCGCCCGCCAGCACAGCTGTCGTTCCGCCACGTTTGGTATTCTGCTGCAGGCGGTAGTATTCGAATTCGCCGTTGGCGCGGCGAAACGCGGCCGGCACGGCTCGACCGGTCGGAACAAACAGTCGATCTTCGTTGGCCAACAGATATCCCTGTGCCGTCACACCACTTTTGGCATTGGCTCCGCCGTGTGGCTGTGGCATTTCGATGCCGCCGGAACTGTCGTTGGTCCAGACGATGTCTCCGGTATCCGGGTCCATGGCACGGATAAAGACGCCTTCCGACTGCCAGATCCCCGCCCCCCAGTACAGCAGTCCGGCGTGAATGACAGGGCCACCGCGAGCAGGCCACTTCGAGATCATCTGTGTGTTGCCCAGCACTCGGTCATCCTGCGACCCGCCTCGCCAACGCTCGATCAGATTGCCGTCCGATAGCTGCAAGGCGTACAGATAACCATCGTCACTGACAACGTACAGCCGGTTCTTCCAGACTGTTGGAGCAAACCGGACCGGGCCTTCCGTGAAGAAGGACCACTTCAACGCACCTGTCGTTGCATCCAGAGCTGTCACTGTTCCGTCGACGGAACTCGCAAAACAGACCAGTCCCTGCGACACAACAACATGGTTAGCCCGATCAAAACTCATTCGATCATCGCGCGGCCATGCAGGTGCCGGCGGATGCTGAGGACGCCACGACCATTGCAGCGCCAACTTCGCCGGCAGAGCATCCGTCGTATAACCACTCCGCGCTGAATCCGCGCGCCAGGTCGTCCAGTCGGAAGCACTCGCCTGTGGAACGCTGGCCAGAGCGACGGCACAAACCGACACGATTAGTTTCATCGTGGAATTTTGTACGAACATCAGTATGGACCTTGCTGAGGAAGGAAACGCAAACCGCAGAAGCAGTGGATGTCTCGCGCAGAAATCAGCAGCGCTGTTGTGTGGGTGGGTGACGGCCGCGAGTCAGCGGCCGTGTCTGTGAATCATGACACGTTTATGACGCCGTGTAAATTCGTCGGCGGGTTTATGTCGCTCTATGGGCTCACGATTCACAACCAGCCGTTAGCAGTGGGGTCCGCTTCGCGGACCATTCCGGGAGTCCGAATTTCTCTTTGTCGCAGTTCAAATTGTTTCGGTCCGCACAGCGGACCCTACAGCTCTGTGTCAAACTGCTCTCCGTCATCTTTTAGCAGTCCGTCCAGCGTCTGCAAAACCTCGTCTTTGTTATGGTACCAGTCACGAGCCAGAACGACGCAGATGTTCCAGCCAAACGCCATCAGCAGTTGAGGCTTCATCAACTCACGTTCCAGCAGATCGGATTGCCGATACCATTGTTGATTGTCAACCAGGATTCCGAGACGGTACTCCTGGTCACCATCACGACGGATGGCCAGATCGCAGCGGAAGTGCGATTGGCCAACATTCAGATCGGCTTCGAAGCCACGTTCGTTCAGCTCGTCTGCAATCTGCCTAACCAGAATCTCCATGTCATCCGTCGGCAATAATGTCGTGTCATCGCGACCACTCAGACTTCGTAACACGTTCGCGACCGTATCGGATCGCCCGGCAGAGCAGGCCTCGGCATACCGCAGGTAATTCTTCAGACAGCCAGCTCCATCGTTGTAGTCGTTGGTAATCGCCGACGACCGCATCGACGTCACCAGTGCCATGAAGTGCTTTGCCCGTGAGAACGCTACGTTCAGTCGCTTCTCGCCACCGGACATATTGATGGGCCCAAAGTTCATCCGCGTCTTACCCTGGGGATCCGGTCCGTAGCAGACGCTCATGATGATAACGTCACGTTCGTCGCCCTGAATGTTTTCCAGGTTCTTCACAATCAGTCCGTTGAAGTGCCCGTCTTCTTCGCGCTCCAGTTCGGCCTCCAGCAAGTCAGCAAATTCCGCATCATCTTCGGCCAGGGCCCGCACAGCCCGCTCGATTTCTTCCTGCTGTGCCTCCGAAAACGCCACAATCCCGATGCTGTGGTCCTCTTCACCAATCAGCAGCTGACGCACAAGCTGAGCAATGTATTCGGCTTCGGGCGTGTTGCGTCGTTTACTGTAGCAGCCGTTTTCAAGAAAGTGAAAACTGACGGGCCGGGTCAGCAGTTCGGCGGCGGTAGCCGAGCCGTCTTCGGCCGACGTGATCAGGATTTCCCGCCGACGTTCGGTGGACAGATGTTCCTCGGGCACCGTCAACAGCCGCCCGCTGTAGAATGCGTGGTTTGAAAAGCTGATCAGCGATTCGGATCGACTGCGATAATGCCAGCCCAGCATTCGCGACGGCAGGTTGCGCGCCGCATGATTCAAAAAACTATTGCTGTTCAGGTCGTACTGGACGACCTCCCCCTCTTCTTCGATCGTCAGATCATCGTCTTCATCATCACGTTTCGATGAAAAAAAACTTGTCGGTGGCAGTTGCATTTCGTCACCGACAACAATGGTCTGTTCGGCACGAAACAGAGACGGAATGGCCTCTTCCAGCGTAATCTGGCTGGCCTCGTCAAAGATCACCACATCAAAGTGGTGAGCCGTCAGAGGAAGTGTGTCAGAAACGCTCAGCGGACTCATCAACCACACCGGCTTCAGATCCCGAATCACCAGCCCCGAATCACCCGCGGCCAAATCACGGATCGATTTGTATCGCATCGACTTGCCGAACTCATGTTCCACGTCACGGCGACCGCGATTGTACGACTTCTTGAAGTCTTTCTCTGAAGGCTGCAGTTGCGCCGCAGGCTTGGCCGAAATATCCACGTGGTCGATGAAACGCTGACGAACAAATTCTCTCACCGCAGCGGCATTGATCCTCATCCACCTGTCCGTGATCGTCGCGATTTCTGAAAGCTGCCGGTCACGAACAACGCCGTCAAACCGCGCCAGTTCCCGGTCGTCGCGATAGACATTCTGCAACGTCCGTTCGGCAGCGGCGGCTTCCAGTTGCGTCAATGTCAGAGCCAACGCGCGAATCGCTGACGTCACCGACGGCGGCATGGGCTTTAAGGAAGCAAGGCAGTGCAGGTAGTCCGGCAACTGCTCCAGAGCTGCACTCAGACTGTTGATGTCCTGCCCCAACTGAGCGACCGACCGGTGTTCGTACCCATCCAGAAAACGATCCAGCGTGAGTACCAGTTTGGAAAGTTGCGGCCTGACGCCAGCCAGCGTTCGCAGAATCCGGTCTCCCGATTGATGAGCCAATACAAAACGGTTCAGGTTCTGAATCGGTCCCGGCTGACGCTCCAATAATTTCCGCAGCGCCATCAAATCACGATGAAAGGCATCAAAGTCCAGATGAATCGAAAATTCGTCACCAATAGCCGTCGCTACGTCATATCTCGCCGCCAGTTTCTCGTGTTCCTGATCCAGCTGTTGCAGAACATGAGACCATGTCGGCTTCACTGCGTGCGCTGAGAAATCGTAGCTGGCATTGAGGATCCGACGCATTCGCCACCAGGACGGTTTAAACACGCTCAGCACAGATTTCTCAAACTGTCTGGCACTTACGAGTGCAAGGCGAGTGTCATCTGACGACAGCTTCTGTTTCCAGTGAACCGTCGCCTGCTGAACTTTGGCGACGGCCTTGTCGCTGCGGCCGAGCTTCTTCAGCCGCTTCGCGAATCCCCTGGCCGTCGCTGTCTCCGGATCCAGTAATTCCAGCAGATCGTGCTCCGCCAGAAATAGCGTCCGTTCGGCATAATCCACAGCTTCGGTCAGCTGCTGCAGACTGGTCGTGACTTCCGACGGCAGGTCCAGCAGATCAATATCACATCTTAGACTTTCGATCACAGACCGTCCGTCCTGCAGGCATTCCGTCACCAGATCGACGGGCCGTTCCGCATCGGCAATTTCCGCACTCAGCAGACACAAAGAGTGATTTGCCAGAATTCCGTCGGGTTGAACCTGCTTCAGACGACGCGAAAACTCCGCAAGGTTAGCCTCGTTTTCTCGCCACTCGACGAACTGCGGAATCCGTTCCCATTCACGCGGTGTCAGCGTCGGCACTTCAGATCGCAGTTCGATCAACCTGTCCAGCAGTGAACGCACGGTAATGCCCGATTCGTCGGGCGCAGACGTCATGGCCGCATTGAAGTCTTCCAGCGGTTTAAGTTCAGTCGCCAACGTCGTCAGCAGTTCCCGGCGGCTGTCCGCAAGTTTGTCGCGAAGCCGCCCGGCCTCCGTAAGAAACGTCTCATACGTCTGCTTCAGATCCATCACGAACTGTTTCTTGTCGGCCTGAGAATCGTGAATCAGGCAACACAACTCATGCAGGCCCTGCTGTTTCAGGCGATGATAAACAACATCGATCGCTGCTCGTTTTTCACAGACAAACAGAACACGCTGGCCTCGCACAACAAAGTCAGCAATCAGATTGGCAATCGTCTGCGATTTGCCCGTACCCGGCGGACCCTGAATGATGTAACTGTCGCCACTGCGCGCGTGAGTAATCGCTTTCGCCTGCGTCGGGTCGCACGGCACAACGTGAAACCGTTCCGTCAGCGGCAGTGTCTCTTCGTCCTCGGGTATTCGGTCAGCCGGAGTTATCGAAAACGTCGCTTCGAACGCCGCGTTCTCAGTGTTGTCGGCCACCAGCTGAGTGTAGTCGCGCACCAGAGACATGCGGCGATACTTCAGATTCGCCAGCGTGACACTGCACAGATCGAATTCCCAGTTGTACGGATTGTCATCCAATTCCTTGCGTACATGATAGAACTCCTGTTCCGCCTCCACGAATGCCTCGGTTGAAGTCGCCGGTGGCGTCGGCTGCGGGACTACTCTGCTGACGGGAGCCCTGGCGATCACGCCTTCCAGGTGAGTTCTCGCGGGCTTGATGAATTCTTCAAAGATCTGCACCCCAAGTGGATGGTAATTGATGGAATCGTAGCTGTAATCCAAGTCCATGAATTGACGGATCCCACGTCCCGACATCCGAGCTCGACGCCGATACTGATCCAGCCGGCGACGTGCCTTTTCATGGATCAATTCAATCCGAGGTTTATCAATTCGAGCAAGATTCACCGCGGCATCGCTGCCCGTAATATGCTGCTTCAACTGCTCGAAGAATTCGTCCAGCCTGCCTTTCCCCAGCTCAACCTGATCCGGCAGGTCAATATCGTAGAGTTGCTTGAACTGATATCGAACAACTGGATTCACCTCGGCAACGCTGTCGATGGCCGTCAACGAATAACGGTCGTGGATCCCCTTCTTCACGTCCAGCTTCACGGGCAGCAGCAACAGCGGCGACTCGTACCGCTCGACCGGCTTCGCTTTCAAATCAGCCCAACGCAGAAAACAGACAATCAGTCTCAACTGTGCAAAACCGTACTCGTTCTCATCGCGTCGTGCCTCGGACCGAATTCGATCCAGAGTGCCGGGCAGGTAGACAGCCTCGCGAAAGTTGAGGTGCCGATTCAGGGAAACGGCTTCCTGTTTCAGAACTTCGCTGCGAAATGTGCCGTCCCACGTCAGTACCTGATCCGCCCGCACATTCTTCACGTCAAACAGCAGAGGAATCGACGAGTGTGTCAGGTTGACCGTCTGCATCGTAGTGCGAAAATGCAGCAGACGATTCCGACGATTGATCTCGAACAGTCGCTGCTGCAGTTTCCCCAGGATGATCTGCCGCTTCCCGGGGCGATCCTTGCCTTCAGCACGCTGATCGCTGGCAAGGTCCGTATCGAAATCGACTTCCTGATCCCGATAGTTCTCCAGCGTGACCAGCAACGCCGGCAGATCCTGAGGCCGCTCATGACGGTCGAGTTCCGTCATGACTCGGATCGCCCTGGCGAAGACAGGGTGCAAACCGGGGTTGATGCGAAACAGATTCGTCCTGTGCGTCACAAACCGCTCGTGGTCGTCTTTGTCGGCCAGATCCAGTCCACACGCCAGACTCGCCAGAATCAGTCCCAGACTGAACACGTCGGTCGCCGGGTCATGCTGGTCAAACATGTGTTCCCAGCACACGTAGCCCACTACGAAAGCCGGTTGTTGCAGGTCCTCGTCAACGTTGGCGACATCACTGCTTTCATATTTATGGCCACCCATGTCAACATCAAGAACCAGCCGACTCTGCCCAACGACGTCGACTCCCTGAGACGACGGGTTCAGCATGCGACGCACAGCACGCAGATTCCGACGTTCCGATTGCTGAGCGTCGTCGGAATACCGAATGCAGGCACCTTCCACATCCAGTTCGCCAAGGCCTTCCAGCGGGGCCACGGCGCCGTCCTGATGAGTCGCAATGACCTGCCGCATCAGCGGCAGAAACGACAGCAGCACGTCTTCCGTGCTGAAGCCACCGTACTCAACCTGGCCTCGCAGAAAATCCTGAAAAGCCGTCATGAGACGAACTCCTTTTCGGCCTGCCGCACGATTTTTGCAGCATCTGCCTCCACCTTTCGCAGAACCCGTTTGGAAAGCTTGAGCTCCTTCGTCAATAACGTCGTGAATTCAGCGGCCATGCCAACTTCGTTCACGAACAGAAACGCAGCCGCCAGCGGTGCTTCCTCCAGATCGGCGTCGCATGTCACCAAATCAAGCAACAGGTAACCGAAGTAGTTCTTCAGTTGTGCGTCGCACTCGCTTAACGAGGTTTTCAGTGTCCCCGCATCGATGTCAGCATCCGGCAGCCGAAACTCTTCGAAGAACCGTTTCGCGTGTCCCATCACCAAATCCGTCTGCAACCAGTCATGTCGCAGAAACCGCTGCAGAAATGTCATCGTCAAATCGGTGACGTTTCGTTGCCGCAACAGGTCCATATCGCGAAATGCCAGCGGCCCTTCGACAAACGCCCGCAAGGCCGCGTCCGTCTGGTCTGGTTCATCGTGCCTCAGTTGCAGAGCTTTCGCTCGGATGAACATTTCCGGATGAGTGATTCCGTCGCTGCTGGTCGGGCCCTTCGACAGCACTTCGTTGGCCTGCTCGATGTAGGACACGGCACTCACATCCTTGAGGCCGGTCTCCATTTTTACCAGCATGCAGACGCAGGCATCCAGATTGTCCGTGACCTGCAGCGCACGGCGATCACAGTGGAGTTCAGTGTACAGTTGATAATTGCGCGACGTTCGGTCATGGGGAGCCTCGGCGGCCGAATCGGCAATCATGGCGGACAGAATCTGTTCCGTGATCAGGAATTCGTTGTCCTGAATCGAAAACAATTCGTGATGCGCCAGTTCGTGAACCAGCAGGGCCGACAACTCATCATTCGTTAATGCTTCCTGGACGGGTCCGAAAAAGACGACGTGAGCCTCATTCGGCAACCACGCCAGCGACGCATTCATCGCCACGAAATTCTGTGCCTGGTACAGCGTGACGGGGCACTTAAACCCCATGCGATCGGTAACCACGTCAACGAGCTCGTACAAGTCGGCCGCCGTGTCCCGTCCAATTCGATAGGCCGTCTTTAGCAGTTCCAGACGAACAGCCTCAGAGCTGTCCGTTTGGACACGGTTCGACGAAAACCAGTTCCAGAGGTCTGACTCTTCCTGCTTCAGGTATTTCAGCAACGATTGATGATACGACGGGATTTCAACCGGCGCGCGGTCGTGCTGTGGCAGCTCAGTCAGCGATTCTTCCGGTCCACTTTCCATAATCCGGCATGATACCGACCGTTTGCCCCGACAGAAGTCCACGGCCGAATTCTGCCGCAACAGAAATGCAAGGGCAACAACATCGGGCGTTTCGCCACGTACGCACGTGCCGGCCACGATGATGCGAATCCCGACGGGAAACCTGTCCCACAAGCTGGTCTCGAAGACCCAGGGCAGGCCATCGCAGGCATAGCCCTGGACATCAACAATCCGTAACACGTTGTTGCACGAGAGTCGGAATCAGACGGTATACTCATGGAACGGCTGACGGACTTGATTGAGGCTGAAACCGAGGTACAGTAACGGCGTGTTGTGACAGCTAGTGCGTGGTGCCGGAAATCCGCTAGACACCGAAACACAGCAAAAAAATTACCACGGGACGTGGCTCAGCCTGGTAGAGCGCTGCACTGGGGGTGCAGAGGGGATCAGTGTTTTCATTCCTCAAAGTGGACCCTGGCAACAAGAGCGGCAACAAACGGTAGGTCGAAACGAAAAAA
>JBDONA010000870.1:0-9884 GCA_039831575.1 Fuerstiella sp. | reverse complement strand
AAAGAGCTGCCCGCCATATGTCAGCCACAGCCAGCCACCCAGAGCGCTGCCCACGAGGGCACCGATGCCGCCCATCCACGTCTTCCCCGGACTCAGACGAGGAATCATCTTTCGACGGCCCCACAGTCGTCCAAACGTATAAGCCATGATATCGCCGCTCTTGACGGCAATAATGACGGATCCGATTGCAAAATATCCGATCGCCGTATCAGGATCAGGGAACCAGCGAAACTGAGCGATCACTGCCAACAGTACGCCCGCATACATCATTGTGACCGCATTCGCGCCGAGTGATTCCATCGACCGTCCCGGTTTCCGAAACCGCGCTGCTTCGAACAGCATCAGCAACAGGAAGCCGCCCACAACAGCCGCAGCGATCCAACCCAGTGAAATCAGCAGCGCTTGCTGGGGAGGGGCTTTGATGCTCATTTGCGATCGAGCCCACGCCGCAAAAATGATCAGCACATTGCACAGCGCGGTCACTTCGAAGCATGGCTTCATCGCTCGAGTCTTCAGCAACTGACTCATTTCGAAGGTACTGCGCAGCGAAAGCAACAGGCAGAAAACCAGCAACACCGGAGCTCCGGGGCCCAAGGTCGAATCCCACCAGAACAGCAACAGCAGGCAGGGCACCAAAACCGCTGAAATCCCTAATCTCCATCCAAGCATCACCGGGTCTCCGTTTACAGGGCTGCGCTAAGCGCTGGCGGAGGATGGACCTTCGGACGTATTGTGAAGTCCTCCAAATCGACGGTCGCGGGCGGCAAAATCTTTTAATGCCTCATGCAGATTGGATTCACGAAAGTCGGGCCAGCAACAGTCGGTCACCCAGAGTTCGGAATAGCTGATCTGCCACAGCATATAATTGCTGATTCGCATTTCGCCGGCCGTCCGTATCAACAAATCCGGGTCCGGCATACCTGATGTCATCAGATGGCTGGCGACCGTTTGTTCTGTAATTGTGTCGGCAGAAAGTTCACCCTGCTGGACCTTGCGTGCGATCTGCTGAACGGCCTCGGTGATTTCCATTCGAGCACCGTAATTGACCGCCAGACACAGCATCATGCCGTCGTTGCCGCTGGCCGCTTCTTCCGTTAATCGGATTTCGCGTTGAATGGCAGGATCCAGCTCTTCTGTCTTCCCGATGACGCGAAACTGCAGTCCCTGTTCGCAGATCAAACGGCGTTCTTCCACAAGATAATGCCGCAGCAACTTCATCAACAGACTCAGTTCCAGCTTGGGCCGCTTCCAGTTTTCGCTGGAAAAACAGTACAGCGTCAATTGCTGCAGACCCAGCCGCGAACATTCTTCGACGATCTTTCGAACTGACTGCACACCTCGCCGATGTCCTTCAATCCTTGGCAACCCGCGCTGCTGCGCCCAGCGGCCATTGCCGTCCATGATGACGGCGATGTGCCGTGCAAGTCGCTCGCGGGTCAACCCGAAAGCGTCAATCTCTCCGTCTGTATATGCTGGTTCACGAGCCAAGAGAAAACTCCGTATCCTTCACAAAGTCGCCGAAACATGCAGCGACAAAGCTGTTTGAACGATCGCCGACCGCGTTCCATCCATACGTCGCACAGGCATCATAACAGCAATGTAAAGTCGAGTTTTAACCAAATCGCTGCCCAGCAACAGCATCGATCGTTTTTTTAAATGGTGGCAGTCTCAGATTGTGATTTCCAACGGGTGGGTGGTCGGGGCTGGACTGAGCCGGCGGCGGAAGCCCCGGGATTTCACCCGTATTTCACTCCGACTCCGGCCACACACTCCAACGTCACAACCATTCGTTTCTGTATCCGTTTTTGTGTTTACTCAACTTCTGCTGAGTAGACGTGGATCTCCACCCGACGGTTTTTCGCGTTGTTCATGGGGTCGTTCGGGTCAGCCGGGCGGTCCCAGCCAGCTCCCGTGGCGTTGAATTGATTCGGATCCAGCTGGAACTTCTGTACCAGCGCCTCCTTGACTGCATTGGCTCGATTGCCCGACAGCTCTTTCACCAGACTGTCGTCCGGCAGGAGGGACTTCATGGAAGCGTCCGTGTGGCCTTCAATGACAACCCGGGCCGCGCCGAACTGTCCCACCAGTTTTGAGATCTCTTCCAGCACGAAGCCGACGTTGGGGTCGTAAAATTCTTCGACCTCAGTACCGTCCGGCTGGGTGCGCGTAACCTTGTGCTCAAGATCGTGTCGATTTGGCGGGAAGTGAATAATTACCGTGTTGGTCAGGACCTCGTCCGATTCCGCCCTGATCTCGCCCGTGCTTTTGGGGGCAAACTGCACGCGATATTCATTCTTCTGCGACGCGTAGGCTTCTTCCTTGGCGAGCTTCTGCAGGATGCTGAAGTCCACGACCTGGTCGAACGGAACCGGCTGGTGTGTTACAGAACGAATTCGGCGATAGATATAGTAGGCCTGATTCCAGACGGATTCAAAGCGAGACGGGTTGTTCTGATTCAGGAAAAAGTCGCGGTTCTCAGCAAAGTTGGTTGAGTGGGCATCGGCCAGCATACCGAGACACTCATCCTTGGGGATCGCATAACCCTGAGCCATCCATTCGGACACCTTTTGCTGTTCAACCTGATTCCTGAGTGCTTCGATGGAGTCAAAGATGCCTCGTACAAGCCCTTCAATCAGATCGGGGTTTTCGCTGGCAAAGTCCGCTCGAGCGTACCACACGTCGGCAATCAACTTGTTTGCGGTCAGCGTGTTGACCAGCATGCGATTTCCGGCCTGCTCAGACAACGTGTAGATGTCCGGTGCCCAGGAAACGCAGGCAGCGATGTCCTTGTTCGCATTAAAGGCGGCCGCTGCTTCAAAGGCGTCGTTGGTGTAACGGAATGTGACGTCGCCTGGCTGCAGTCCACCGGCAACCAGCATGCTGAGAGCGAAATATTCGGACGGCGAGTTCTTGGCCAGAACAATCTTCTTGCCTCTCAGGTCGGCGACAGTTTTGATGTTGTCCCGGACAACAATGCCGTCGCCACCATTGGACCAGTCCACCTGCTGAAAGATTCGCGGCATGATGCGGCTGTCCCGCGGTTTGCCGGACTTATCAACGAAGCCTTCCATAAACAACGGTAACATGTCCACCGTTGCCCAGCCGATGTGGTAGTCCCCGGCGGCATAGGCGTCTCGCATGATCACCGGATCGTCAGCCAGAATCAGATGTACTTTGAATTCTTTGCCGTCCGGAGTCCGCCAGACTTTCTTCGGCTGAAATCCTTCATTGGCGTGGATGATCGGCGCCCAACCGGCCCAGACGTTCAGAGCAAACCGAACGGTATTGTCTTCCAGAGGCTTGTACGCCGCCGTACCCTTGACGGCGGGCAAACGCTCCGACGGAACAAACGCGTATTCCTTGACCGTGGTGACCAGGTCCTCGGAAGAATCGGCTTCCGCCGTGCCACCACCGAGATTCAGCATCTTCGGATCCAGAGTCGTTTCGCCTCCCTTTTCCCCGGACGGTTCCGGAGCGGGTTTGTCGCCGAAGAACCCCGCCTGCATCCCGGCAAAGTAAACCAAGCCTCCGATTACCGCGAAAACCGCGAGATAGAATACGGTTGTTGGACGACCACCTGACATCTGCTTATCTCCCGTTCGTGTTAAGACCCGCTTACGACTGAGACGACGGGCAGACGATCTGACGCCGGGGCCCCGGCGTCAGACCGCAATACTGCGGCAGGAAACGCCAACCCCGTACGTGAAATCTACTCTGCTGCCGCCATGACATGGCGGCAAACCGTGCGACTCACCAAAGACAAGTATCGTCAAACGACAGAATTCCGCAATCGGATCACCAAAATTCTGCCCGCATCCCAAATGGCAGGGGATACGTTCTCCGTCTGCATCTTCTACACGTTGGCACTTGTCATTCAATTACGTTGTCTCAACAATACCTGCCGCCCAGGCGGCATTTTTCGAATCACGACGGCTCAACCGGAGGGCGTGGCTTCAATATCGCTTGAAAATTCAGTGAGAACATGGCAACGGCAAAGCGCAAGCAGAATCAGCACAGACGTACCCGGCAGGACCACGCCACCGAGTTGGCTGAGGACTATGTCGAGGCCATTGCCGCCATCGTCGATTCACAGGGACAGTGCCGAGCCGTCGATCTGGCCCGACAATTCGAAGTCAGTCACGTCACGGTGAATCGCACCATTGGCCGATTGCAGCGAGACGGTCTTGTGACTTCCGCGCCCTATGCGCCTGTCGAACTGACCGACAAAGGACGTCGTATCGCCCGAGACTCACAGCGTCGCCACCAAACTGTCCATGACTTTTTGCTGGTGCTGGGGGTTTCGGAGCGTACAGCGGCGATTGATACTGAAGGGATTGAACATCACGTCAGTCCCGAGACGCTGGTAAAGATGCAGGAATACATCGACGATCATCGGTCGGACGGACCCTGACAACGAATCCCCGCAGAAGCGTTCTGCCCGGCGATCGGCACATGGCTGTTAGGCTCAGTGGGGCGAATCGATCCCTCGCCCATTGGCGCAGTGCCGGGCAGCGACACTCTATGACCGCTCCGATCCTTCACGACGGACGCTTGGTGTGTGTGAAGTTGATTACGGGCCGATTCTGCCGGTTTGTGCGACCGTCGGACAGGAAAAAGATGTGATACCACCAGTGCCGGATTTATGGGCCGCCGGCTTCAGGATCCCACCTTGAGGCACCGTCGTAAGACGCGGTAGATTCTGCACCGCGAGGGTGGGCGACGTTTCTCCTGTGGCAAGGGTATGAAGATGATTCACAACAAAATGCGTTTGACCATCATATTGGTGGGCCTCACGGCGGCCACCGGTTGTGCCTCCACGTTGACATCCAATACGGCCCGCACGGCCAGGGAGCAGATGCTTCTGTCCAACGCCGTCGATCGATCTCTGAACAAGGTGGACTTCACGCCGCTGTATGGTCAGAAGGTCTACGTTGAGGAAAAGTACCTGGAGTGCGTCGACAAGCCGTACGTCGTTGGTTCCGTGCGACATCGCGCCCTGCGAGCTGGTGCTCTTCTGACAGACAAGGCGGACGAGGCCCAGGTGGTGATGGAACTTCGCAGTGGCGGCGTGGGCACAGACACAACGGAATCCTATCTGGGCACGACGGAGATCGCACTGCCGGGGCTGCTGACGATCCCCGAGATTCGTTTTGCGGAACGCAAAACTCAGTTCGGTTATGCGAAGCTGGGGTTGGTGATTTACGACGCAGAAACGAAACAGGTCCTCGGCGATGGTGGCGTTGCGCTGGCGCGTTCAGACGACAGTAACTGGTATGTGGCGGGGATTGGACCGTTTCAAAAAGGCTCGCTGAAACGTGATGTTGGACGTGCCAGCACGCACCCGGAAAGCATGAGCCGTCGTGAGTTGCCATCTGCCGTGGCATTTGGCACCCGATCGGATTTCCAGGCGGCCCCGTCGGTTCAGTTTGCCAGCCAGCCCATGATCACGGAGTAGGGTTGACTCGCCACTCAGTCCGGCAAACGGGCGATCGCGGCCCGACAAAGTGGCCGCCGACGGCCGATCCTTCCCCACCGGGGTTGCGGCGGATTCTGCGAGTGCAGTTGATGTTGGGCTGATCCTGCACGGTGGCATTGCCCGCAACAACCCAGCGTTGTTTGAATTGGTAACGCAAATTCGAAAATCGTTTCGAACGTAACGACCCTCACACATTGCCGCCGATCTGTGACCGATATACAGCATCGAGAGCTGTACAGATCGTGTTTTCGTGTTCACGACAGCAGAATCGAACGTCGCGCATCCGCGCAGTTCTGCTGGACGAGACGAGCCTGAGTGACCTCCACCTGGACCGGCAAATATGCACTTCATGCGCTACACTTCTATCCCTTCGGAATCGACATCGGTTAAGACCAGGGGGCCTGTGAGCCGGGGGGCCGCGCGAATGGATTTGCCCCGTGGACGATTCTGTCGAGCAATTCTGGTTGTCGCTGTGGTGCTGGCGTCCGCCTGGCCGACCACGGGCATGGCAGATCACGTCAGCTGGTCGCCTAATGTCGAATCCGCGCTTCGTACTGCAAATGCTACGAACCGCCTGGTTCTAATGAAGTTCACCGCTGAGTGGTGCGGACCATGCAAGAAATTCGAACGAGAAACATTCTCGCGTCCGGCGGTCGCTCAGTTCGTAAATCAGAACTTCGTGCCTGTGCTGGTTGACATTGATAAGCACAAGGAACTGGCCGCACATCTGAAGATCACAAGCGTACCGGCACTGCTGATTGTTTCTCCGGAAATGATCATCCTGAGTCGCACTACCGGGTTTCAGACAGAGCAGAAGCTGTTGCCAAAACTGCATAAGATTGTTGCCACGCATGCACGCCCCAAACTGCCGGTTCCAGGCAATATTGCTGGCACCACAGCACTTCCAACGGCAGCAACAAGACCGGTTTCGCAACACGCTGCGGCGGCCGGAACCGTGAGCACAGTCGTTGTCGGCAGCGCTGATTCACTTCCGCCTGGCGTGAACAGTCCTGCCTTTGGCGGACTATGTCTGTCTGCGGTTCAGGAAACACGCAGTCTGGTCTCCGGAATGCCGGAGCTCGCGCTAATGTACCGTGGCAGGTTGTTGTACTTCAGTAGCGCCGAACAACTGCAGAACTTCCGGACGAATCCAGAAAAATACTGGCCGCAACGCGACGGCTGCTGCCCGGTGACTTTGTCGGAAACAGGTCAGACGGTCGAAGGCATGTTAAAATATGCGGCCATCTTTCGCGGGAAACTTTGGGTTCTCTGCACCGCAGAGAAGATGAAGAAATTCGTCGCTCAGCCGTCCCGTTATGTCATCTCCCTGCCGACTGGTCTGGCTAAGCCGTAAACAACTCGACGATCAGTGACCGCTTGTCTGACGCGTCCCGCAGGTGGCGTCGCCCGCGGTTAAACTGTTCTTTCACGTTCAATGCTGCGGTTTCGAGGCTAAGCCGTGGCCACGTACGAGTTCGTTACGGGGCTCAACGGGGAGTTGTTCGTTGCGGCAACCGGAATCAGCGAGTCAGGTTCTGATGCGTCAGGGCGACAGTTGGGGAGGTTGCTAACGTCGCCCGTCGTGTGGCCGAAATTCCGGTTCTTGAAAGTGGTTTACGGTGTCAGCGACGTTTGTGAAATCTTAATGTGCCGTAACTTGTGTGCTGCAAACGGGTTGTGGTGCTGACAATCCTTTGACAGATGTTTGACTGCGATCGGACACGCCCGGGTTGAGGTCCGTCGACAACGTCCGTATGGTCGAAGCAGATACGGTAAATCTGCACTTCGATTAATCTGACGCAAGCAAAGACTGAATACATCCATGAGTGGCTCTCTGACAACTTTAGGTATTCCCCAATCGATTTCTCCAGAGATGGAAGCGAAGCGGGTGCAGGCGAAGGCGGATACGGAAACACTGCGTGCTGCGTTTTCGCAAAGCCAACTTCGCGGTGACAACATCGATTGGATCGTCACCGGGTTTCTGTTCTTTGTGCACGTCGGGTGCTTTGCTGCCTTTATACCGGCATTCTTCAGTTGGCAGGCATTGGCCATCTGTGTGGCACTGCACTGGGTGACGTGCAGCATTGGGATCTGTCTTGGCTATCATCGTTACCTTGCTCACAAGGCATTCAAACTGCGTGCTCCGGCCGAGTTTTTTGTGATGCTGGCTGGGAGTCTGTCCGGCGAAGGTTCGCCCATGACCTGGGCCGCCACTCATCGCATGCATCACCAGAAATCCGACCAGGAAGGCGATCCCCATTCGCCGCTGATTGGCGCCTGGTGGTCGCATATATTATGGCTGTTTGTGAAGAGAAAACGGACCGATCAGGATTTGCTTTGGCGCAAGTACATCCCGGAACTTGCGGAACGTCCGATGATGCGGTTCTTTGAGAAGACGTTTGCCACGTGGTTGTGGGTTCAGGGGCTGGTCCTGATCGCCGCTGGCTGGGCGTTGGGCGGCTGGCAGATGGCAGCGTCGTTCGTCGTCTGGGGGCTGTGTGTTCGGATGACCGCTTCGTATCACACGACGTGGTTCGTTAATTCGGCAACACATCTTTGGGGTTATCGCAACTACGACACTCGTGACGAATCAAGAAATCTGTGGTGGGTTGCTATGCTTGCTTACGGTGAAGGCTGGCACAATAACCACCACGCTCACCCCAGCGTCGCTCCGGCGGGGCATCGTTGGTGGGAAATTGACATGACCTGGTGGGCCATTCGATTTCTGGAATTGACGGGGCAGGCGTACGACGTGAGGTCAAAGATCCCAGCCGGACGCAACGCGAACGATGTGGACGACGATGAGGCGGCAGCCCGAGCCGCTGTGCCATTGACGGAGGTCGTTGCCTGAATTTCAGAAGGCGGATGTGTTCAGACAGATACGCGAGATTCAGAGTCCCGGTCTTTTGAAAGACCGGGACTTTTTTGTCGGCGTCCTGACTGTTGCTACATTGTTTCAGCGGAATCCTTCACAACGGGATTCGTCAACGTGCCGACGCCGGCAATCGTGATCGACACTGAGTCGCCATCTTCCAGCGTGAATTCGTCATCCGGGACGACGCCCGTGCCTGTCATCAGGAACGTTCCGTTTGGAAACTCATTTTCTCGATAGAGCCAGACGGCCAGGTCTTCGAGCGATCGATTCAGTTGTCCCAGATTTGTGGCCCCCTTGAAGATGTCGTCACCACCGCGCTGAATGACCAGTTCGATCTCGGTTCCATTCAGGTCGAGTGGTTTGTCTGCCAGCAGAATGCAGGGACCGAGTCCCGCGCATTGGCGATAGACCTTGGCCTGAGGCAGGTACAGCGGATTCTCTCCTTCAATGTCTCGTGCAGACATGTCATTGCCGATGGTGTAGCCGACAATTTTTCCCTGAGGATTGATGGCCAGAGTGAATTCGGGTTCCGGTACGGACCACGTACTGTCCCGGCGAACTCGCACGGGCTGTCCCGGCCCCGACACCCGCGACGCCGTGGCCTTCATAAACAACTCCGGGCGGTCGGCATGGTACACCTTGTCATAGTGTGACGCACCACTTTCTGATTCTTCCATCCGGGCAACCTGGCTGCGTTTGTACGTGACACCAGCGGCCCAGACTTCCTGGTGATCGATTGGCGCCAGAAATTCCACCTGGTCATGTGGGATAGGCGCGGTATCCGGCCTTAACAGGAATCGGGCCAGTCCCGGGGGATCGTTTGTATGGAGGATGTCGCTCAGTGAGTGGCAGCCGTCGATCTGAGTCATGTCGAGCGTCTGGACTGTGTCCGCATGGACAGCGGCAACGGCAGGTGTGCCATCACTCATTCGGATTTTGGCAAGCTTCACGGTGAGCGGTCATCCTTCTTGAAATAAACGCCTTATGAACGTGGGTTCACGGGCGTATCGTTACGCGGTACCTGTTCGCAGGACATCGAGCGTCTGTTGCATGTCCGAGGGTAATGGTGCTTCAATTGTCATTGTTTTTCCACTCACCGGATGACAAATTGTCAGACGAAAGGCGTGCAGGGCCTGTCGTTGAATCAATATCTCAGTGTCTGATGCCTCACCGGTTATCTGACCTCTGGTGAAGCAGCTTTCTCCGATGTACTGGCGGTCGGCGATAATCGGCGTGCCGATGTGCTGCATGTGGACACGCAGTTGGTGGGTCCGTCCCGTGTGTGGGTGTAGTTCCATGAGTGCGAAGCGGGAAAACGATTCGGCCGTGCGGTAAAACGTGACCGCTTCTCGAGACTTTCCACCTGGCGCGCAGACCATCATTTTTTCACGAGCGCGTTTGTGGACGCAGACATGCGTTCGAATGTGGTCGGATTCCAGTTCCGGAATGCCGCGCACAATTGCCCGGTATTCCTTTTTTACCGTACGTTGCTCGAACTGGCTGCTGAGCTTCTGGTGAATCTGATTGTCTTTG
>JBDONA010000288.1:0-9902 GCA_039831575.1 Fuerstiella sp. | reverse complement strand
TGTCTGCCGCCCGTGGTGTGGAAGCAAAATTTCTGGACTTCGCTTCGCACCGCTTTGACGCTCGTCTTGAGAATCAGATCGTGGTTGCCGAAGCCGTCGCGAAGATCAAACCGGACATCGCGTTTGCGCTGTGGAAAGAAGACAACCACAACGATCACATGGTGGCCAGCGAGCTGAGCCGAATTGCTCTGCGGCATGCCGGGCGCATTCTGGGCGATGAATCCTACCGTCCGCCGAAAGATATTTATTTCTATGATAACGGTCCGCGGCACACGATCGGCTTTCAGCCAAACACGTTTGTCGATGTCAGCGACCAATGGGACGAAGCCATGGAATGGCTGGGCAAGCTGAATTCCTGGGTCAGCGAGAAAGCGTTTCAGAAAGGCAAGACCATCGGCTCCATGACGACCAAAGAAACACTGGCCCGCTACCGTGGCGCTACGTGTGGCGCCCGCTATGCCGAAGCGTTCTGGAACCCGACTTTCCGCAAGACTGATATTCTGTGACGCAGCGGAGCTTGTGTCGCGAGGGGGTGTCATGAATGGTAGTCAAGTTGGGCAGTTACGTAGCTTGGGACCATTGTCCCGAGGTGTATCAGATTACTGGACGGGACGATGGTCCCATCCTACGGTCGAGAG
Organism: Fuerstiella sp.; assembly: GCA_039831575.1. GTDB lineage: Bacteria > Planctomycetota > Planctomycetia > Planctomycetales > Planctomycetaceae > Fuerstiella. The sequence goes on along the minus strand of JBDONA010000288.1, from coordinate 9,264 downwards.
CCACAATCCGTGACTGCACCCTGTGATGCAACATGCTGCCATGAATCCTGTGCAGGACAGGATTGTCTGTTGTCAGGACAGTCCCCAAACCCGTTCCACGTCGGGGCGTCAGCCACTTCCGACCGAGATACTGATTCAGACGTTTGCATCACAACGTCTCAGTCGGTCTGATACTCAGCCCCACTTCCAATCCTTCCCCAAAATTCCAACGAAGAGATTCACATGACAAACGCGGATTCTGACGTGTCTGCAGAGAATCAGGATGTTCCCCGCAGAAGTGTCTTCAAGAGCATTGGCCCGGCTATTATCGTCGCCGCTGTGGTGCTGGGGCCCGGATCGATTCTGACCAGTTCGAAAGTTGGGGCTTCATTCGGGCTGATCGGATTTCCCGTTGTCGTTCTGTCCGCAATCCTGATGATCGCGATGGTTGCACTGTCGGCGCGGCTGGGCGCCGTTTACGAGAACAGCCTGTGCGACGAACTCGCCAGTCGGCTGGGGCGTCCCGTGTCCGTTTTTATTGGCCTGACGCTGTTCACTCTGGTGGCCTTCTTTCAGTCGTCGAATAACATCGCCCTGATTGGCGGTGTTGAACCGCTGCTTGGCGACGAAGAGTTAAGCTTCGAGGCCCGCGCGGGGACGCTGGTGATCGCGAATCTGCTGATCATCGGTTGTCTGTATCTGGTCAGAAACCTGTACGGTTCCATCGAAGGCTTTATGAAACTGCTGCTGGGCCTGATGACAGTCGCCTTTCTGGTGAACTTCGCTGTAGTCATGAGCAAGCCTCAATCGTTCGAACCCGTTGCACCGAGCGGTCCGCTGGACTGGATCCCATTGCTCGGCATGATCGGGACGACGTTTTCTGTTGGCGGAGCATTCTATCAGGCTTATCTGGTCAAAGAAAAAGGCTGGGGACTGGCGGATGTTCGGGCCGGCGTTGTCGATTCGGTCGTGAGTATCTCGGTGCTGGGCGTCGTCACAGCAATCGTGTTGCTGACGTCGTGGCGAGTCTTCTATGGCCATCCTGAACCCGTGACACTGGCATCTGTCGGAGACGTTGCTCGTCAGTTGGAACCATTATTCGGCGTGTCGGCCAAATACATTTTCTGTCTGGGTATTCTGGCGGGGGCGTTGAGTTCGTTCCTGGTGAATGCATTGATCGGCGGAACCGTGATGTCGGATTCCATCGGCAAGGGGTCTCGACTGCAGGACAAATGGCCCGTGCATCTGACGGTGGTCGCACTACTGGTCGGAATGTTTGTCGCGATCGCCGCGTTAAAAAACAAGGAAAGCGTGGTGCCGCTGATCACACTGGCTCAGGCCTGCACGGTGATCGGTCTGCCGGCGCTGGCGGCGGCCCTGATCTATCTGGGTACGCGTCCGGAACTGACCGGTCCGCGTAAGGTACCGCTAACCATTTTGATCCCGGCAATTATTGGATTCTTGGTTTCGTGTGTGCTGATGTTCATGCTGGCTCAGAAAGTGTACGTGAAACTGAACCCGCCGGAAGAGGTCGCAACGACATACATGAATCATCTGGAAGCCAGTGGCGAATCCTTCGTCGCTGGACGGGATTGAGGCTCTTCTTATGAGCATTTCCGAAACATCCAGATTCATCACATTCCTGCTGGTTCTGTCCGGCTCAACGCTGGCAGCGGGCAAGACAATGACAATCGTCACCTTCGGTGATTCCACGACCGCACCGCGTGGGACTCTGAAGGTCTATTCACAGATTCTGACGGAAGAAGCTGCTCAGTACGGTCAGGCGGTGCGTGTCATCAATGCCGGTGTTGGTGGCAACAGTACGTCACGCGCCAAAGCGAGGTTCGACAAAGACGTGCTGACTCACGATCCGGACGTCGTGGTCATACAGTTCGGCATCAATGATTCAGCAGTCGACGTGTGGAAAGATCCTCCCGCCACAGAACCGCGAGTCTCCCTCGACACATACACCAAAAACCTGCGGCACTTTGTGCGGACTCTGAAAGATCGCCAATCGCAGGTCATTCTGATGACTCCGAATCCGCTGTGCTGGACGGACAAGCTGCGGCAGTTGTACGGCAAGCCGCCGTACGTGCCTGGTGATGCCGACGGTTTCAACGTGCTGCTGAAGCAGTATGCAGGGCAGACGCGACTTGTCGCGGCCGAACAGGATGTCCCGCTGATTGACGTGTATGACCAGTTTCAAAAGTTTGGGGCCACCGGAGGCCAGGACGTCGCCGAATTGCTGCTGGACGGCATGCATCCAAATACATTGGGCCAACGAAAGGTTGCCGACGCAATTCTGGCGGTGCTTTCTCAAGGAGGTGAGAAACAGTCGTTGATCGCGTCGATCTCCAAAGAAACGTTGTGGAGTAACCGAGACGGCAGGAGCCGGACTTGGTTTCATCCTCGGGTCTGCATGATGCCGGGAAAAGACGGTAAACCGGTTGCGTTGATGAATCTGCAGGAAATTGGCGGTTCCGACTATTTCGGCCCGGGGCATTGGTCAATGTCCGAAGATCTCGGTCGAACATGGAGCGAGCCTGAACCTATCGCAGCTCTGGGGCGTGACCCCGTACCTGGTCGCGGCGATGAATTGAAAGCCGGTGTCTGCGATGTGACCCCACAATACCATCCTCAAACAGACACTGTCATCTCGTTGGGGCATGTCGTGTTTTACAAGGGCGACTACTTCGCGCGGAAGGAGCAGTTGGCTCGCTACCCCGTGTATGTCACCCGAACGAAAGACGGCACGTGGTCGCAGCGGAAAATACTGGCATGGGATGATCCTCGGGGCGGGCATATCTATACCAATAACTGCGGTCAGCGAGTCATCCTGCCAAACGGCGACGTGCAGATGTCGTTTACTTTCGGGCCGGAAGCCGTGAATCGCATGGTGGCCGGTGTCCATGCGACCTTCGACGGTCAGCGGTTGAAGATCAAGGAAGTCGGGCCAGCACTTCACAATCGAATGGGCCGTGGTCTGCTGGAACCGAGCGTCACTCAATTCGGCAGCACGTTCTGGATGACGATGCGAGCGGAAGATGATCGTGGATACGTCAGTGTCAGCGATGACGGTCTGATCTGGGCAGAAAAGACGGCATGGGCCTGGGAAGACGGAACTCCACTCGACATGTCGACCACTCAGCAGCACTGGCTGACTCACAGCGACGGACTGTTTCTGGTTTACACTCGCAAAGACGCATCCAACGAAAACGTAATCCGCTGGCGATCACCGCTGTGGGTGGCTCAGGTGGATACACAGAAGCGATGTCTGATCAAATCCACCGAGCAGGTCGTGTTGCCCGTGGTGGGAGACGGCGTCAACGATCCCAACAATGTGGCCATCATGGGCAACTTCAACGTGACAAACGCCAGCCCGTACGAATCATGGGTCACCGTCGGCGAATGGATGCCTCGCGCCGGTTACAAAGGCGACGTGCTGCTGGCCCGCATCCGCTGGTCCAAACCCAACCGGCTGCCGTTGTGGTGAGAGGCCTTTGTCCTGTGTACCACTGGCTCTGCCAGTGTTTTTCGACCCGCTGGGCATCAGATCGGCTGGTTGGCGCACACGCTTCCGGGTTTCCTGTGTGCCCGTGGCTTTGCCAGTGTTTTTCGACCGACTGTAAACCAGTTCACGTGGGGACCTGTCATGACGGTAATTCAGGTGGGTGGCAGTGTAGTAAGGCACTGGCGGAGCCAGTGGCACACAAACAGGTTTAGGCTTCAGGAATCCCGACGCCTGATAATCTGATCCTCGGTCACATTGTGGTTGCTGCTTCCAGTGCAAAAATGTCTCGCTACACTCCGCCGGTTCGTGGAATGAATGACAGGTCCAAATCAGAAAGATATCACTGATATGCTTCGTGATTATCGTGTGGAAGATCTTGATGACTTGATGGCGACATGGGCTGCGGCGTCGAAGATCGCTCACCCGTTTTTGAGTGACGAGTTTCAGCAGAAGGTCGGCCTTGACGTTGCCAACGTGTATCTGCCAGTTACAGAGAATTGGGTGTGGGAAACCGACGGTCGCCTCGTCGGATTCGTTTCGTTGTTCGGCAATGAAATCGGTGGCCTGTTCGTGGATCCGAGTTATCAACGGCAGGGCATCGGGAAGGCTCTTGTGGACCACGTTGCCAACGAACGTGAAGAACTGGAAGTCGAGGTCTTCAAAGACAACGCGATTGGTCGGGCGTTCTATGCCAAATATGGTTTCGTGCTGAAGGGAGAATCGGTCCACGAAGAAAGCGGATTCGACCTGATACGGCTTAGCCATTCAAACGGTTCGGCCGTAGCCCAGTAGGGTGCGTGCTTGCACGCACCACGTCGCGAGACTGAATTCATTCGTCATTCTCGCCCGGCTTATCCCACTGTGTTTAACGCTTGTGAGCCTGATCGAATCTGTCCTGCGATCCCTGGGGTAGCCAAGTAGGGTGCGTGCTTGCATGCACCACGTTGTTTAATCTGTCCCGCGATCCTGGGGCAGGTGTGGGCGAGCGCAGGTTGGTGGTTACAACGCAGAATATTCACTCCGAGACCGGTGCGTGCGTGCACACACTCTACTGTTCTGTTGCGCGCTGCCGGGTGTCGGGTGGCAGCGAGTCGCGGCTCATTGGAATGCCGAGAACCGAATTCCGGTTACGTCCGAGCCGTGGTCAGACTACCGCTTCCAGTGCTCGAAAGAACGGCACCACATAAGGACCTTCCGGGATGACGGCAACGGCCTGGTCAGGGCTGCTGCGCAGGCTGGAATCCACTGCCTCCTGCAACGACGACGTGACGTTGACGCCCGTCAATGCGTGGTCCTGTTTGGGCAGGCCGTCGGTGACCAGGTGGATCTGGCCAACCTGCATGGGTTTGGTCTGCATCTGTGTCTGCCACTCATCGATGTCGGCATGAGACTTCTGCAGGATGTTGCTCAGAAATGCGTCCGGACCCAGATCCGCGAGCCGTTGCTGGGCTGCCACAAACTCGGCGGACCCCATTCCTTCTGAACACTCCGACACGATAATCAGGTCGCCACCGGGTTCCAGAATATCCAGTGCGCACACCATCCCTTTGACCGTTTGATAGTAGGTCTTGTCCAGCGGATAGCCCGCCGCGCTGGTGACGACCGTGTGGAATCTTCGCGGAACGGACATCTGGCAATAGTCATTGACGTAGTCCACCGCCAGTTGGTGACTCTGCACAATCTCGCCAAAGTTGATGAAGGACAGTCGGCGGTCTTCATCAATGACGGTGTTGACCGCCAGAGTTCCGCCCAGCATCCGCACAATCTCAAGCTGCTCTTCGTGCAGTGGATTGCCGACGAAGTTGCAGCTTGTGGCGGCCGGATCGGCCATGAATCGGGCGCTGTGAAACGTTGTGATGGTTTCCGCATGGGCAAGTCCGGGAGCGATGACTTTGCGTCCACCGGAGTATCCCGCCATGAAATGCGGTTCGACCAGTCCGGTCGCGATCCGCAGGTCGGCTTCCACAAAACGGTGATCCAGGCGGACGACTGTTCCGCGAGTGGCAGTCGCGCCGAGATTGACGTGATCGGCGTCATTGCGGGCGAAGTGATTGGCCACCGTAACGTTGTTCAGCACCCACGGGTCGCCAATCAATTCTTCCAGTTCTGCACCTTCGTTGGGTCGATGCAGTCCTGTCGCGACCAGCACCGTGATGTTGTCCCGCTGCATGCCGCCTGCCAGCATCGATTCAATGAGCGGCCGCAGAAACAGATGGTTGGGGACAGGGCGAGTAATATCGCACACGGCGATGCACGCATTGCTTGCGTCCACAGCGAGTTGTTTCAGCGAAGGAACGCCGACGGGCTGGATGATCGCGTTCATGACCGCCGCGTGCGGATCGTCGAGCAGCGGCATGGCTGGCTTTCGAACGACTGTCACGGCGGCATCGTCCGCCAACTGAAGCGTGGTCGTGCCTTTTCCGTATCGGAGGTCAATCTGCATGTATCGGGACATTTCTTGCGTGCGGCCACAGTTCTGGAAACGCAGATCATATTGTACGGCATTCTGCCCAAGGCGACTCAGTTTTTGAAGTTACGTGGTTCTCGGCGTGAACGGCAAGGCGCTAGCCGCCGGTTTTTCGCGAACGAACCCGGGGCTAGCGCCTCACATCCCAGTTTGAAAAACTGAGTTGCCGCACGTCCCTGGCCCGGATTGCGCGCCAACAATATCGGTTAGCCAACCGCCTCGGCCACGTGCTGAGCAGCAACATTTCGCGGGTGTGGATTGGCGGCCCGGCTGGGTAGTGTTGTCAGGATGACGCAGATAGTATCTGACGTTGGGTCGGCCCAGCACAAGGTTCCGGTTGAGCCTGTGTGACCGAAGGCGTTTTCGCGTTTTCCAGGTCCACCAAGGCTGCTTCCGACATCGAAGCCCAGACCTCGAGGGCGCATGCCAGCGGGATTGTGATTTCGAACCATCATGCGTGCAGTGTCTGGCGTTAGTAACCGGCCCTGTGGACGTAGAAAGGCTGACAGAAACAGTGCTACATCGCCGGCCGAACCATGTGCTCCGCCCCACGGCACGCCCAGCCGACGCCAATAGTCGCTGTTCCAGTCCCAGCTTTTGGTTGTGGGATCACCGGACCCGGCCTCCGGAGCCGCGTTCGCAACCTGACATTGCATCAACGATTCCGGATTCAGATCACCAACGCCGAGGGCCGAGTGCTTCATCTGCAATGGCTGGCACACAGCTTCGCTAACGAGAGTCGCAATCGGCTTGCCGCTGATCCGCCGAGCCACCTCGCTGGCCAGCAGGATGCCCATGCTGGAATAACTGTATTTGGTTCCCGGATTGAACAGCAGCGGCGTCCGCAACGCACCGCTTACGAATGCAGAAAGTTCAGAATGGCTGGTTCGCAGTATTGCATTCTGCGGCAGTTGATCCGGCAGTCCGGAATTGTGCGTGAATAACTGACGCATGGTGATATCGTCTCGCCCGTCACCGATGAATTCCGGAAGGAATTTCTGCACCGCATCATCAAGACGGAATTCTCCCTGTTCATACAGCGTCATGATCGCCGCTATTGTGATCGGCTTTGAAATTGACGCCAGCAGAAAGATCGCGTCGGTGGTTCTGGCAGCGCCAAATGCTTTCGCAAAGATGTTGTCACCCTGCTGCACGTGGATCGCCGCGGCGTGCACCTGGCCTGAATCCGCAGCTGCCGTCAGCACCTCCGCTGCGGCATTCCACCTGTTTTTCTGCAGCGCAGCCAGTACTGGTGTACCGAAGGCCAGTCCCAGCCCCGTCTGAAGAATTGTACGTCGTTTCATCATTGTGGCTGTTCCTCACTGGTTCGACAGATTTCGCTTGATGTCTGGATCGAAGAGAAACATCGCGACTTTGAACCACGAAACGTCACTCTCCCTCCGGAAGAGTTCGGCTATCAGGCCCGGAGAGGGCCCTCACCACTCGCGTGCGGGAGCCTTACGAATTGAGCAACTTCGAAACCGGAGTTTGTGACCGAGTGTAGCGTTGGCGAACGCACAACGGCAGTGACGGAGGACCGGACGGACACAGCCCTGAAGATAAAGACAGAGGGATCCGACGGAGGCTCCAATGGAGTCGCTGATATCTGCAACCTGACCGGCGTTGACCGTATCGTTGTCCATCTGGGTGACGGCCATGACGTTCCGTCGCAGGAGCGCCCAGCGGTGCCGGCGTCGTTTCTTGAACTGTGACTCCTGCGATCGTCGTTGCTCGGTGAGAGTTACCAGCAATTCATTGCGTTGGACGCAACGGTTCGAGAAGATTGGCGATTGTGAAAACGCAGATTCTCTTGGTCGGTGGTCGTCACACGTGGCAATTATGTCTCACCACATGGCTTCCAGAGTCATTCCGCCAGGTGCCTGGCATCGTAGATGTTTGCTGCGGCCGACAACGGGCTCACCGATGCGGAAGAATGTTCCGTGATTTTTCTGTCCGGTGGCCGTGTTGGCCAATAACGACTCCCAATGGGTTACGCCGATGTTGAAGCTCAATCAGTTGGTTTTCCGATCGACGTCGCGGAGATTTCGGTCTCGGCAGACGGCCGTCGCAGCCCAGACTCTCGAAAATCGCACGTTACTGGCATCATTCACACCGGGCAATATTCTGGTCAGCAATTCGCCGTTCAGCGGTGGCGATCCGATGCTGTACGAGTACAGCACAAGTGGAACCCGACTGCAGGCATTCCCGATTCCAGAGATTTCGACCTTCGAATTGGCGCGCGATCTGGTGGTGGATTTGAACGGCAACGTCCAGATCTATAATGGCACTTTTACTCCGGAACTGGCGACTTTTGATACCGTTGCCGGGACGATCAATCAGACGCGGACGTTCGGCAACTGGAGTACCGGCAACAACCTGACGTACGGCGGAATTGCTGCGTTCAACGAATTCGTGTTTGTCACCGATACCGTGACCGGCAGTGACACATCTGCACACCGCGGGATTGTGCGTTTTAATATCAACGATGGGACTGCCGTACGATTCGCCAGTGCCCAAAGCGGCATGATTGATGTGGCTGTCGGACTTGACGGACTGGTCTACGCTCTCGGTCCCGCTGGCAGTCCAAACGGAACCAGCATACACGTCTATGATCCTAACACGCTGGCATTTCAGCGAACGATCGCGATGCCCAACCGAAACCGTGCTATCGCCGTGAATGCAGCGGGTCATATATTCGCCGTTGGTGATATTGCCGGTATTCGCCATCACGGCCCCAACGGCATTCAGATCGGCGATACATTGTCAGACGGCGGCATCGGAGGTCTGGCCGACATTGATGTTGATCAAAACGGCAGTCTGCTGATCGCCTCACACGGAGGCGTTGGTGAGTCTGACTTCCCTTAATACCCGCACGTCCAATGGTATGAACTTCGCCACCTGGGTACCGCCCGCAAGAGAATTGACTGTTGACATTGTCGCCGCGTCCATCAGTGAAAACGGTGGCAGCACCAAGGCGACCGTCAGCCGCAACACGGCCACGACGAGTGCATTGACAGTTGCGCTATCCAGCAGTGATCCGGGCGAAGCTTCGGTCCCGGTGTCGGTGACCATTCCTGCCGGACAGACAACGTCACCGACGTTCAATATCAATGGGGTCGATGATGCGATCGTGGACGGCATGCAGCTGGTGACAATCACTGCCGTGGCGGCCCTTCATGCGAACGGAACGGACACGGTGGACGTAACCGACGACGATGTGGCCGGATTGATGCTGACGATCGTAGCCGCAGCGATCTCTGAAAACGGTGGTGCAACGACGGCGACAGTAAGTCGCAATACAGACACC
>JBDONA010001126.1:0-2291 GCA_039831575.1 Fuerstiella sp. | reverse complement strand
CCATAGTACGGAAACGGAACTGGTTTTCCGGTCGCGGTGTTCACGATTTTTCCCGTCTCGCGATTTCGACCGAAGTCGCTGATGTTGCCAGTGAACCCGGATGTCGTCCAGACAACTTCGCCGCTTGTGGCATTGATGCACCGCAGTTCGCCCTCGTTCTCGTGGCGACCGCTGAAACCGTAAAGGAAGCCGTCGACATGAATCGGTGTCGACCAGTGAGCCAGCATGTTCGTTGTGTCTCTCCAGAGCTCAGTGTACGACTTGCCGTCAGCATTTACCTGCAGCATCGCTGACCCCTGTCGATAGGCGGCTGACAGAAAGATTCGATCGCCGATCACCACCGGACGAGCAGCGTTGACCGAGTCGTCGATTTTCGGACGAAACCAATACTTGAAGTTCGGTTTGCCGGTCTTCGGATCCAGCGAGACCAGTCCCTGCCGCATCAGACACAATAAATGTCGCTGGCCGTGGATTTCAGCAACCACCGGCGAGGAGTAGCTGACAATCTTTTCGTTACCCGTCCATTCGTAGGGTTCACCTGTATGTGCATCAGTGACGCCATCCCACGTGTCTTTACCGACGGCCTGCCACAACTTTGTGCCATCCGTTGTGTTGAAGGCGACCACGCCGGCATTCGGCTGCCCGCCAACAAGTACAATCAGGCGATCTCCATCAAGTATGGGTGAACAGCCGATGCCAAAAAACCAGTCCGGCAGTTGAAACTCTTCCTGCAGGTCGTGCTGCCAGACGAGCGTGCCATCCATCATGTCAGTACAGCACAGCAGACCTTCGGCACCAAGTGTGTAACATCGTTTCGACGTCAGGATCGGCGAACAGCGAGGACCGTTGTTGTATCCGTACGGATCCGAGAATGTGCTCTTGTAACTGTGCTCCCAGAGAACGCCGCCATCCTTCACGGAACGACACGAAATGATCTCCTTGTCGTCCTGTCGGTGATGAACGACCAACCGGTCACCCAGGACAGACGGTGCGCTGTAGCCGGTACCGATGGACAGTTTCCACGCAACGTCGGGGCCCTGCTCCGGCCAGTTCAGCTGAATTTCGGTCTCGCTGGAGGTCCCGTCGTGTCGCGGGCCGAGAAACCATGGCCAGTCTTCGGCCGGACTGACGGCGGACAGCGTAAGCCAACAGGCCGCAATGACGAATGAGCGGGCGAAAGGTGTCGAGGCGGGCATCGGGAATCGAGCAATGGGTTTCGGGGGAATGGGGGAGTAGATGATTATCGCGGGGCGATGGCAGTTTGTACAGGAACCGAGCCAGCACCCGTGAGCGTGGGGCAAGTGACGGATTGTGGTTTCGGACTGGTGGGTGACCGGGGCTGGACTGAGCTTGCGAAGGAAGCCCCGGGGTTTCACTGGTACCTCGCTTCAACGCCGGAGTCATCGAAAGGGTCGGGAGTCTTTTTTGGCCGCGGCCCCGTCTGTTGTCATCGTCGTAAATCCGAAAAAGACTCCCGACCCTCTCGTGCATTCGGTCACGTCGAATCGGGCGGTCGGATTGCTAATCCACGGCTGGCCGCTCATAATCGAGGTAACGAGGCTGGCGTGCTGCGCATGAACGTTTCGAGACCGCCTGTTGATGCCCGCAGCCAACTCTGGATTTCGCCCACGGCTGTATCCACCTTCTTTCAATTGCGGGACTCTCCACGATGTCACAGATCCAGCGATTCGCGTTTTGTCTGTTCTTTGGAATGGTCACTGTACCGTTACTCGCAGTGGATCGGACGGTGGCCGAAGCCGTTTCGGTGGTCCAGGGCGAACGCGGTATCGTGGCCGTGCTGGGACTGCCGTCCCGTGACGCCACCTTCGTCACTCAACTCGCAGAACAAAGTGAGCTGACAATTTACTTTCAGTCAGCGGACGCGGCCGAGACGCGCCGAGTGCAGGCCACTGCGGCGGCGGCTGGCGTACTGGGGCGACGTGTGTTTGTGGACACCGGTGACTTGCGGACGATTCACCTTTCGCACAACGTCGCTGATGCCGTGATCGTGGATGCATCCGTCGCAGCACAGACGTCCGACGCCGAAATACGGCGCGTGATGAATCCCAATGCAACGGCTCTGATCGGAAATCGTCGTCTCACGAAGCCTGTGCCGGAAGGGGCGGATGACTGGAGCCATCCGTATCACGGGCCCGATAACAACCCGCAATCCGAGGATCAGCTGGTCCGGGGAAGTTTTCAGACTCAGTTCATCGCGGATCCCAAATTCAGCCCGATGCCGGAACAGAGCGTTGTGGCCGGTGGTCGAATCTACAAGGCAATGGGGCACA
>JBDONA010000318.1:0-9919 GCA_039831575.1 Fuerstiella sp. | reverse complement strand
TCCGGTGGGTCCTCCCGCTGCTCTTGAGCTGGCAAGACATTTCCTGGCGACGGCCAAGGGGGCATCGCTGGGATTCGACCTGACAAGCGACCTGGGCTTCAGCATGGCAGCAAGGTGCAGCGATGCCACTGCCGCACAGCAGATGGTTAAGCTACTACAGGCCTCTACGGAAGAAAGCACAGCACAGGCGGAGGCTCAGATGTCGCAATTGCCCCCGATGCTGGCGACGCTGAATAAAACGCTGACGGATTCCCAGAAAATCGAAGCCGACGGTGACATCTGTAAAGTGTCGATGTTGGCCCCTGGTGGCGGCGATCAAATTGCGGCCTTCATCCCAATGCTCCCGATGATGATTGGTCCGATGATGCAACAGGCGCAATCTGCAGCCAGTGCAGCCCAGCCACAGAACAACCTGAAGAGCATGGCGCTGGCGCTGCACAACTTTCATGACCTCTACGGTCGTTTTCCGAAGTCGACTTCGCGGAACGAATCCGGTGACGCCCTGCTCAGCTGGCGAGTCCACCTGTTGCCATTCCTGGGACACGAAGATCTTTACGATCAATTTGTGCTGGAAGAACCATGGGACAGCCTGAAAAACCGACCTCTCGCAGACCGAATGCCGGACATCTATCGAACGGAAAATGCGAATCTGGAACCTGGTCACACCATGTATCTGGTCCCCGTCGGCCCGGGAGCAGCCTTCGAAGATGCAAATGAGATCCGGATCATAGAGTTTACTGACGGTACGTCGAATACCCTCATGATTGTCCAGGTGTCTCCGGAAGAGTCTGTCACCTGGACTCAGCCCGGCGACTTCGTGTTCGACCCGAACAGCTCATTGAATGGCCTTAAGGGAGTTGGTCCGGAAGGATTTCGGGCGGCTTTTGCCGACGGTCGGGTGATGACGGTTACCGAAACCGGGGACTCGTTGAAGGCGTTGTTTACACGAAATGGCGGCGAAGAGGTTAGTCGATAGCACCGTCTCGTTTCGGGCAGGCACGGCGGCAGCGTTCCGACTTTCTGTGTGGCGTTGTCAGCGTGTCCGGGACCCCGGCCTGGAGTCGCTTGATGACACTGTTGTACATGGATGACAGGTTCCTGCTGCATGACACCGGTAGTCATCCGGAGTGCGCCGCTCGATTGGAACGCGTACACAGTGGATTGAAAACGTCAGGGCTGCTGTCTCAGGTGACTCGTGTGTCCATTCAGCGGGCCAGTGATAATGACCTGTTGCGCGTACACGCGGCCGAGCACCTGGAATTCTTACGCCGACTTGCGGATGAGGGCGGAGGTCGTATCGGAGCGGATACCGTCGTCAGTCCGGACTCAGACGATACTGCATGGCTGGCTGCGGGGTCCGGTGTCGATGCGGTCAGCCGAGTTGTCAATGACGAAGATAAACAGGCGCTGTGCCTTGTTCGACCACCTGGACACCATGCAGTGCCTGATTCCGCGATGGGCTTTTGTCTGCTAAGCAACGTTGCCATTGCGGCCCGCAGCGCCGTGCAACGACTTGGATTGAAGAAGGTCCTGGTTGTCGACTGGGACGTTCATCATGGCAACGGAACCCAGCATGTCTTCTACGAAGACGAGCATGTGACGTTCTTTTCGGCGCACCGTTTTCCGTTCTATCCCGGCTCCGGCCGCAAAAGCGAAACCGGTCGTGGAGCAGGGCTGGGCACTGTCTTTAATCTGCCCTTGCGGTTCGGCGTTTCCCGCAGAGATTACCTGACTGCCTTCGAGAATACTCTCACTGCTGCCGCCGACAGTTGCCGTCCGGAACTTGTGCTCATCAGTGCCGGGTTTGACGCACATGCCGAAGACCCCATCGGGTCTCTGGGACTGGAGACGGACGATTTTGCCGAATTGACAAAACTGGTGATGCAGGTCGCTGCGACTCATGCGAACGGCCGACTGGTCAGCATGCTGGAAGGTGGATACAACGTCGATCGACTGGCTGACTGTGTGGAGTTACACCTGCAAACGCTGATCGGCTGACGCGGGCGTTGCCGCCGTGGATATCATAGATGTTGCAGCGCGTTGCCCCGTTCCATCAGCGGAAAGTCGACAGTTTTTCCTCCCTGGCGATGTGATTCAAACACGCCGCAAATCATTTCCACGGTCACTGCTCCGGCATGCACGTCGCACAATGGTGGGCGGTCGTTGTCACAGGCATCGATCAGGTCACGCACGGCGAGCACATGATTGGCGACCCCATCAATTCGATCCTGCTGCGTCTCTGGCTGACCGACACCGGCAGTGGTGATGGGAATCCAGGGTCGCGGCTCGCTCGTTGGCTGAAAGGGATTGCCAGGCATAAAATGGGCAATCGGATCTCGGTCAATATGAATAGTGATCGTTCCTTTGCTGCCGATCAGCTGCAGACAATAGCCCTTTTTCTGTGTCCCGTCGTTGGCGATCGAATCGTAATACGCAACAACACCCTTTGTCGTCTCATAGCGGGCATGAACTTCGTTGGCCGCCAGCGGTCCGAGTCCCTCAGTTCCCGGCTTAACGTCGTCTGCCGTGATGCGACGTCCGTCCTGCAACATGATCGCCGAACATGACTTCGGCTCTCCAGCGAAGTAATGAATCAGATTCAGAATGTGGCAGCCCAGTACCCATAGATCCTCGCCGCCTCCACGACGATCGCCCAGGCCTCGACCGCGGACCTCAAGCAGCCGACCGATCTCTCCAGAGGCGATGAGTTTGTCGATCTGATCCAATGCCGGGTGGTAACGATTGCGATGAGCCACGGCGATCGTCGCGCCATGTTTTTTGCACTCGGCGATCAGCCTATCCGCCTCGGCCGGAGTACGACAGAAAGGTTTTTCGACGTACAGTCCCTTGACTCCCGCTTCGATTGATGCCAAAGCCATGTCGTGATGCTGATCGGCGTGCCGCGGACAAATGGATACGAATTCCGGCCGTAATTCCAACAGCATCCTTCGGAAGTCCGTGTAACCCTGGTCGATGCCCAGTTTCTCCAATTCCTTTGCCAGGCCCTTTGGATTGCCGTCTACCACTCCGCAGATTTCCGTTTCCGGAAGCCGCTGCCACACGGTGTCGAGACCATGTCCGAAGTTTCCGCGACCCGTATGTCCAATGACCGCTACTCGGCGTTTCGGCGGTTTGGACGGAACGAAGCCAGCGGCGATCGTCGCCGAGGAAGCAGCAGCAAGAAAACAACGGCGTTTCATGGCGACCAAACAATTATTGCTGCCTTACGGCATGGGGTCGGCGGAGGCAGGATTTACACAACACGCAGGCACGCAGACTATGCTATCGCAGGGAACCATCGGCTTCTATCCAGCGTCGTCCCGTAATATGAATGATGGAGTCAGCAGTCTTTTTCTGTATTCACGATGATGCCGCCAGGTCAGAGATCGCCCGAAATGGACTGCCTGTGCCCTGCCAGACACAGTGACCTGCTTTGCCAGGCCCGTTGTCGACATGTAGGATTGAGTCATGAATCCACAGACCACCTTATCTCACTGTCGGACACTTCTTTTCCTGCTGCCACTGGCCGGTGCGCTTGCCGAGCCTGGCTTTGGTCAGGCGACGCTGCAGATTAAGCGATCGACGATGGTTGAGGGCGACGCGGTCTGGGACTGGACTCAGGTCCGCACAGCTTACGTGCAAACGAAGTCGCCATATTGGGTGACAACCATGTCCCGTACGGCGAAGGTTGGGGCACACGGCTATCATGACGTCTTTTTGTCTGTCAGTCGCGACCATGGAACGACATGGTCGAAGCCAGGTCTTATTCCATCACTTCGTAGAACGAAGCACAAAAATGGCTACGAAGTCGTTGGTGGCGACCTGTGTCCGATGTGGCATCGTCTGACTGCAAGGGTGCTGGTTACCGGAAAGACATTTAACTTTGAGCACGGAACCAGAGAGAAGTTTCTCCGAGAAAACGTCGCATACGCGGTGATTGATCCAGCCAATGGAGTCTGCGGGCCGCTCAAAACGATAGCTATGCCCGAACGTGACCACGAAGGTAAGCCAATCATCGCACCGAATGCCGGCTGCCACCAACGAGTGGACCTGGTGAATGGCGAAATCCTGTTGCCGATTCGCTATCAGAAGAGCGATCGCAAACGGATCTACACCACGATCGTGGCTCGGTGTCGTTTTGACGGTAAAACGCTGACCTACGTCGAACACGGTTCCGAACATTCTGTGCCGACAAAGCGAGGTCTGTATGAACCATCGGTGATCCAGTTCGCCGGCGCGTTCTATCTGACAATGAGAGCCGACGACGGCGCTTACGTGGCGCAGAGTTCTGACGGAATCAACTACTCAGATCACAAAGCATGGACATTTAACGATGGCTCACCGCTGGGCAGTTACAACACCCAGCAGCACTGGGTGAAGGTTGGGGGAACGCTGTATCTTGTCTACACACGACGCGGGACAGACAATGACCACATCATGCGACATCGGGCGCCGCTGTTTATCGCAAAAGTGAATCCCTTGAGGCTACATGTGATCCGGTCCACTGAACAGATTCTTGTACCGGAGAACCACGCTACGCTGGGTAACTCCGGAGTCTGCCGCATCAGCGACCACGAGACATGGGTGACGGTTGCGGAAGGCCGAGTCAGCTACGGCAAACGGGCAGGCGAAAATAATCGGGTGATTCTGGCGAAGATCACTGTTCCGTAGCCAGGGGCCAATTTATGCGACAGAACGCAGCAAAACACTCGCCTTTGGGGGTATCCATACTGTTCGGTTGCCTGTGCTGGGCTACGGCGACAAAGGCGGCGGTCGCTGTCGAGGCGTGCCGCATTCGCATTGTCGATTCGCGACTATGTCCTTGTCGGTAACGACAACGTTGGCAGTCGGGCAGTCCTGCGCCCATAGAGCCGCACCAAACCGCAGCTGGAACACATGAACGCAGCGATCGTTCCCGCGATTGGGTATTGTCGCAGGAAGAAACTCTTGGGGGCGTCTGCGTCGGCGTACGTGCTGTCATAGTGCCAGAAGTTATGTCCGTTGTCGATTAAGCGAATCTTTCGCATTGCTGCACCGCATTCAGCGCAACAACGTTCTTCATGCTCTGGCTCATGAACACTCGTTTTCTTGTTGATTCTCAATGCCTGCGGATCAGTCACGAATACTTCGATCGTGATCGCCTGTGTTGCGTTTCCAAGCGGGCAGACCAACCATTCGTCTGAAATTTCCATGTCTCTTAGTTTTTGCAGGATCTGGTCCCTCGTGAAACCGGTGCGCCAAAACCAATGAGCCTTTGCCTTCACAGAATAGAGAGTGTCGTTCGTCATATGGGTTACCTCGGAGGAGAACAACGATGCGGCAGCCCAGATGGGTCAAGGATTCAGTCCACGCAGAAGGGTTTTGCAGCAACAATCAGGTTGGCACCGAAAATTGTCACAACGCGATTTCGCCCGGCCGCCACGGTCATGCACTCTCAGACCAGTTGGAACACACAAATTGTCTTTCCGCAGGGGACGTCGGGAACATTATCAGCAGGGGCCATCATCCGCGCTTCGCGAGGTCCAGGAAGACGATGCTGGAAGGGTTGCCGACGGGAGTGTAATGGCCGGTGAAGTTCAGGCTGCCTGATTCCTGATCAACACGAAACACGGCGATGTTGTCGCCGCGTTGATTGCAGGAATAGAGGAACTGGCCCGTGGGATCAAAACTGAAGCTGCGGGGATAGTTTCCTCGTGTCCACTCTTCCCCGACGAACGTCAGTTCGCCAGTTTCATCGACGGAAAAAATCCCGATGCTGTCGTGCAGGCGGTTACCTGCATAGACGAAGCGACCATCGGCGGAAACCAGAATGCCGGAGCAGAAGTTGCTGCCGGCGAAACCGGGAGGCAGACTGGAAATGGTCTGTCGTGAGGACAGCCTCCCTTTGGCGGAATCGTAATCGAACAGGACGATGGTTGATCCTTCCTCCTGCAGAGAATAGAGCCAACGTCCGTTGGGATGAAAATGGAAATGCCGCGGCCCGTCTCCCGGAGGCAGCGAGACCGCAGCAGGACGGTTCGGCGTCAACAGCCCCTGCTGATCATCGAATTTCCAAACGTAGATTTTATCCAGCCCCAGATCGACATGCAGCACGAATCGGCCCGTCGGATCGGCCTCAATCATGTGGGCGTGCGGTTGATCGTGTCCGCTGAAAGCAAAGCTGCCCGCAGGAGCGTTTGTGGCTTTGGTGGGGCCCACCTTTCCTACATCTTTCCTGACGTCCGTTGCCGCTCCCAGACTACCGCCCGGAAGAATGGGAAGCACAGCCACGGAGCCGCCAAAGTAATTCGCGACCAGTACGAATCGTCCGGACGGATGGATGCTCAGATGAGCCGGTCCCTTGCCCCCGGAACTCACGGTATTCAGTAACGTCAACTTCCCATCGGCCCGATTTATGGCGAAGGCGCTGATCGATCCTGCCTCGTCGTCGCCGATCCTTTCGGTTTCGTTCGCGCAATACAGGTGCGTCCTGGCCTCATTGAACGCCAAGGCGCTGGGGCTGGTTCCCATTTCATACAGACCGCATGGCGTCATAGCCCCGGTCGTTCGATTCACCTGAAACAGGTGGATGCCACGCCCATTCCCCGGAGGCAGATCCACCTGAGTGTCGCGCATGTTCTGAAGCGGCGATGTATACGTGCCCACATAAGCGATTAGCGGCCCTGCGATTTCGTCCGATTGCGCCTTAAGCAGCGATGTGGAAAGCATCGGGACACTACCTGCCAGTGCGGAGGAGGCTTTCAGAAACGAGCGACGGGAATGGTTTGATGAAATCATGACGTGAGGGCGCCGAATGGAAGTTGATCGTAAGGGAACGAAGTATGAGGGCTCGTGCAGACCGAGGCAAGCGGCGACGCCACCAAACGCGTGACGAAGCGATCCGTAAGGAAAGAGGTTTCGCCGTCTCAGCTAACCGGCTGCAATCGAGGATCGAGTGCGGCGACCGCACCCTCCTGTGGACTCTGGTGAACCGCGACTATGTTCAGGCGATGGCCGGTGTCGGCGGCGGTGACCACACCGGCAGGTCCGCCAGTCCGCCACCACAATAAATATGATGCCAAAGCTCCGTGCTGATCACGCCCGTCAGACCCATGTCCAGAACGAAACGCTGCAACGAGATCTTTCCGCGTTTCCTTTGAATACGCCGGGCCCGTTCCACTCCAGACGAATCAAACAGGCCGGTTACCCTTAGTGACTCGGGGCTGAGCAGTTGATCGACCCATGCCGGTCGATTGTCGCCCAGAAACGTTCCGGAAAAGTCCGCTCGAAACATCGTCTTGGGCCGGTTTGCGATGGGTTTCGGCAGGATGCGTTTGGCCGCCCCGTCCGCAGGACGACCTGATGCGTCTTAAACCAGATGTAACCGGCCAACAGTTCGTCCGCACCTTCGCCAGTCAACGCGACAATGCTGCCGTGCCGTCGGGCGGCGTGCGCCAAGCGAATCATACAGGCGGCGGAGGTGTCCAGGACAGGACTCTCCGCCGCACGAATAAGTTCGGGAAAGGTATTGGCGATGTCGAACGAGGACATGCTGACGGTGGTTAGCGGTGACCCCAGCAACGATGCCGATTCTGCAGCCTGCGCACGTTCGTCGTTTGGCCCGGAATGATCAAGTCCGATTGTGTAGGACGGCAGTGGCTGCTGGTGTTCCTGACAAGCAAGCCCAGGAATCGTGGTGGAATCGAGTCCACCGCTGATGTAGCAGCACATCTGCCGTTCGCCGGCCAGGCGTCGGCGAACGGCTCCCCGCAACAGTTCTTCGAACTCTTCGGCAGCTGCGGCAGGACTTTCAAAACGACGCTCTTCAACGGCATCGGGGTAATCAAAATCCCAGTACTGGTGGATCTGCATTTGCCAATCATGGACTTTGATGAAGTGTCCGGGCGGCAGGCATTGGATGCCTTCAAAACACGTGCGTGTCGGCGGCATTGCGAAGAAATTGAAGAAGCAGTCGAGACCCTTCAGATCCGGCTTCGCCTGGATCAAGCCGGAAGCGAGTATGCCCTTGATCTCGGATGCCCAGATCAACCACCCGTCTACGACCGCGTAGAACATCGGAGAAATTCCAAAGCGGTCCCGCCCGAGAATCAACGATCGGTTCCTCGCGTCCCACAAGCTGACGCCAAACTGACCTCGCGCATGATCAAACACCCTTTCCCGGAAGTCCTCGTACAGATGAACCCATGCTTCCGTGTCACAGTGCGTGCGCAATGTGTGCCCACGGTCGATCAATTCGCGGCGCAGTTCGGGGTACTCGTACAATTCCCCTTCATACGCCACCCAGACATCGCCGTTCTCGTTGGACAGCGGCTGCCGTCCGTGGGCGACATCAATCACAGCCAAACGCCGCACACTCAGCGCCACCGGACCCTCAATGTGAATCTGTTCGTCGTCCGGTCCGCGATGCGATATCGCTCCGGTCATGCGCAACAGACGCTCTTGCGAAAATCGTCGCGTTCCCTGCAAATCGATTGCGCCGGCGATGCCGCACATATTTGGAGTCTCCTTCAAAACCGATTTTGTAACTGATGAACGAAAAGTGACAGTGTCCTATCCCTGAACGAATTTGGAAACCGACGGCTGCAGTTCCCTATACAGGCGCTGCAGAGTGGTCAGGTCCGGTGAGGCCAAATCACTAAAGGGGCTCGGTCAGCAGCTGCAGAAATAACTCCCGCTCGTGTGGAACCTTCTGTTCATGCAGCTCCCCCCGTGAGTCCTGAAAAAAACGTTGTGCGCCGATTCGCCTTTGCGACGGATAGAGCTGTTTACTTATTGTCGTCGTCGATACTGGCCCGTGGGAGTAACCAAACTGCTATCAGAAAGCGTTCTTCGCGGGCACAAGTCAGAGTGAAACGCTGCATCGACGGTCAATACGTCGATCGGTTGCACCGGACACATCACCGTCTTTCCGCTACGGTTCCCTGGCAGCGTCGCTATTTGCTGGCAAGCAGCGTTGCAATGTCATCAACGCGAACGACGTTCCGTAGGGCTGGTGATAGTCGTACAGCGGATAGTCCCACCAGGATCCGTCCTTTTCCTGACGGTCCAGCATCAATTTTGCGAGCAATGGTTGATAGGGGGCACGTTCGGACGCAGGCAACTGATCCAGAGAAAGGCCGGCATAATAATGCCCGAAGTAGTAGAAATAGCCGGCCACCTGCATCCATGACTCGTGGGGAATTGGTCGCTTGCGTCCAATGTCAAGCCAGCCGTTGCGAACGTAAAGACGATAGAGCCAATTCTTGACGACGTTGTCGGTGATCTTTTCGTCGCCCCACGCACGCAACGCACAATTGCAACACTGCGTACGCCCCAGACTACCGCCGGGACGGTTGATGCCTCGCATCGGCCGATCCTTCAGATACTCGCCGTACAGGTAGCTGAAATCCGCCTTCTGTTGACGTTGCAGTGCCGCGATTGCGCGTTTAACGATACGCTCCGGCGGTTCGACGCCGATGGCCTTTGCCTCCGCCAGCGCGATCAGCACCGCTCCGTTGACGAAGCTGATGGAAGACGAGGTCGGCTGGTTCGCCTGATAACGAAAGTCGTAGTAACCCCAGCCGCCGTCGACGGATTCATACCGAGTCAACATGTCAAACTGCAGTCGGATCAACTTAATCAACGTCGCCCGTCGCTGAACGTCCTTCTCGTGATAGCTGTGCAGTCGCACCAGAGCCTGGATGGAGTATGCATGCCCCCACACGTTATAGATCGCCTTGCCGGTGGCTCGGCGCAGATCGGGCAGGTGTTCCAGCAACCATTCCTCAGCACGTTCGATCGCCTTGCGTGCGCCATTGTCATGCGGAGCAACTTCCAGCAACGCGGCGATGCACAGTGATGTCGTGGCGGCACGAAACGCGTGATGCGCACCTGGCACGGGAGCGTAGATATTCAGCCCCTTGGTCCGCGTGGCCGATCC
>JBDONA010000258.1:0-2293 GCA_039831575.1 Fuerstiella sp. | reverse complement strand
AATGTCGACGATCTGTCTCTTCAGTTCGACGGTCCGAGATTCGGCCTGAGCGATGCGATCATGCAGACCGGCAATCAGCGCCGTCGTCGCAGAACTCTGTTCGCCGCTTATCGCCAACCTTCGAATCTCGGCATGGTGCCTCGTCAGTTCCCTCTTCAGACTGGCCCCTTCCGAACGGAGTGAGTCAAGGTCGGTCGCCGCATGGTCAACCGCCTGTCGCAGCACCTCCGCCCTGAGATCGACACTGGTCGCGATGTCGCGGAACTGGTCGACCACTGCCTCCTCAATCTGCGATGCCGAAAGCGACTGCGTCGGACAACACCTTCGTCCCTTCTTAATTGCCTGCGTGCAGGTGTAGTAGCGGTATCGTTTTGTGCCCTTGCTCGTAAATGTGTGGGTCATGGCCCGATCGCAGGCCTTGCATACTAATATCCCTTTGAGCAGAGCGCCGTGGCGATTGCGGACTTCCACGCCACCCGTTCGGCAATTGTGCTGGAGCCGAGCCTGCACCTGTCGGAACTGGTCTGGCTCGATGATGGGCTCGTGTTCCCCATCGAACAGATCCTCCTTGTGTTTGATCCTGCCGATATAGATCGGGTTGGTCAGTAGAGCGTGGAGACTCCCCTTGTCAAAATGTCGGTCGCCTCGTAAACGGCCTTTTCTGGTCGTCCATGCCTTGTTCCGCCAGTCGCGATTGTCCAGCTCGTCAACAACGGGTAGCAGGGATCCCAGTTTCAAATAAAGGTTGTAGATCTCGCGGACGCGACTGGCCTCCGCCGCATTGACGACGAGTTTCGGACTGGGGTTTGTGCGATCAACGTCGTAGCCCAGGACCGGAATGCCGCCGGCCCATTTTCCCTTACGTCGTTGTGCCGCGATTTTGTCGCGAATCCGTTCCCCGATGATTTCGCGTTCAAACTGAGCAAATGACAAGAGGATGTTGAGCGTCAGGCGACCCATTGAATGGGTGGTGTTGAACTGCTGGGTCACGGAGACAAACGACACATGACGGCTTTCGAATGTCGTCATAATACGGGCGAAGTCCATCAGCGATCGACTGAGCCGGTCCACCTTATACACCACAACGCAGTCGACGTGGCCCGCTTCGATGTCGGTGAGCAGCTGCCTAAGCCCTGGGCGTTCGATGTTACCACCGGAAAAACCTCCGTCGTCGTATCGGTCCGGCAGGCAGATCCAACCCTCGTTCTTTTGGCTGGCAATGAACGCCTCGCCGGCCTCACGCTGGGCATCGAGAGAATTGAACTCCTGATCGAGTCCGTCGTTCGTCGACTTTCGTGAGTAGATGGCACAGCGAATTTGCGGTGTGGATGGTTTCGGCGGACTCATTGCTCAACTCCCAGCTTGAAGAAACGGAATCCGTTGCAATGCGATCCGGTGATGGCCTTAGCAACGGCTGACAGTGTTTTGAACTTCTCGCCGTCGTACTCGAAGCCGTCCCGCAGGACGCGGACTTCCAGCGTACGTCCCTTATATTTTCGAATGACGGAGATCCCGGGCGCGGGGAGCCGGGGATCGAGTTGCACTTCGGCCTGCTTCGTTCGTTTGGGAATTGTGGCCACACTCATGCCCCGTGGTGATGTTGTTCGCACGTCGGCATCGGCAGCGAGTTCTTCCGCTCGTCGACGCGCCCGCTCGCTCAGGTCTCCCTCGGCGTTGGCTTGTAGTCGCCAGGCGATCTTGCGGATCAGATACACCTTGTGACGCGATCGTGGTTGCTCCACGAAGACCTCCGTGTACCGATCTCGAAGTTCGTCGGTCGACATCTGCTGCAGCGCAGCGACGTCCTCTTCAATGTTCATGGCAATCCTCTCTGGCTCTCGGAGCTTTTTCGGCCGCGATGAACGCGACAAGGTAGTCGTGGGAAATCGGCCGCGACCGACGACTAATGTTGATCGCGAGCTGAACGACCCTGGAAACGTGACACACTGAGCCTCGTTTCGCCGAGAACCTCAAGGCACTCGCCGCGGCTTTCGCCAGGTTCGGCGGAAGCGTCCGATTCGTAGCGACGGGCCAGAATGCGGTAACGGCGAACACCACGCGCGAGAATGGCGGCCAGTTGCGTCAGCCGTTCTTCCGGAGTCGGTTCGGGGACGAGTGCAGAGGGGTCTGACATGGCGGAGGTGGCATTCGCGAGGGCGGGAGATTGCGATGACCACATGCCACCGCGTCCCTCGATACCTATGCCGCAATCACTCGCGATGTCCGCCGTTCAGATAACCCGGCAGGATGGTTTTTTCTAACCCTTCTTCGAAAACCCGAAACTGCCTGAGAG
>JBDONA010001097.1:0-9933 GCA_039831575.1 Fuerstiella sp. | reverse complement strand
AATCCCACCGGGTACCTGACGTCGAAAGATATCGTGAAAGGAAAAACGACCTTCAATTCGATTTCCATTGATCAGGTCATCAGCGACTATCACGGAGGTCAAACGCAGTTGGCGTCCATGCCGCTCTCGACGGTTGGAGGAGTCGGGAACTTGAGCCGCACCTACACGTTGTCTTTCGACAAGAACGGCAAGGGGATCCCCGCCTGGTCGAATTTAGAAAGAATCTACGAAAGAATGTATGTCGCAAGCAGTCCCGCTGCCAAAGCCAGATTGAAGGAAAAAACACATCTGCTGAATGAGATCTATCGCGACGCCAGGGACCTTAAACGCAATCTGGGGCAGGAAGATCAAGCGACGCTCGACGAGTATCTCGCGTCCATCACGGAGTTAGAGAAAAAGGTCGCAAACGATAAGTTGTGGGCCGACAAGGGAGCGCTGTCGGCTCCTCCCGAGATAAATCTGGATATCGAGTTCACCGACGTCGAGAATTACATTCGGACGATGTACGACTTAATGTACCTTGCCTTCAAGTCGGATATTACCCGCGTCGCGACTTATCAACTGGCGTCCGAGGGCGGGACCGCACCCACCAACAATCTTTCAAAGCGAATTGGCATTGCCAGGGACTTGCATCAACTGAGCCATTCCGCAGCGAAGAACGAGGACGGTTTCAAGGACTGGGGTCTGTGGGATCAATTTGTCGCCCAGCAGTTAGCGTATTTCGTTAAGCGATTAAAGGACACGAAAGAGGGAGACGGCTCCCTTCTCGATCGATGTCTGATCTTTCAAGGAGCCGCGACCTCCAGAGTTCACGACAACACAAACTTTCCACTGATTCTTGCCGGAGGTAAGAAAATCGGCCACAAGGCCGGGCAGTTTGTAACCTACGACGAAGAGAAGAATAACCTGTCCAACCTCTTTGTCAGAATCGCAAACTCGGTGGACGTTCCGATCGAGACTTTCGGAGACAGCACCGGTGTTCCGATGAGTGATCTCTTTGTTTGACCTGGATTAGTAATCAGCCGCGGGGCGTTAGCGACTGGTTGGTGCCGTCAAGAGAACTATTGCAGTGTGCCACCTGCCCCTCCTGCCATCAAAAACGGACTTTGCTGACTGCCAGTCACGTTGCCGATCAGGTTTGCTCGGCGATCGCGCACCGGCAAGTCGTTCTGACTATCCCGAAGCTTCTTCGACTGCACTTACGCTTCGATCGCAAACTGCCAGGCAAGCTCTGTTCATGTGCCTGGACGTGCCTCACATCCGAAACCAGACGTTTGCCTGGTCGCGACGATGTGGTGCCCGGGATGATAACGGCGATACAGACTCACGGCGAACTCCCGCGTTGGCATCCACATTTTCACGTCTTGATTAGCCTTCAACGGACAGGCCGTACTGCGGCGCCGTGGCCTCTCAAATCGCATCAACGCTGAACAATTGAGTCCGTCGTCGTCGACGATTCGTGTCTTCGTCTTTTCCGCCAGCCAGCACCAGAATTTCCAGCGATCTTTTTCCACCAGCGTCAGTCCCCAATCCGGAGTCTGACCCTTTAAAAGGTTCCCCATTTAGAAATATAATGGAACTGTTTAGTTCGATTATATTGGGACTGTTCCGTTCCTCACAAATCAATTCAGACGGATGGCCCTCGGCCACCGCTGATTTCGGCGTTCGGCTACAAGAGATAATACGCGACATGTGTGACCTCTCCAGTTTTTCTCGTCGGCATGGAGTTTCTAAGTCCTTGTTGGCGGCTGCTCTGATTGCCATCTTCGTAAGTCCTTCCCGATCCATTGCCGCGGATCAGCCCGATCCCCTGGCCCTGAATTTCCACCTCATGCACCCGGGTGGCGATAGCAAGCCGGGGGACCCAAATGCGGCCTTCTATCTTGATGGCACCTATCATCTGCACTACATCCTGGTGCACGATTGGACGGTCGAGGGGAAGACCAGAAAGGGTTTTTCCTTCGTCCACGTCACCAGCCCGGACATGCTTCATTGGACCTGGCAAAAGACGAAACTGCAGCCTACCTTCACTGGTCATAACATGTATAGCGGCACCGGTTTCTTAACCAAACACGGCATGCCCGCGGTGATCTACCACGGTGGGGGATCCAGACGTAACCAGATCGCCATCGCAAAGGACCACAAGCTCTCTGCCTGGGAAAAACCATTTCCCGTTGAGCCAAAAACAGCGGACGGAAAGGAGGCGGTGATCAAGCACTGGGACCCGGATTGCTTCCTCATCGGCGACACGTACTACGCATTCTCCGGAGGTAGGAATCCTCCCCTCATGAAGTCGAAGGATCTCAAGAGCTGGATCCACGTGGGGGATTTCTTCTCGCACGAACCAGACAATGTCGCGATCGGGGAAGACGTGTCCTGCGGAAATTTCTTTTCCATTGGCGACAAATGGATGCTGCAATGCATCAGCCATCCTTACGGCTGCCGTTATTACCTCGGTGACTGGGACGCCGAAGCCGAACAATTCGTTCCCGAAACTCACGGGCGAATGAACTGGCGAAGCGATGATCAGGATTCCGATTCCCCGAAGGA
The DNA here is from genome assembly GCA_039831575.1 of Fuerstiella sp. Taxonomy (GTDB): domain Bacteria; phylum Planctomycetota; class Planctomycetia; order Planctomycetales; family Planctomycetaceae; genus Fuerstiella. The sequence goes on along the minus strand of JBDONA010001097.1, from coordinate 7,383 downwards.
ATACCGCGACTTCTTCGCATCAGAAAGCGTGCTGACTGAAGATGGCCGGCGCGTGATGTGGGCCTGGTTGACGACTTTGCACAACAACGCACTTCGCAGTAAGACCATTCAATCCCTTCCGCGCGAACTGAGCATTGGTGAAGACGGAGGCCTGCGTATCAAGCCCCTGCATGAATTGAAAGCCCAGCGTTTCGATCTTGTCACCCTCGAAGACATCGAAGTGGCCCCCAAACATCGAACGGCAGGCGGCGAAACCACCACGCGTATCGCGCAACTCGAAGGCAATGCCTACGAAATCAGGATCACCATCGATCGGCAGCAAGCTAAACGAAAGCGGTTTGGGTTCCGGCTTTTCGCCGATGAAAACCGCAACGGCCTTCCCATCAATTTTCAGCCGAACAACGGTACCCTCCGCGTGGGCGGAACCGAAGCGCCGTTTAAAGTCGCCGATCTTCCTGCCGGCGAAGACGTGGAGCTGCGCATTTTTATCGATAAATACCTCGTCGAAGTCTTCGTCAACGGACGCCAAGCGATGGTCGCTGCAGACATGGACTGGCAGGAGGCGAGCGGATTTGATGCCTATGCCTGGGGCGCCCCGACGATGATCAAAACAGTCGAGATTTGGAAGATCAAACCCACGAACCAGGGATACCTCGAAGCGCGGGGAAATCGCATCTGGGAACCTGACACCGAATGAAAACTTTATTCCTATCCATCATTGCGACTCTGTTGCTCGCACCACTGGCAGCACTTCACGCTGCCGATCAACCCAATTTCGTCGTCATCTTCATCGATGATCTCGGATACGCGGACATTTCCCCTTTTGGAAAGGGTCTCCGTCACACGCCGAACCTGGACCGCATGGCAGAGGAGGGAAGGAAGTTCACCAATTTCTATGTCGCCTCCAGTGTGTGCACTCCATCAAGGGCTGCCATCATGACGGGTTGTTACCCGGTTCGAGTGGATATGCTCTACAACCAGACGCGCCCGCCTTTGCCTCACGCCAGCGTGCTGTGGCCGGGAAGTCGCAAGGGCCTCAATCCCAACGAATTCACCATCGCGGAAGTGCTGAAGGATCGCGGCTACGCCACCGCTTGCATCGGTAAGTGGCACCTAGGCGATCAGCCACCGTTCCTTCCGACGCGGCAGGGATTTGACGAGTACTTTGGAATCCCCAATGGTCACGACATGGGGGTACGAGCCAAGCCGTTTAATCTGCCTCCGCCGATGGTCAAGAATGAGGTGGTGATCGAAGACCTGGATCCAGAAGATTTTGGTTTCCTGACGAAACGCTATACGGAGTATGCCCTCGATTTCATCCAGCGGAACGCGAAGAATCCGTTCTTTATTTATCTCCCGCACAACATGGTGCACGGCCCCCACGCAGCCAGTCCGGCATTCCTGAATAAGACCGGCAAGGGGCTTTATGCCGATACCGTGGCCGAAGTGGACTGGTCGGTGGGGCAAATTCTGGATCGCCTGGTCGAACTGAAAATCGACAAACACACCCTGGTTCTGTTTACCTCCGACAACGGAGGCGGCATCTTTATGAGAAAAAGTGAGAGTCAAAGAAAGAAGGCTAGGTATTCATCGAACGCACCCTACAGCGGTGGAAAGGCAACGCCGGCGGAAGGCGGCTTCCGCGTGCCCACCATCGCATGGTGGCCGGCAACCATTGAAGCGGGATCAAGCACTGACCTGATGGCATCGACGATGGACCTGTTGCCCACCTTCGCCTCGCTCGCCGGCAGACCCTTCAAGCCGAACGTGCCGATCGATGGCGTTGATGTCAGCGATCTTTTTGGCAGGAAGTTACCGCAATCCTCACCCCGAAATGCGCTTGCCTACTACGGGTACTTCAATGCAGCCGACCAATATCGAAAGACCAATCAGGTTTTGTTACATGCCGTGCGTCATGGCTGTTGGAAGTATTACGTCAAGCCCACTCGGTTCCTCGGTGTGGGCACGGAAGCGTATCTCGAGATCCCGAAAGGCGCTCTCTTTGATCTCGATGCTGATCCGGGGGAACTGCGCAATGTCGCGATAAGGCATCCCGATGTTGTCGCCAAGATTCAGGTCCTGGCGCAGTCGTATGTCCGCGAGTTGGGCGACGAGGGACAGGTGGGTCGGGGTGTACGCAAGGCGGGATACGCGAATAGCGCCAGACCGATGAACGCCCCGCGCTGAGCGTGCGTGACGACCGGACCGTGCCGTTACTTAGTTTCGCCTCGACTCATGTGCGCGTCACAAACTCATCCGTTTCGCGGGACTCCGAGAAACCCACCGTTTGATAACGCGGTTCCCGAATTCCCATACGTTTGATGACGCACGAACTCCGTGTCATCTGGTCCATACGTTTTGTCGGAATTCGACTCCATCTGCCCCGGCGCGACTGACCGAGCAGAATCGCGGTATCTGCTGAGCGATCAATCCAACGTTAGTTGCGACAGTGTTCCCGGCCAGCTTCTGATTATCACCGACTGACAAGAGATGGGGACGTTGCATCCCTTGAATTGGGGATTGTTCCATATAGAGTGAGTTCTAGTGCTGAAATCAGAACTACTATCAGTTCTCAGGTTTCAGCCCAAATAACTCGGTGGTGACGCGCATCTGTACCGTGAAAACCAATCGAAGACGCATCGGCGCTGGCTCTCATTGAGCACAATGTCGAAACCTATAGCAACGTCGACGATCTACCTGGCCCCCGAGGGGGAACCACTGAAAGGTAAGAAGTTAGAGATGCGGAAAAAGATCCTCCTCCTGTCTGTCCTGCCGCTGATTCTGTTCGCCTCAGGGGCATGTGCCCAGGACACGACCGATTCACTTGAGGTTCCCAGGGAAGTGCAGTCGCTCATCAACAATCGCTGTATCGATTGCCACGGGGAAGACGCGAGCGAAGGCGACTTGCGGTTGGACAACATCTCAAGCATGGAAAAAGATGCTCAGTTGGAATTGATGAATAAGGTCCAGGAGCAAATCTTCTTGGGGCAGATGCCGCCAGAGGATCAAGAACAACCGACGGATGCCGAGCGCCGGCGATTGATCGATTGGCTGTCGAGCGAGTTGAAGAAACACCATGCCTCAACGTTCGAGGCCAAGCTGCGACTGCCGCAATACGGCAACTACGTGGATCACGACAAACTGTTTTCAGGTGAAATCAAAGACAAGCCTTTTTCACCCGCCCGGCGCTGGATCGTTTCACCTTATATTTTTCACAACAAGATCAACGACATCTTTGGATCCACCAGCTGGCAACTGCCAGAAGGCATCGTCAATCCGTTCCACCTGCCGGACATCTCAGGCATTCGTTACTACGATAACGAAATTGTCAATGGCGGACATTTTTTGACGATGGTCGCCAACGCGAAAATCATTTCCTATGCCCAGCTTGGTATCCGTTCGGCGCAACATGAAACTTCAGAGAAATTCAAGGCTGACAAACTCAATGAAGCCATCGCCGTCCTCAATAGGTCAGATATCGATAACAAAGAAAAAAACAAAGCCGCCAGGATATTGAGGGGAGATTACCCCGCCAAAAAACTGCTTGTTGTCAAACGGCCCAAAGTTAAAGCAGGCGTTGGTCCCAACACCCCTTTTGATGTGATCCTTAAAGCAGATACATTCCCCACTGATGAGCAGATTACGGCTGCAGTGAATTATCAATTTTCAATCGTCCTTGACCGTCAGCCCAGTGCCATCGAAATGGCCGACTGCAAAGCATTGACCGCCAAGGCCATTGGTGAAGTGGGCAACGCGGAAGGCTTACGCCGAATGCTGGTGGCCGTGCTGCTTCAATCTGACTTTCTCTATCGTTCCGAATTCGGCGAAGGAGAAGCCGATGAACACGGGCGCAAGAAGCTGACTCCCAGAGAAGCCAGCTTTGCCATTGCTTATGCCTTAACCGAGCGTGGCCCGGATGACGCGTTGATCAAAGCTGCCAGCTCCGAAAAACTGAAAACCAAAGACGACTACAAGAGAGAAGTACAACGGCTGCTGTCCGTTCAATCGGAGCCCCACAAGATTGATCCCAGGCTTCACACGCGCAGCACGGGGTCGTTTCAAACCACGGAATTGATCAAACTCCGTTTTTTCAGGGAGTTCTTTGGTTACTCCAAAGCGTATCAGGTGTTTAAAGACGACAAACGATTTGAAGGCGGCAAATTCGAATCCGCCATTAAAATGTTACTGAATGATGCCGATCTGATGGTGGAAACAATCCTTAAGAAAGACACCAACGTTTTCAATGAGCTGCTCACCAGTGATCAATTCTACCTCTTTCACAATGGCAACAATGCGTTGGTGGCCGATGCCGTGACGTTGAAGAATAATGCGATCAAAGAATTGCTGGCAAAAGACTGGCAGACGAACCCCAAAGCATTTTATGATCAGAACAAGAAACTTTTACAGTATGCCATTATTGGGGTGGGAAGGTATGACAATAAAATCAAGGACAAGATGGCAAAACTTGCCAAAGAAACGGCAGACGGCCAGCGCACGCCTGTGGTCTATGCCAAACAACCCATCCAAAGATTAAGAACAGGCAGCGGACGCAATGTCAATCGCTCCAATATGTTTAACATCGATCATCACACATGGTCTTTTGAGCCAAAGCAGCCCTTCAAAATCCCCAACCGCATGGGCATGCTGACCCATCCGGTGTGGCTGGTCGCACACTCGCTGAACGTCAGCACCGACCCGGTCAGGCGTGGCAAGTGGATCCGCGAAAAACTCTTGGCGGGTTATGTCCCGGACGTGCCGATCACCGTGGACGCCGCCATCCCGGATGATCACGACAGAACACTACGTCAACGCGTACACGGCAAGACGAAGGCGCAAGAATGCTGGAAGTGCCACGTCAGCATGAATCCGCTAGGTTATCCTTTTGAGATGTTTGATGATTTTGGGCGGTATCGCACAGAGGAAGAACTGGAATACCCCGAGCACATCAAGGTAAAAGCTCCAGACAAAGGCGACTATACACGTAACCAATACAAGACCCTGCCCCTTGACACGACGGGATATCTCTCCGGCACCGGCGACGAGAACCTGGATGGCGAAGTAACCGATGCCATCGACCTGATTACGCGTCTGGGAAAATCCGATCGTGTGCGCCAATCGATCATCCGACACACCTTCCGTTATTTCATGGGGCGCAACGAAATGCTCTCCGATTCTCAGACGCTGATCGACGCCGATCAGGCATATCTCAGGAGCGATGGCAGCTTCAACGCCGTGATCGTTTCACTACTCACGTCTGACTCATTTATGTACCGAAAAGAAATGGAAGCTTCGAAATGACGACAAGAAGAAGATTCTTAGAATCATCCATGCTGGGTGCCGGTGCGCTGGCTCTGACACCGTCTTTGCAAAATCTGTTTGCGGCGTCTTCAGCGAAGACGTTTCCGACACGTTTTATTTTTATGACAAAGTCCAATGGACTACGCCCCGATGAACTTGTGCCACTCACGCTCAGCGACAAGGACAAAGCGACCGACAAAAACAAAAATGCGGTCGAAGCTGATCTGACGCAACAGGAACTTCCCCGGTGGATGTCTGCTCTCGATGGCCACAAAAACGAAATGGCGATCTTGCAGGGCCTCTCCGCAAAAGGCTTCGCCAAGGGCCATCATGGGCACCAGGCATGTTTGGGCATGTTCAAAATGGGCGTCGATAAACACTTAAGCTCGATAAAATGGGCCACCGCTGACGTTGAATTGGGGAGGCTGTACCCGACGCCTTTTGAACATATCGAAGTGCAAACGGTAGGTGCAAATCGTGGCATTGTCGCGGGTCGAGCCGCCACCGGTCCCATGCAGTTTAACTACGCCTATGCCGACCCCAAAACGGCGTTTAACGAGTTGTTTAAATCGGTGGCAACGAGCAAGGATGCTCGCTCTGAACTTAATGCAGATGCCATGGTGTTGGAGCATCTCAATCGTGGCGAAGCTGCCCAGGCAAAAAATCTTCACGGCCATGAACAGCTGAAGATGGCGAATTATGTTCGAACGGTGGAACAGATCAGAGCCCGCGACAGAAAACTTGAAAGCATGTCCGAGGTAATCTCACGCAATGTGCCCAGATTAGACAAGAAGTACTTTGCCGAGGACGCTACCACCGTTGAGAGGCAAGAAGCGTTCGTTGAGATTTTATTGTCGGCTCTGATGGCGGGACTGACGAACACCGTTCTGTTCTCCCTGGACACGCTCAAAACACGCTACAACGGCATGCCAGGTTTAGAAAGAAGCGATACGATCGCGCTTCATGATATCGGCCATGGGGGAAGTTACTTTGGCCACACCGCTCCACAACTTCGAGAAATGGTGCGCACACACCACATGAGCCTGATGAACACCATCGCGGCCCGCTTGAAAAAGACGCCCGAAGGTGACGGCTCGATGTTTGACAATTCGGTGATCATGTACCAGCCAGAAAATGGCGAGACCCATCACAGCGATGGTCACCAGCAGCCAGTCATTATTATTGCCGGCAAGAACACGAAGATGAACTTCATGGGCAATTACATCAGGTTGCCTGGTTATGGCCAGCAAGGTCATAAGACACTTGGCAACTGGTACACGACGCTGCTCAACAATCATGGCAACCCGATCAAGCACTACGGCCAAATGGAGTTGGGATTGAATAAGTACGGCATCGACCAGAAGGGGCCGATCAATCAGTTCTTGGTTTAATCGACTCGTGAGTGTAGTCTGACAAAATGTTTGCTGCAGTCGCGGAGCCGGCATGGTGTGCGTGGTCAAACAAGTCGGCCTTGCACATTCACCGTCGACGAACTCGCATTGGGAGTACGCTGGCTGACCACATCTCGGCCGTACCTGGCTAGTTCTCTCATCAACTCATAGGTGTTGCGAGACGTCGTGTAAAACGACCGTTTGATAACGCGGTTCCCGAATTCCCATACGTTTGATGACGCACGAACTCCGTGTCATCTGGTCCATACGTTTTTTCGAAATCCACCGTCATTTGGCGAGGTGTGGCTGACCGAGAAGAATCATCGAATCTACTGAGCGATGAATCAAACGTTAGCTGCAACACATTCCTCGCCAGCTTCTAGTGATCACCGACAGTTCCATCGGATCGTGATTCTAGCCGCCGGCCGTACGATCAAAGGCTATGTCCCGACTGCGTTGATGAGTGTGGGTGGATTGGCTGCTCAATAAACCCATCTCATCATCACGCCGCACAACCAGGCTCCATAGGTTCCCAGGGCATAGCCCAAGACGGCGAGCAATACGCCGACTGGTGCCAAGCTGGGATGGAAAGCCGCTGCGACTACGGGGGCCGAGGCAGCGCCACCGATGTTTGCCTTCGAGCCCACGGCCAGGAAGAAGTAGGGCGACCGAATCAGTTTTCCGACGATCACCA
>JBDONA010000359.1:0-2300 GCA_039831575.1 Fuerstiella sp. | reverse complement strand
CCCAGGCTCCGCCTCAGGTGCAGAGTACTCTGGCAAAACTCTCGCTGTGTCGTACGGAACATCTGGGAGGACGACGGTATCGGTGCAAAGAATGTGATCACCAAACGACCGTGTGGAATTCCTGTGGCGACCGACACTGTCCGGGATGTTCGGGAGCGAAGCGAGCCGACTGGATGCAGTCCGCATCCGAACTGCTGCATCCGCTGATTGATTGCCACCAGGTGGTGTTCACGCTCCCGTCCCAGCTGGCTCGACTGGCGTTGGGCAATCGGCGAGTGATGTATGGTCTGTTGTTTCAGTCGGCGTGGAAAACATTACGCGAGACGATCCACGACGAACAGCAGTACGAAGCGGCTGCGCTGCTGGTGCTGCACACATGGAACCAGCAACTGGAACATCACCCTTGTATGTTGCCAGAAGGACAGATATCGGAAGATCCATGTGCCGTGGGTTTGCCTGCGGAGCGTAGCGAAGCAGGCAAACCCACGGTGGCCGGTAGTAGATCGAACGCCCTCAGGCGCATCACGAATGACGCCGTTCATGAGCCGGATCGCCACCGGTCTTTTGAGAAAAGCCCGAACAGCCGCCAGAGCCGACGCGATAAAGCGGCGAGCTCGTATCTGCAAGGAAGGGACACTGCTCAAATGGAGTTCTCTCAATTTGTTGGGATCGATGTTTCGAAAAAGACCCTCGATGTCTCCGACTATCCCGCCACCTTTTCCGAAACGTTCGACAATACTGACGCTGGCGCCGGACGACTGATGGCCAGGCTGCCCAAAGCCGGGTCGTGTCTGATCGTTCTTGAAGCGTCCGGAGCTTACGAGAAGAGTATCGTCATGCATCTGGTCAATGCCGGACACGTCGTTTCGGTGGTCAACGCCAGGCAGGTTCGCGACTTCGCCAAAGCACTGGGCATCCTGGCCAAAACGGACCGCATCGACGCGCGCGTCATCGCACGATTCGGACGGGATGTCAGGCCGCGTGCGGTTGCTCAAACCTCGAAAAAACAAGAGGAATTGAACCAACTGGTCACGCGTCGTCGGCAACTGATCTGCCAGCGAACGGGCGAAAAGAATCGGACCGAGGCCATCACATCGAAGGTTGTGCGGCGCAGTTTGAACAAGAACATTCAACATCTGTCGAAGGAAATTGATCGCATCGACGTGGAGATCGCGAAGCTTGTCAAATCTGACGACGAATGGAAAGGTAAGTCTGACCTTATTCAAAGTGTTCCTGGCGTGGGCGAAGTGACGGCAACGACACTGATTGCTGAAGTCCCCGAACTCGGCCAGTTGAATCGTCAGAAAATCTCAGCCCTCGTTGGCGTGGCTCCGTTCAATCGCGACAGCGGGCAGTTCCGAGGTCGACGCACTATCTTCGGCGGTCGCAGAGGCGTGAGATGCGTGTTGTACATGGCCGCTATGACCGCGAGGACACACAACCCGGTCATCCGAGCCTTCGCCGAACGACTCAAAGCTCAGGGAAAACTTCCCAAAGTCATCATCGTTGCCTGCATGAGAAAACTACTCGTCATCCTTAACACAATGGTCAAAAATAATTCTCACTGGAAACACGAAATCTCATGTCAAAACTCTTGAAAAACAACACAGCCGCTCATGAGCGATCTAAGATGCGCCCGTTTCACGCTTAGGCCGCGATCCGAAACAATGTCGTCGGCCAGCTGCTATTGTCGTTTCGACTACGCATGAACACGCTTGGTGACCGCACACCGTCAGAGTGGTGGGTCGAACATTGATGGCGAGTGGTGTCTTATTCTCGCTCCATTCTGATGAGATGTCGGTAGTCTGATTTGGAGCCGGAAAATGAGTCTGACTGCCAACGCCATAAGTCAGAATCTGGCCGGCGACGAGGCTGAAGCAGATATCGAACCATTTCTGATTTGGCGCGACGGTGCCGTTTCGATGTCATACAAAGGCGCGTTATAGCCGACTCGATCGCGCGCCGGACCTTTGCGAGCAGATTGGAAACAATGTTCCGGCTATGGTGGTGGGATCCGGGACTACGACGCAATAGACGAAATTCCGGCATGCAGAATACTGTTCACCACGACATACTGCACCTTTCCTGCCGAATTGTTGCACAGCCCGTCAGTGACATTAAAACGAGTCGACAGACATCCTGTTGCCGAAGTGCAGCTTACCAATAACAGCGAAAGAAAGTGTGCTTGCGCTCGAGGGTTACTGTTGAAAGTTGTGTTTTGTGAGCGGTTGAAAGAGGCGGCGTATTTCGAGATGAATTGATCAAAGACCAAAGATCACAACTCATTTCAAAAGGGACGC
>JBDONA010001092.1:0-2302 GCA_039831575.1 Fuerstiella sp. | reverse complement strand
AAATCCATTGTTGCCAAATGATATTCTGGCTGACCCTGCTGCCGTCCCTGCGGACACAGCGGACGTACTTGTCAGTCGGGCCGTGATTTCCATCAACAACAGTGTTCTGGGAGCCGGCACGGCCGTCGCAAGGGGCGCCTCCATTGACCTGCCAACCACGGCAGCAATTGATTCAACCGGGGGAACACTGGACCTGAGCGGTACCGCGATGGTGACGGACCTGGAAGGCGAAACGTTTACCGTTCTGGGCGAGACGTTTACCTTTACCGCCACCGCTGTGCTTCCCAATGACATTGACATCTCGGGTCCACCAACGCTGTCCGCCTTAACAATAGCGACGATCACGAAGATCAATACGGTCATCGGAGCGGGGACCGCGTTGGCCCACAACCTGGCAGCACCGAATCGTGTCAGTGTTCCGGACCTGCCGTTTCCAGCAATTCCTTCGAGCGCTTTCACGACGGGCGGAACTCTGGACCTGAGTTCCGTTGCTGCCGTTGCGGATCTGGAACTTCAGGCGTTCAGGGTGTTGGGGCAGACATTCACGTTTACCGCGACTTCGGCATTTGTGGGCGACATTGATATCAGCGGGGCTGCAACTGTCGCCGATGCGACCGCCGCAGCTATCGGGGTGATCAACACGACGCTGGGAGCAGGAACCGCATTGGCACACGATGCGGCCGCGCCGAACCGCGTTACCGTTCCGAATCTGCCAACGGCCGGCGACAGTTTCGTGTTAAGCAATGACCTGACGATTCCCAATGAGCTGGGTGGTAATCTGGAAGGGGAATCCTTCTTTGCCTTTGGACGCATCTTCACGTTTACCGACAGTCCGGTTGCGACGACTGATATTCAGATCAATCCGGCGGATACCGGAGACACGATTGCAACTGCAGCGGCAGCGATCATCAACGGTGTCGTGGGTGGCGGCAACCGAGCATCTGCAGCCGGAGCTGGTGGTGTTCTGCAGCTGAATGCTTTTGATTTACGATTTGGCGAAACGGTTCAACTGTCCAATGGAGCGGCAGTTCTGGGTGACTCATTGACCATTGAACTGATCACGTTCGACTTCGTCACGACTCCCAGCTTCTTCCCTCCGAATCCAAACCCGGAAATCATTGTTGCCGCAGTCAACTCGTCGACTGTCGTCGCGATCCGGACCGCCACTGCGATCAATACTCAGTTTGGTGCGGGAACAGCGGTTCGAGACGGAGATAAATTGCTGCTGACGACGGGAACGGTGACTTCCGAACTAGGTGGGTCATCAACTGGCGCAATCACAATTACCGTGGCCGATACAACGCTGACGTTCCCTGGGGGGGCTGCTGTGATTGGCGAAATCGTGGTGATTGACGGAAATCAATATACGTTCATTGACACAACGGGCGGAGTCATACCTGGTGCACTCGAAATCGGCGTATTACCTGCCGACAACGCAGATGCCGTCGCCACAAAAGCGTTTGCGGTCCTGAGTGTCGACTTCCCAGCGGCGGGCGACGTTACGCTGGCCGTGCCCGTAATTACGCTCGGGAATGGCCTGACAGCGGAGGTAGACAATATCCTGCTGGACGCCACAGGTGTGCCCGCCGGTCTGATGTTTGGCACAGAGCTCAGCGCAGACGCTGTTGGTACTCCTTTGGTGATCGATGCTGTGGATTCAACGCTGACAACGGCAGCGCTCAGTCCGATCACATCTCCACTGTCAAGTTCGACCGCTAACAGAGTGACTGTATTTACTGCGTCCAGTACTGACTTCGTCAGTACCTCCGGTGTGCTAACCCTCGCCGGAAGCAGTGGAGTCTCCGGCGGGGCAAATGCAGTCACGTTGTCGGATGCCACGGCCAGTACCAACGAAGTCGCCATCGCAATTCGCCAGGCACTGGCGAATGAGTTTTCGTCAATCGGTGGCGGACCAATCGGCGACATCACCAATATCAAGGGTGCGGAAGACTTGATTCAGGTGATTGGGCACCCTGTGACCAATCCTGGCCCACTTGGCTTTACGGGACGCAGTGCAGACATTAACAGTGGATTGACTGGCGAATTACCCGGTGACTTCTTTGGGGCTTATGAAGCCAGTGACGGGTCGTTGCGTGGCATGAATAACGCTGTCGAAGGTGTGCACATCGATGACATCATCATCGGGTTTGCTGAACGCGGTGAGATGGTGATCAATGCTCCCGCCGGCACGACATTTACACCGAATCTGGACATTTTGAACGCCAACTATCCGGCCGGCCAGACCTGGCTGGGGATTGATGTCGGTGAATACGACGTCGAAATCCGTCGGGCCAGCGACTAC
>JBDONA010000806.1:0-9981 GCA_039831575.1 Fuerstiella sp. | reverse complement strand
GATGCTGCAGCAAGTACGGCGGTTGCAGACGATGCCAGAAACGTACGTCGATCAGTTGAATTCATGTTGCTTGCCAATTTGTGTCTAAACAGTGAAACAGGTTTGTCGGGACATTATTGCTTTGTCGGCACGACGCGATTGATTGCGGACGCTTCCAGCATCGCGGTGACCGCGGAGACTCCGGCCATTCCGTCTTTGGCTGTTCCTTCGCCACCAGCCGTACCGTTGATGCTGTTAACGAAGCCCTGCATCTGGTCGCAGTAAGCCTGCATTCGACTGAGGCCAAACGCTGATGTGGAATCGTCGTGTCCAACCGCCGGCTGTTCGTAAACGGTGGACATGCCGGTTGCATCGCCCAGCTGCAACTGTCCATAGGGATCCAGATCGATAATGCCGTCATCGCCCATAATTCGGAACCGGAACGCTTCACCGGAAAAACCGGGTTCGGGCAGAACGCTGGACGACCAGAACGTGGACATGGTTCCGTTGTCAAACGTCAGCAGCGTCATGGTCGTGTTCTCGTTCGGGTTTTCTTCGCGAAACGTGCCTGACTGGGCGGCGACGGAAACGATCTCACTGTCCAGCCACCAGCGGCACAGATCAACGTTGTGCGGGGCGCTGTTCATCAGGTGAGCCACGCTTCGCGGATCGGTCCACCAGCCCCAGTTGCCACCGAAGCCAGTGTCCTGCCGCATAGTGGTGATGTCAAACAGGGCTGACATCTGAATACACCGCACCTCTCCAATGGCGCCGTCCTGGATCAGTTGTCGCGTGCGGTAGTTGGATTCACGAAAGCGCTGGTGATATCCGACCGACAGCACAAGTCCATTGCTGGCGCAGGCCTGAGTCATGCGTTCTGCGTCAGCGACCGATGTGGCCATCGGCTTTTCCACAAGGACGTGCTTGCCGGCAGCCGCTGCGGTCAGCGTTTCTTCGCAGTGCACCCAGTGAGGCGTCGCAATGACAATGGCATCGATGTCATCGCGCTGCACCAGAGACTGTACATCGGGTTCGACATCAATGCCGTAGTCGGCGGCCAGTCTTGCGGCTCGAGTTCCTCCGGTAACGGCGACGGGTTGGGTGGATTCGAGCTTGTGCGCTGCGTCCACGTGGGTGCGCCCCATGAACCCAGATCCGGTCACTCCGATTCGCAGCCGTTCCGCCATCATTTTTCCTTTTGCAGTCGCTGTTCTGAGAAGCCGAACTTCGTCAGACTACAGCGTATTGGGTTGGCTCGTGGCGGCGACAGAGCCTGAGTCAGCGATATGTCCGCCAGCCGAAACGGTTCACGAGAATAAGATTAACGGCTCCAGAAGAGGTTTCAACATCACAGAATACAAGCACGAAGCGCGAGCGAGTGAATCGAGCTCGTGAGAGAACCAGAGCGGTCATTGACTTGCTGGCGCTGCGTGCTGGTATTGAAACGACTTCTAACGATCTGAGATAATCAGCTGTCTGGGAAGTCGGGCTGCAGTTAGAAAACACCCCGACCTTTCATTACCAACCGAAAGACACCGGCAGGCATGAAGAGAATTTCTTATCCTGCAGCCGCCATCGTCCTGATTGCTGCACAGAATTGCAATGCCGACGAAGGTGTCGTGGCTGGTGTCGACGCGGTGAGTCGGCAGGGACTGGCTGTGATCGACTGGATCATCGTGGCTCTGTATGCCATCGGGACGATTACTCTGGGCTGGTATTACAGCCGCACGCAGAATTCCACGAAGGAATACTTTGTCGGCTCCGGGGCCATGAATCCATGGCTGATCGGTGTCTCTCTGTTTGCCACATTGCTGAGCACCATCTCGTACCTGTCGATGCCGGGCGAATCACTGGGCAAGGGCCCGATGTTCATGCTCAGCATGCTGGCGCTGCCGTTCGTGTTCGCAGTCGTAGGCTTTGTACTGCTGCCGGTTTACATGAAACAGCGAGTGACCAGTGCTTACGAACTGCTGGAAGAACGACTTGGCCCGAACATCCGGCTGCTGGGAGCATGGATGTTCATTTCGCTGCGTCTGGTCTGGATGTCGCTGCTGATTTATCTAACCGCCAAAGCGATGACAATCATGCTGGGTGTCGGTGAGGACATGATCCCGGTGATTGCTCTGGTGACGGGATTCGTGGCGGTCATCTACACATCGTTAGGTGGACTGCGGGCCGTTGTGATTACGGACCTGGTGCAGACCGTGCTGCTGTTTGGCGGGGCTGTACTGGTCCTGGCAACGATCTCCTGGAATCTGGGAGGCCTGGGCTGGATTCCGACCGAGTGGAATCCGTCGTGGGATACTCAACCTGTTTTCAGTACTGACTTTTCTGTCCGAGTGACGCTGGTCGGGTCGCTGTTGAATTATTTCGTCTGGTATGTGTGTACGGCTGGCGGTGACCAGACGTCGGTTCAGCGTTTCATGGCGACCAAAGATGCTGCGGCAGCGCGGCGAGCGTTGGCAACGCAGCTGAGCGTGTCTGTCGTCGTGGCGATCACGCTGGGGTTCGTCGGGTTCGCCCTGCTGGCGTACTTCGAAGCGAATCCCGACCTGTTACCGCCGGACATTTCGTTAAGTGATAATGCCGACAGGATCTTTCCGCATTTCATCGCATTTCATCTGCCACCGGGAGTCTCGGGGTTGGTGGTGGCGGCCATGTTTGCGGCTGCGATGTCCAGTATTGATTCGGGAGTGAATTCCATCACCGCCGTGGTCATGACAGATATCCTGAAGCGCAAGGCTCCGGAAAAGACGGCAGCTTCGACCGTGGTGGGCCACGCTGAGGACAAATCTCCATATGCGGCTCCACTGGCGGCAAATAACATAGATCATCCCAAACAACACATGGCCACGGCCCGCTGGCTGGCGTTTGGAATTGGCGCTGTGGTGGTTGTCGCCAGTTCCGGGATGGGAGCCATTCCCGGGAACATCACAGCCGTCACGACCAAGACGGCAAATCTGCTGGCTACTCCGATCTTTGGGCTGTTTTTCTTCGCTCTCTTCGTCCCTTTTGCCAGCCCCAAAGGCGTCGCGGTCGGAGCGTTCTGCGGCACGACAACAGCGGTATTGATCGCATTCTCGGGGCCCATCTTCGGATTTGTCGCGGGTACCGAAGATCAGGATCCCGTCAGCTTTCAATGGATTGCCCCGGCTGCTATCACAGTCAACATTGTCACAGGCTGCGTTGCCAGTCTTTTGTTTCCTAAGAAAAACGACGGACTTCCTGCATCAGAAACGACCATTGTCTAATGCTTCGTCAAGTCTTGATTCTTGTGGTAGCCGAAGTCGCCAGACTTTGGACGACATAGGGAAAAACCTCCAGACTCTGGCGAGTTCGGCTACAGAACAACCCCAATTCTTAGACGTGACCACGCAACAGGAGGCTGTCCCGATAGCTGAAACAGTGAGCCGCAAGGCGCTAGCCGCGGGTGAAAACACTTCCCATAACCGGCGGCTAGCGCCGTGCCGCTCACAGGAACTGACGTATCACGACAGTTTCCTGGACCACGTTCTCTTTGTCCCTCCTTCCGACTTTTCTGCAACAACAGGCCTCCTTCCGTATGAGAAAAAGTAAGACATTGGCACGATTTCGGAACAACGAAACCGTTCGCATGTGTGCCTTGGGGCACTTCATTCCAGGCTTCATCAAGCACGCCGCTCATCGTGGGTTCGACTGCATCTGGCTGGACCTGGAGCATCGCAACTTCACCGAACGCGACGTCCAGACATTGCTGGCACACTCACACCTGCACGATATTGACATCATGCTGCGTGCCCCCACTCTGGAAAAGACGCGTTTGTACCGTTACCTGGAGGACGGCGCTGCGGGGTTGATGATTCCGCACGTGAATACGGCGGCAAAGGCACAAATGCTGGTCGACGCGGTCAAGTATCCGCCGCTGGGCGATCGCGGTCTGGACGGCGCTGGGCTGGACGCCGACTACATGGTCGACGGCAAGGAAGGCGTCGCCGACTACCTGAGCAAGGTCAACGACGAAACATTTCTGGTGGTGCAGGTTGAGACCCCCGAAGCGGTGAACAACGTCGACGAAATTGCGGCGGTGGAAGGTGTTTCTGCCATCTTTGTGGGGCCAGGCGACCTTGGTCTGCGGCTGAAACATCAGGACGGGGACATGACTCTGGAGGGGGCCTTCGAAACCGTTGCTGCTGCATGCAAACGTCACGGTACGGCCTGGGGGACGCCCGTTGGCACCGTCGAGGATCTCGTGAAACGACAGTCGCAGGGCGGACAACTGCTGGCTCACGGTGGTGACTTTGGCGCGATCATGAACATGTTGAAGTCCTGTGGCGAAAACTTCAGTAACAATCCACGCGGAGCAACTTCGTGAAACTCAGTGGGAAAATCGCACTGGTCACGGGAGCTGGTCGAGGCATCGGGCGGGGTTCTGCTCTGGAACTGGCTAGAGCCGGAGCGGACATTGTGCTGAATGACCGTCCGGGTGGCGAAGACGTTGCCGATGTTATGGCCGAAATTCAGGCACTAGGACGGCAATGTCATGTGGTCGAATCTGATGTGTTCTCTCGCAGCGGATGCGAACACCTGGTGGCACAAACTCTGACGCTGGTTCCGCGGATTGATATTCTGATCAGCAACCCGGCGTTCAGCCGTCGTTGTGCGTTTCTGGACTATCCGCCGGATCTGTTCGAAAAAACGATCACCGGCACACTGGTGAGTGGCTTTCATCTGAGCCAACTGGTGGCGCGGCACATGGTGGCCAGCCAGGTGGCAGGTCGGATCGTTTTCATTTCGAGCGTTCAGGCCGAAATGCCGATGGCCCTGTGTGCTGCCTATGGCGCAGCAAAGGCCGGTCTGAATCAGATGGGCCGCTCGATTGCAGTGGAGCTGGCGCCACATCGGATTAATGTCAACGTCATTGAACCGGGCTGGATCGACACACCCGGAGAACATGCCACGTTTGGCAGCGACAACGTCGCCGAGGCTGGCCGACTGCTTCCATTGGGACGAATGGGAACGCCGGAAGACATCGGACGGGCGGCCACGTTCCTGTCCTCGGACGATGCCGACTACATCACCGGATCGGTTCTGGCCGTCGACGGGTTGTTTCGCTACAAGCATTGCAGCGGCGACAACGTGGAACCAATCCGGAATTCTGACTGATGGCTATTGCCTTGCGACAATATGTTTTCGGGTCGGACGGCCCTCATCTGTTGATCACCGGTGGCGTTCACGGCGATGAGTTTGAGCCCATCCAGGCCATTCGGCGGCTGATTGATGTCTTCGTCGATCAGCAATCTGTGGCCCTCAATGGGCGGCTGACACTGGTGCCGTGCGTCAACGAAGCGGCTTTCCTGCGGGGACAACGCTGTGCCGATGATGGTCTGGATCTGGCACGAACCTGTCCTGGCAATCCGGATGGCAGCATTACCGAGCAAACGGCATGGGCCCTGTCGACGCTGATCCAAAGCGCCGATTACTACATCGACCTGCACACCGGTGGGACTGAATTCGCTTTGCACCCGCTGTCCGGCTATGTGTTGCACGCGGATGCTGACATCCTGGAACAACAGCGAAAAATGGCGCGAGCGTTCAATTTGCCAGTGATCTGGGGAACGGCTGCCAATCTTGAGGGCCGTTCTATGTCCGTTGCTCGGGACGCGAACGTCCCTGCGATTTACTGCGAATATCTGGGATCGGCGACCTGCTCAGATGAAGGTGTTGATGCCTACGTGGAAGGCTGTAGGAATGTGATGGCGACACTCGGTATGATTGAACCGCGTGAAACGGTATCGAAAGTTCAGCATGTCGTCGAAGACGCTCGGCCGGGTTCGGGACATCTTCAGGTTTGTAACCCGTCGCCGGTCAACGGTTATTTTGAACCGACAGTCGAACTGGGAGAAAACGTCGCACTCGGACAGTCCCTGGGGACGGTCTACGATCTGGAAGACAACAAGCCCTATGTATTGCCTGCCGAACACGAAGGAATTGTTCTGATGCTGCGAACTTTTCCGAGGGTCCGAAAAGGCGAATCCGTCGGCGTTGTACTGAGGTGCGAAAACGATCCTGCCGCTGACACTGCTGGAGACTGACATCGATGGACATCACAAAGACACACGTTGCTCATGATCTGACTCATGACAGTCCACTGCTGTCGTGCCGTTTCGATCCGTCGGGCAAATTCGTCTTTGTCGGAGCGCAGGACTATTCCGTCTGGCGATTCGAGATCTCTTCCGGCGAAAAAACAGAACTGCCAGCGGGTAGCTGGGTGCGGGCAATTGCATGCAGCGGCGACGGGCAGACGATCGTTACTGCGGGGTACGACGGTCGTCTGATGTGGTGGTCGGTGAACGCCGCACAGCCCACGGCGCAGCGCACGGTCGACGCTCACGAGAGTTGGGTACGGGCGATTTCGGTCAGTCGGGACGGAAATCTGTTGGCGTCGGTTGGCAATGATCAGGTGGTGCGTTTATGGAACATGGCTGATGGCAGTCTGGTTCGTGAGATGCCCGGGCATGAATCGTACATCTATAATGTGGCATTTCATCCGGATGGAAAGCAGTTGGCGACAGGTGACCTGATGTGCAACCTGATTCACTGGGATGTCGACAGTGGGAAACAGGTAAGAACATGGCAGGCGAAGTCGCTGCAGAAATACGACAAAACGTTCGTTGCTACCATCGGCGGCTTTCGCGGGATGACGTTCACGCCAGACGGCACACAGATTCTTTGCAGCGGTATCACGAACGTCACCAACGCCTTTGCCGGCGTGGGCAATCCGTCAGTCGTCGCATTTGACTGGAAGTCCGGCACGCAGCAGATTGAACATCTGTCGAAGGGCAAACTTCGGGGCGTGGCGTGGGGTGTCGCTGCGCACGCCGACGGGACGCGGATCGCAGCCACGGGGGGTAGTGGCGGTTATCTGTTGTTCTGGAAACCGGACGCCGAAAACGAATTTCACCAGATGAAGCTGAAAGACGTCGCGCGCGACCTGGATCTTTGTTCTGATGGGCTGCACCTGGCGACGGCACACTACAATGGCCACATCACTGTCAGCAAAATGGATGTGAAAGTGAAAAAGTAAGTTTGCCGCGGTGGACGTCCGGACATCGTTTCACGCTGACTTGTGGCCGCGAAGAACGCTTTTCGATTGCAGTTTCGTTTCTCCCACGAGCCAGTATCGTCTTCGATATTAAGTAAACGGCTCGAATGGCAGTAACATTTCTGGAGGGAACGAAAAAAGGCGAGGCCCTGCCGGACCTCGCCTCGAATCAGAATTCCAGAGTGACGTACTGTGCTTACGCTGCGGCGCGTCGCATAACAGACGACATGGGAATCACTTCAACATCCTGTTGACGGCCGGCCGCCGAGATAAACGATTCGAAGATCTGTATGTCGAGCGCAGAGGCGGTGTTGCTCTCGGGGTGCCATTGCACTCCGACACAGTACCAATCGTTCGAAATCGATTCGTAGGCTTCGATAATGCCGTCCGGGCAGGTGGCGCACACCCGGAACTGACGGGCCAACTCATCGACGGCCATGTGATGGTGGCTGTTGACTCGGACTTCTCCCGGACCAAAGATCTGGTCCAGATGAGTGCCCGGAACAATCTCCAATACGTGGCGCAGGTTTTTTTCGACTTCGTCACGATGATGCAGAGCTCGCGGACAATCTTCGGGAATGTCCTGAAACAGGCTGCCTCCACAAAGAACGTTTACCAGCTGCATCCCGGATCCGATCGCCAGGATCGGCAATCGCATCTCAATGGCCATTTTTGTAATGCGTCGATCAAAGTCTTCGCGGCGTTTTGGCATCACGCGGGCGGCCGGGCTGGCATGCAGGCCCATGCGTACCGGGTCGAGGTCCAGATTGCATCCTCCCAGAACCAGGCCACCAAGAGGCTGCAGGGCCTGTCTAAGGTCGTCATCGTTGTCGTACGGAGGCAACATCATCGGAATGCCGCCACCGCTGATCACGCTGTCGTAGTATCCTGAATTGAACCAACTCAGTCCGGGTCCATTGTATCGTTCCGGACGAAAGTCTCCTGTGATCCCCACGATTGGCTTAACAACACTCATCTCGTATTCCCTCCCTGGAAATGGTGCGCCGCAGCTTGTCTTCAGACAAACCACAACAGATTTGATGTTCGCGATGAACCAGCAGCAAACTCAACAGATGTGAGTTTCAATGCAGCGAAAGAGCGGCAGACAGTGGTCTGCATTACCGATTCCTTTCGGCACGGGGTAAAATCAAGTACCCGCTTCAGATTGTTTCGCATCGAAAAAACTGAGCAACAGAATCCATTCTCTGTGACTCAACGTGCAGCAGCCTAGTCAAGGCCAGATCGTCTGTAAAGCAAATCGCACATTTTGCATCGATTTAATGATAAGACTACAGCATGTTGTGGTTTATTCGGGGGTGGAGAGTCTTGTTGGGTTTCCTGTTTTCTCGGGTTCAGGTGACCGTTACGTCAGGGACCGGCAAGCGGTTGCGAATCTGGCCGCCGAGGAGCAGGA
Organism: Fuerstiella sp.; assembly: GCA_039831575.1. Lineage (GTDB taxonomy): Bacteria > Planctomycetota > Planctomycetia > Planctomycetales > Planctomycetaceae > Fuerstiella. The sequence goes on along the minus strand of JBDONA010000806.1, from coordinate 1,507 downwards.
AACGGCTGCGAGTGAGCGGAGCGAATCGTCACCGCGGGCGAAACATGTGGTCGACTTCTACTTCCGCTTCCGCGGACGCGCGAAGCAGGCAATTCCCACAATCACCGCCACGACCGGGAACATAAATTTTAGCCGGATCAACAGAGCCATCATGATCAGCCCGGGAATGGTCCAGCCGGACATCATTCCTTTCCATGCGGGCGGGCGAGTCTTTGTCGGCAACGCCAGCCAGAACGCACCCATGACAAGGCCAACTCGCCCCAATGCCCCCTGGAGTCCGTCATTGCCCGGATAAAAGAGCAGTGCGACGTAACCGGCAAGGGATGTAATTGCGAGCAATCCAACGTAAATGCGTCTGCTGCGGAGATCGTCTTCGTTCACCATGGAGCGAGCCTGAGAATATCCTGAATCGAGTGCGACGCAAACCTGACCTGACGTTCCAGGTTGTCTGATGTGCGCACCGCTGTTGGCAGTCTACAGACAATTCGTCCTGAAGCCACCGATCCTCCTGCCTCAGTTATCGGCGGGCAGGGTGCGGTAACGAATGGTTTTAAAGTTGGAGAGTGTTCTACCATGACTGTTTGCGTGACTTGAGCACCCGCTTCGCAGCAGCGTGGTTTGCACTCCCACGGGGCGATCTACCAAACGTGGCAGAAACTGCCGGTGGCGATACGGTGTCTGCTGTTGCCGCAACCGGTCCGTTGTGGAATTTGCGAAAGCGTACGGGCTTGCCCGCCGATAACTTAGCGGTCGGAGTTGATACTGACACGGTGGCTGTTTTCCGCAAAGATGACTGCGGTACAGCGTGCCTGATCACTAACCCGCTGCGGCTCGGCAGACAGGCTTGTTCGATGAATAGTGGCCGTCTTCAGTTGCCACCAGGCCACTCTTACCTTCCGTACACAAAGGAACAAAAACATGTCCGAAGAAACTCTTGAGCAGGCTGACGATCAGGATTTCGAAGAAATCTGCAGTGATGAAGTCGACCGCATTGTGGAAGTCCTTGACGGGCTCATCGAAACCATTCAAAGCGAAAACGTCAAACACCTGCTGGAAGAAGCGTCCAGCAGCATCTATTACCTGGTCTATGAAGACGAGGAAGTCGACGAGGAAGCCAGTGAAGATGTCGACGAAGAAGCCAGTGAAGAAGCGGTCGAAGAAGATGACGAACAAATGGAGCAGGCTGCGTAACGGCATTTTGCCGGAATCGACAAGCTGAACTCACGCATCAGGCCCGGAATTTCCGATTCCGGGCTTTTGCTTGCGCCAAACTTCTGTCCGTGCTATCCTTTGAGCGTGTCGCAGGGGCGGCTACGTTTCCAGTTGCGGAACCTGTCCGGTTCGCTCCAGTTCGCGAGCATCATCGGCGATTTCCTGGAAGCCTTCGTGCAGCGTTTCGATCAGTTTGAGGCTGGTTTGCCACTGCTCCACCTTGTCGGTCTGGATCTGGTCCAGCACGAAGACACACAGATTCATGATATGAACGGCGGTCGGGTCTTCGTCAATG
>JBDONA010000192.1:0-9983 GCA_039831575.1 Fuerstiella sp. | reverse complement strand
TTTCGTTCGGTAGCACTGGCGAATGAACATGCCCGCCAATGCTACTGACCTGATTTCGACCGGACAGACCAAAGGTCGTCACTACATCGCGTTTTGGATTTCAAACACTGGAGTTATCAAATTCAGTTGTCGAAAACACGGCCAAAAAATTTCCACCCCATCCACTTTGTCACTCTTCTGGGGAACATGGGTTAGTGGTGTTTGGGGGACCGTACAGTGGCGTGCATTTTGCTGCATTTTCAGGCCCCAAGTTCCGTTTTCCGCCTGCCCAGCCGAAAAGTAGCACAAGGAAAGCCACCGTCCGGCATCTGTCACCGCAGAGCATTGTGATAATCCAGCTGAGTGCGTTGAATTTGCGGGATCGGAGGAATGGAGTGACTGAGTTAGCTTGGGTCGAATACCCCGGAAGCCCCCGGTTTCCTTAGTGAAATCGGCTGAGAGCTGTACCTGGCCGTCGCAACTGAGCCTCACGTCCATCAATGCGGGACTCATCCGTCCGCTGTCGAGAATCGCATTGGTGGGAAACCAGGCGGGTTCTTCCTCGCAAATTGCTTCGGAATGGGTGGTTCAACGAAGTCGGAATTGACGCGGGAATTTCCACGAAGTAGACTTCCTGCACTTGACGTGGCGACAAACTATCTGTCGCCCCGGCGTTTTAGGGGCATTTCGAATGGCCCCTTTATGGGATTGCTCGCTAATGCGTCCCCATCCTGCGTTTTAATGCAGGCTCTGAACCCGCCGGATTCGCTGATGCCTGCACAGAATTGCTGTCCGCCGGCATCCTTCTGTAGACCTCTATTACGGATTTTCTCTTGCAGCTCCTATCAGAAACCACGTTTGCAGCTTTTGGCCTGGACGAAAAGACTGTGGCCAACCTTGCCGCGAAAGGTTACGAAGTTCCCAGTCCCATTCAGGCGGAATTGATTCCGATTGCCCTCACCGGGCGCGACTGCATCGGGCAGGCCCGCACCGGTACTGGCAAGACAGCCGCGTTCATGCTGCCCTCGATGGAACGACTCGATGTCAGTCTACCCGCTGTTCAGATCCTCGTGCTGGCACCAACGCGAGAACTCAGTGAACAGGTGATGGAAGAAGCAAAGAAGTTGTGCGGCGGGCGCATTCGCCTTGCGCTCGGCGTCGGAGGCCGACCGATCCACACCCAGATTCGACAGCTCGAAAACGGTGCTCAGGCCATCGTTGGAACGCCTGGCCGAATTATCGATCTGCTGCGTCGTGGTGTTCTGAAGCTGGACAAGCTGAAGATCGTCGTGCTGGATGAAGCAGATCGCATGCTGGACATCGGTTTCCGTCCTGACATTGAACGCATTTTGAAGCACTGCCCGCAGCAGCGTCAGACCCTGCTGTTGTCCGCCACGATGCCGGAACCTGTCGAAAAGCTGGCACGGCGGTACATGATTGACCCGCAGATGGTGGATCTGTCCGAAGACAACGTCGTGGTCGACACGATTGAACAGTTTTATATTACTGTCGACGAGAACCGTAAGCGTGCCACGTTGCTGCGAGTCATTGCTCAGGAAAAGCCCGCTCAGGCAATCGTATTTACACGAACGAAACGTGGCGCTGACAAGCTGCACGAAATATTCTCTCGACGACTCAAGTCTGATCGGATTGCGGCCATTCATGGTGATCTGCCGCAAAGCAGACGCGACCGAGTGATCCGGGATCTACGCGCCGGAAAGCTGCGATTGCTGATTGCCACCGATGTTGTTGGTCGAGGAATCGATATCAGCGGTATCTCTCACATCATTAATTACGACATTCCGGAATTCTGCGACGACTATGTTCACCGGGTTGGCCGAACTGGCCGACTGTGTTCGGCCGGCAATGGTCGAGCCATCACTTTCGTCCGCAGTGACCAGGGTGGAGAACTGACCAACATCGAAATGCGAATCAATACGGTGCTTCCGGAATACCGCATCGATGGTTTCGAAGCGTCAGTGCCCAGGGAGCGAACGCAGCGAAAGATACGAAAGTTCGGCGCTTAGAGTAGTCGACTTATTCTCGCGAACGATGCTGGCTCGCGGGCATGCCGGTTTCTCAGGTGGGAATGCGTCTGTCGCGGGCACGAGTCAGCGTAATACGCTGTGGACGTTTTGATTTCCCAGCGGCAGCTCGTAAAAACCGTCGCAGAGTTTACGACGCTGCAGGCGGCCCGGTCAGGCTGTTCACCGTGACACGGCCATCCGCCAGGCTATCGACAAGTTCATCAGCATCCAACGCCGTCAAAGGGCTGATCTCCACGGATGCAGTTTCCTGCAACGTGTGTCCGGCGGACGCCAGCCATTCCCTGCCGATGCGGCTGAGTGCTTCTCGCGAAGTTACGGGTGAATCATTTCCCTGAGCGTTTTTCACGGGATTGAATTCACGCTCGCGATTGCCTTCGACGATTAACGCCGTCGTTGCCAGGGGAAGAGCGTCAAACATAAAACGCTCAAACTTGTTGGCATTCAGTTCCGCCGGCTCAATCAGCTTTCCGGTCGAGTCAATGTGGTCGACGGACTTTGCGGCAACGTGTAGTGCCAACTGGCCACCGCCGGACGTCAATTGCTCCAGAAAGGCCAGTGAAAACACGTGAATTGCGGTGTTCCCTGCCCAGAAAATCCACTGACCGGACGCGTCTTCGCGAGCCGCCTGTTCCTCGTCAAGCTCGCTGTACTCAATGATCTCCACGTGGTCGCCGATGTCGACCAGAACGCCCATGCGTTCCGTGGGACGCAGCTTCTTCACAACGCATGTCGTCAGCTGAGAATTGTTCTGCGCGTGCAGGCCGACCAGTGCCGGATCGCACATGATCACGGTTGGATTGTCGACCTGATGGTAAAACAAGTCTTCGACGCCTGCAGACGCCATTCGATCCAGCAGTCCTGAGGATTTCAACGCCATGACAAGTCCGCCGTGGCCATCGGGCGACAGACAAAGAGTGTCCGGGGCACTCATCAGGACGCGACCGCTGGACGCATCGACGGCCGGCATACTGCCCTGCTGGAAAAACGCCACAGTTTCGCGATCGAGCCCCCAGAAGTCGTGCTGCTCAAAGAAATCGATTGTCTCTGAGTGAGTCGCCGCGCTTGTCATGATCAGCCACGGGATATCACCGCCGTGACGGCGTGTTCGAGCCAGAATCTGTTCGGCAAAAACCTGAAACAGACTTCGGCCGCTGATCGGTCCAATTGGGAACATGCCCTTGGGATGTGCGAACCCCAGCCGACTACCCTGTCCGCCGGCGACTGTAATAACGGCAACTTTCCCATCGGCCAGTCGTTGTGCTCCGACTGCCGCGGCTTGCTTCCATTGGGCTTCTTCTGCTTCAGAGGCCGGCTGCAATACGACGGATTTTGGCGCGGCGGCTTGATCCACCCGGTTCACTTCGGAGCCAGCCACGGCGGGGGGATTCTTTGATTCCTGCCAGATCTGCTGAATCATTTCAAAGTTGACAGAAACGATTTGAGCTTCCAGCGAGCTTTGTTGGTCACCCGAAAGTTCGTCCCACCACTGCAGTAAATGTTCCTGGCGATTTTCAGCGAGTTTCGTCGCGAATTCCGGCGGCGTTGTCTTCATTTCCTGACGATTCCTGTGCGGCTGAAAAGATATGCCTGCAATGTTATTCGCAGCGGGCAGGTGCATCGTAATCCAATGCGCAGTTCAGGCCCGTTGTGTGAGCATAGTCGTTTCACTTCGTTTTCCCAAGGCAAGTGTCAAGTACCAGGTTGTCGAAGCACTTTGTCAGGTTGTTGTTTCCTTTCGTGTTGCACACCGCAGTTTCGGGTTGAACCGGCGATTAACAAATGCGAACCGTTGGCGGGGTGCAGCGTTGCGTCACTCGTCAGAACTAGTCCGTTGTTGCTGACTGTGCATCGTGGCTGTTGCAAAGTGTTTCGTAAATTCGTTTTCGGAAACAGAACTGATGGTGATTCCTGCCTCTTCAAACATGAGCTTCAATCTGCGACTCGCCTCCCATTCTTCTTTGTCCAGTCGTCCGTCCTTGTCACGATCCAACACCTGGAAGTAACGACGACTTTGCGTTTTAAGCCGTTCAATCTCTGCGGAGTCTTTTTCAGACGCGGATGTGCCTTTCCTGTTGTCGTCGGAGACAGCGTCGGACTTTTCCGGAGTTGCCGCGTCGCTTTCAGCACCCGGCCGCGATCGTGCGCCCGACTGAGTTTCGTCGCCACGTCTGCCTGACGTGCCACTGCCGCCGAATCCACCTCGATTGCCTCCAGTACCGCCGCCGGGGTTGCCGCCGAATCCGCCGCGGCTGCTGCCTCCGAAGCCACCACGGTCGCCGGAACGAAGGTCGCCGCGACCGCCGCCGAATCCTCCACGCTGTCCGCTGCTGGTTCGGCTACGGCTGCCGGCAGCTCCGCTGGTTCGGCTTCCGCCTCTCCGTGCCGCGGACGTTCCGCTGCGTCCCTGAGCTGGTTTGGATGTCGCCCTTCCCGAGGTTGCTGATCTCGACGTGGAACTCCGCTCGCCAGTTGTTGCGGAAACCGTGATCAATACGTCGCGGCCATCGTCCCTGCCCTTCGACACAACCGCTCGAAACGTCTGGCTTTGGCCACGTTTCAATTGCAGCGTCGTCTCGGCCACCGTGGTGTAGGATACGGGCAGGCTGATGTTATCCGTGTCTGCATCGGATTCAGCGGTGTTCGGAGACTCAATCCACGATTTTTCGACGCTCAGGGCCAGGGCAATCACGTTCCCCATGACCTTGGGAGTCGCCCTCACGATGGTGCCCACACTTTCGCGGCGATAGCTTCGCGCCATTGTTCTGCTGCCAATTCGCTGGACTGCTTCCGGCACCGTAACCTGCTGACCGAATTGCAACATTGTCTGCAGTTCATTCAGAGTACTCAGCTGCAATTCATCAACGCTGGTGTCTTCGCCGGTTGTTGTATTTCTGACCACAATGACCACGTCGGTGTTGACCATCTGAGGTGCCTGATCCAGGGTCCGCAAAAGTTCGGTCGCTTTGTTGACTTCCTCCTGCGACCCCGTCAGCAATACGACATTCGACTCGATGTCCGTCATGATATTGATGTTACTTCTCTGCATGACTTCCATCACACTATTCGCCAGGGGGTTCACCGGTCGGTTTGCGTGAATAATTGTCGTGCGAACAGATTCGTTCTCTGATGGTTCCGCTGCGTCGTCAGCCGCAACACCAATGGAACCTGTCGTCAGGACGGTGAGCATCAGAGCGCAGAACGATCGCGCAGCATAGGTCCAGGGCATTTCTATTTCTCCGTCTTCTGTCTGGTGGGAGGGCGTAACGGGCAAGCGTGTCCCTTGTCCGTCAGAAATCAGCAGAAGTGCAGACGTAACACCGATCGCAATCAACGGGTGCCGCAGTTTTCCAAAGAATACGGTACCGGGTTTGCCATAATCCTGGCGGGGCGAAACCCGGCTGATGCTTCTGACGACGAAAAGGGCGACATTCTCAATCGTTCCCCGCACGTGCGGTGCCGCTGATGGTACTGGGGAAATCTGACGGTGGCATCAGGTCAATATTCAAATGATGGAGAACAGTTGTACGTCGAGAGCCGACCCCAGCCAGGTGTTGTGCTGGAAACGGTCGTTTTTTTGAATGGCGATGATGTTCCTCATCCCCAATTACGGCGCGGCATTTACTTCGACGCGCCATCCTCGACCCGCGGGATTTCGCTGGACAGCAATTCGACGATCGCCTCGGCCGCGACGCTGTGGGCACGCTCGTTGGGGTGAGCATCATATCGACTGACGACCCCGTCCTTCGGTTCAAACTCCTGCAGCACTGAAAGCAGGTCAAGATGAGGGACGTCACGTTGCTGCCAAAAACGGTCCAGTTGATTATGAATCGGTGCGTATCGGTAGTTCGATGACAACGCGTGCAGAAACGGGAACGTTACGACAATCAGGCGTCCGCCACGCCGCGTCACCAGGTCGTGCAGCCGCACGAGACGTTCAGATTGAATTTCCCATGTTCGTCCGTCATAGAGATCCCTGACGAACTGATAATAGTCACCGATGTCCGGGTCATGGAACGCTTTCCAGTGGTAGTAGATTGTGTTGAAGAGGTAGCTGTTCTCGACCAGGAATCCCGGGTCCGAGAAGTCCTGGATCCGCTTCAGCACACTCTGCCATTCAGTAGAGGTGTCTGAGATGTCATTCAGGCAGTAAACAAGAACAACAGTGTCAATTTCATGTCCGGCATCGCTGGCCATCTTGAGACAGGACATTTCCTGGGGAGTGTCCCACGCGCACATCGAAAACGATTGAATGTCGTAATCCGGCAGCTGTTCCCGAACGATATTCACAAAACGATCTTCAACGTTGGCAATTCCGTGTCCCGCGGTAAACGAATCACCAAAAACGTCACGCGTCGGGTTCCGACTTCAATGGAACCTGGATATTCGATTGAGTCGCGAAATCCCAGGCTGTTACGGCGGAAGTGCCTGTCGAACCAGCGCTGGGTCGTCCTGGACAGGCCAAATGATTCCGTCGTGTCGTAGACAAATCGATAATACAATTCGCCCGTCAGCACAATCACTGCAAGCAACAGCACGCATACAAGACTGTTGCCCACCAACAGGTTCAGGACACGCGGATGTCGATGAAGCTTGTACTTCCGAAAAAACAGACGTATTCCGGCGACCGCCAGGGCCACCAATGCGACAAAGCCTGCAAGGACAATGTTCTCTTCCACGGGGACTGTCTCCTCACAGGACAAACCATGTGTCCCATCAACACGTCAATTGATCAGTTTACTTATTGTCGTAGACGGTACTGGCTCGTGGGAGTAGCGAAACTGTCATCGAAAAGCGTTCTTCGCGGCCACAAGTCAGCGTGAAACGTTGTAGAAAATCTGACAGCCGGACAACTGTTCCTTCAGCCGTTGAATCCCGGCTTCTGAAATGTTTGTGTATCGGATGTCCAGGTGGCTCAGGCGGGGAATGGAAAGCAGGCTTTCGATGCACGCATCTGTCACGCTGGTATTGGAAATCACAAGCGAACTGAGTGTGTCATTCCCCTGCAAATGACGAATGCCAGCATCAGTCACCGCAGTACCAGGAATCCAGAATTGCTGAAGCTTCCTGGTTTTCTTGACCCAGGTACAACCACTGTCTGTGATGTCAGCGTTCTTAAGGATAAGCACACGTAATTCCGGAAATTGGGCGATACGGCGCAGCTGATCGTCCGTAATTGACGCAAAACTCAGATCCAGAATCGGTGCCGTCGCTGCAAACTGAGCGTGTGGACCGGCGCGTTCGCTTTCGCCAGAAGCTGTCAGCGTCTCAGCTAACAGGAAGTGTGCTGCAAAGAACGAACGATCGATTTTCAGTGCCCGTTCGAAGCTGTCCGCCGCTGCGGTGAGGTTGTCGCCGGACCGAAGCGCAACTCCGTTCAGCAGACAGGAAAACTTCTCTCCCGAACTTATTTCAAACAGCTGCCCCGCTTCCTCAAAGTCGTCCTGAAGCAATTGCATTTTGGCCAGCCAGTTTCGGCACACGCTGTTGCTGCCCGATTCGATGGCCGTTCCCGCCCGGAAACAATCGGCAGCATTCTTAAACTGCCCGGAAAGGTAGAATTCCGTGCCCAATGACATTTGTGTCTCTGCGAACTGCGGATTGGTTGCCGCCCATTGTCGGGCAAACGCCATCTGTGTGGCGAAGTACTGTCCGCGCCCGACTGTGATGCCTCCTGAAATCACCAATAGAATACCGGCAACCATCGTGAGGAAAAGACGAGCCGATCTTGATTTAACAGCGGAAAGGACTTCTGCCGTCAGGCCGATTGCTGCAAAAACGGCCAACAGCACATAGCGCTCCGAATAAGGCGCCTGCTGTTCGATGATGTTGGCCGTCGGTGCAATGCACAACAGAACCCAGCCACCCCAAAACAGGCTGGATCGCGTATGTGTCGGCCGAAGACGATACACGGCAGATATCAACAGACTGACAGCGACGCAGCCGACGATGAATCGCCATGTTGAAACCCATGCCGCGACTGTCGGTTCGTACATCAATTCGACGTACGGTGCAAAGACTGTCTGTATTGCGAATCGAATTGACCGAAACACCTCGATGGGGTTTTCGGTCATCCTGAATCTGTACTCAGTACCAGAGAACTGTGACCATCGAAGGCCAAGGTAGATGACAAGCATGATCGCAGGTGTTCGATACCGCTCAATCCACTTTCGCAACAGTCTGCCGGGAGCATCCTTCGAGATGCCGCAGACGTCTGCCAGCAGAAAGAGTATCGGAATGACGACGGCCTGTTCTTTTGACAACAGGGCCAGGGCCAGAAGTATCATCGAAACTGTAAGCCATCCGTCTCCACCCCTGGCGAAGGCGTAAACGGATGTAATTGTAAAGCACGCAACCATCAAAGTTTCACGTCCGACGATGGGATGCACTGTCGATGAAGCTGCAGGGTGAACAGCAAACAGCAACGAGCCAATGATCGCTGGAAGCAGCGATATTCTGAAACCGGGGAGTGACAGAAATGCAAAGCCTGCGCACACCGTAATTCCCATCAAAACAGCATTCAGTGCATGAAACGGCACGGGGCTGTTACGGTCCAGCATGTACTGAAAAAGGTACGACCCGTGCGGCACCGGTCGGAGATAGGGGAGTCCTGGAAAGTGGGGAGCAAAAGATCGTTCGACCAATTCTGAAACCGTTGCCGGTGGTGCTGTGCGAAACAGAATGACTGTTTCATCGTCCAGAAACCCAGACCCAACCGAAGGCAGATACACTGAGGCGACAATTGCAAACAGCAACGCGTAGATCCAGATTCGCGGCCGCGTGGAATTCCCGTCTGCTACTGCTGGCAAGGTGATTTTCCTGGTCGACATCAGAACAAAGAGCCTGCCACCATCTGTGAGGCATCCACAAACCGGGGCAACAATAAACGTGAACGCCGTCCCGTTATACGGTACAAGCAGGACTCAGCCAGACAGGGAATACTACCGATACCTGTCCCAGAAATGTCGGACACAGCAGCGACATAACGGTCAGCTGTCTCGAAAGCAATTCTGCCTCGCTTCGTAGACATTGTCTCGAATGTATGGACGGCAACAAGTGAAACGCTGCTGAAAGCCGTCGAACGGCCCGACTGGTGAAGGGGCATTGGCCTGTCCCGTTAACGGCGTTTTTTTGCAGCGAATGACTGCTGCTTCTTCACGGCTCTCAGGACGAAATACGAATCGACGCTGCGCGAGTCGACGAAACCGAAGATCGATCGAAGTTTGTTGCGGTACCACTTGTCTCGCTTCGTTACGAACCAGAACTCACCACCGATCGCCAGACGATTGAAGCCTTTTAGAATGAAGTGTTTCGCGACTGCGAAGTCCGTGTGATACGGAGGGTTGCACAGGATCCTGGTGAATCCAATTTCGTGGAAGTCACGAAATCCATCGCTGAGCGAAATCGACACACCTGGAACATTGTTGAGGACCGCATTTCTTTGTGCGCACTGAATTGCCGTCGGATTACTGTCCAGCATCGAAACACTGGTGTCGCCAAGAATCTTCGCGGCGTAGATGCCAACAACGCCATAGCCACAGCCGAGATCCAGTAACCTGTCGCCTGGGGCCAACTGAGCGGTCTTCAACATGGCCAACGTCCCCGCGTCTACTTTGCGCGGCGAGAAGAGGTCCGGTTGCGTCTGAAAAGTGAGGGCCGTTTCATGAATGGTCGTCTGGAAGGAATACACGCGAGATTCTTACAACTTCGGGGTGACAATTTTCAGCCGCTTACAGCGTATTACACTGCCTCGAGGCCGCGAAAGACGTGTTTTAGCCCGGCAAAACGGCCTGTCCACGAGCCAGTACGGTGCGAGAGAATAAGTAAGCCGCTCTAGTTGGACAGCGCCACTTTATCGACTTGAGCAGTATAATAGCAGGGGCTGTGGATTAGATGGTTTGGACGCAGGATTTGATTTTGTCCACGTCGATGCCACGATTTGTGTACAGTCGGATTCGT
>JBDONA010001146.1:0-9987 GCA_039831575.1 Fuerstiella sp. | reverse complement strand
GGTTTCGTCTGAACGGTTGGCATCGTTGCCTGACTCTTCAGAGTCAGGCTTTCGTTAGAGTTGTACAATTCAATTGCTCAACCTGGAGAGTTGAGCTGGAACAGTTGCGGCCCCGGCAAACGCCAAACTACTCGGCGCCTCCAGCAGCTTTCTTCGCTTCCAGACGTAGTTTTTCGAGTCGAGTAAGACGTTTGACGACGGGAGGTTTCGGAACTGCAGCGACTGCTGCAGGTTTCGGTTCGGCTTTCTTTGGAACAACCACAACCGGTTTTGGCAGCGGCTTGTCGACACGCAGCTCAGTGCCGCCGACTCGAGAATGTGTAATGGGCTCGCTGTTCTCGGTGACGATGATCTGACAAAAGATGTTCTTGTGATTGCCGGCGGGGCTGTCAGTCGCCGTCTTTATTTTGAAGACAAGTTCTTTCGTGTCTTTTGTGATTTCCAGAGGCTCCGCCGTAATCTTATGAGGCAGGCCTACCAAGTGCACTTTCGCCGGCGCTGTCAGGTCTTTCAAAACCTGTACTTCGGCCACAATCTCTGTTTCCTGTCCGAGCTCCACGGTGGCTCGCTGAATGGTCAGACCGATGTACGGCTCGGTGATCTCCAGAGTCGCCATCTGCGTGGAGCAGAAAGCGTTGCCGCCGACATTAGCGTACCCCAATGCATATACCGGCCAGTTTCCGATGGCGGCGTTCTTGTTGGCACTGAGAGGATAAAGGACTTCGCTTTGTCCTTTCGGAATTTTCACAGAGCTGCTTGCGCCGATGCCGGGTGGGCGGAAGGGGAATTGCACAACAATCTGTTCATCCCAGCCTTCCTTCTTTTTTGCAACAATCTTCAGCTGCATCGACCCGTCGCGAACGATTGGAACCTTCGGTTGCACGATTTCGATGGAGTACGGAAGTTCATCAACGACAACCATCGGAAGACGCTGGACGTCTTTCCAGACGTACAGTGACTGCCCCGGCTGTGAGATCACGAAGTCGGCGCGGTTCTGAAAGCGGCCGCTGATATCCTTACTCTCGTCGTTCAGCTTTGCACGAAAATCAACCAGCGCGCCGTTCAGGGGGGCATCGGCGGCGGCCTCAAACATGACAGGCATGGTGTTCAGATTAGCCGGCATCGCGCCAGCCACCATAGTCAGGCCAGTCGGTAGCTGCATGTCTTCAAGCACCAGTTCACCACCAAAGTTCGCCCGGCTGGCGGAGATAATGGTCGCGAAGCGGTTACCTTTGGCCACATAGATCCGTTGTCGGTCCTGCGAATAACGTCGTACCCGAGGGATACCGAGCGTCAGCTTCGGCGTCACCGGCTGAAATTCAATGCGGTAGATAAAGTCAGTAGCGCCACGGCCCAGGTGGTCCATAATTCGCACGGCATACTCGCCGTCTTCAGGAACTTTAAAGCGGATATAACTGTCCGGTCCGCGCGAGTCGTCGTTACCGCTGAGAGCCTTCCCATCCTTGACACGGAAAATATGCATCACCGGATCGATGCCCGTTCGAATTCGTCGACCGTAGCATTCGACTTCGTAAGTCTGCCCCTTCTTTGCGGTGAACTTGAAGTAGTCGTGGTCACCAGCGGCACTCAGCACGCCATTAAAGGCGGACGGAAAAGCGACAACAGTCGCTTCTGCCAAAGCGTTGTTGGGCTCTGTCTCGAAAGCGTTCGGGTCGGGAGATATGCGAGCGATATGGCCGGACGGGCTGATGCCTCGATCGTCCTGAGCGAAGATCTGCATTTCAGTGCTACCGTCATTCGGCAAAGTTACTTTCTGTTTGATGGGGCCGCCCGCATCACCGATGAAGGTGAATTCGACTTCTTCGCCAGCCTTGCCGCCAGCGGGATAAATGGCCGTTGGCCGAGGGAACTGGCCAACATGAAGACGGTAGCGGCAGTTTCCGTTGCCGCCATAACTGCTCTCACGCATTTCAATAATGTATTTACCGTCCTCCGGCACGATAATCGACGTTACTGCATCCTGACGAACCAGTGGAGAATCGTCGACGGCCGAAAGCTCGAAACGCTGTTCATCCAGAATCGCGATATACGGATCAAACAGTGTCTGACCAAATCGCATACCCTCTACTTCAACGGACAGACGCTGCCCCTTTTTCGCTTCGACCACAAAGTAGTCCACGTCTTCGCTTTGAATCACACCTTCCACCGTGACGTTCTGCTCAATCGTCTGAGCGGCAGAGAATTCCGTGTTTGGCTCTTTTTCGGCGACGGCCGGCAAAGCACCGATAAAGAATGTGCGATAGTCGGAAATGCCGGTCCGAGTTCGAACCTGAGCTGTCTTCTCACCCAACGGGCAGTCCGCCGCAACTTTTATGGTGGCTCGTACGATGTTGGCGTTCTTTGCATCCGGCTCGATCTTTACAACTTCGAAACCGGGTTCGTAAAAGAGAATCTCCTCTGCGTCCTTCAGGCGGGCGCCCGAAAACGTCAGCACATGTTCCGCGCCACGCTGAACTCCGCGCGGAGTAATAACGGTGAGCGTCGGGTCAGAAGCCTGGACAGAAGCTGCACTGGCAACAGCCAGCAGCATAAGCAGAATGCGAAAGCGCATTACAAATTCCCCCGGAAGGAACACTGAATATCAGGTACGAAAATTATATGAAGGTCAGTCGTCGATCACAGGGTCTTCGCGGCGTTTGTGGGGCAAACCCGAGGAAAACCAGACTGACATTAATGGTGGGACGTTTGGGCTGGTGGCACTCATTCAACGAGTCAGAAAGAAACCAACCGCGGCATGCAAAACAACACCACACGGCATCCAATCAATCCCGTGCAGTGTCCTTGATTCAACTGTGGCCAGCCTGCATCAGACAAGCAACTCTTTGCGGACTTTTCCGCCATCAACGATTTCAATAGGTCGGTCGCCGGGAGCCATCAATTCCTTGTCGGCCGTGACACCCAGACAGTGATAGATGGTAGTTGCCCAGTCGACAACCGTGAGTGGCTTCTGGTCCGGCTCACTGGCAGTCGAGTCGGACGTTCCGTAGACCTGACCACCCTTGATTCCGCCACCGGCCATGACAACGCTGAACACTTTCGGCCAGTGGTCACGACCGGCTGTGCCATTGATCTTCGGAGACCGCCCAAACTCGCTGGCGATACACACGAGTGTATCCTTCAGACGACCGCGCTCATCGAGGTCACGAATCAATCGGGCGTATGCCTGATCCAACGACGGAACCTGTCGCTTGATGCTGGCGTCGATGCCGGTGTGCATGTCCCAGCCGCCGTAAGTCAGCGTGACAAATCGAGCGCCAGCCTCGACCAGGCGTCGTGCCATCAGCATGCGGGCACCCGCCGTGTTGCGGCCATATTCATCTCGTAACTTATCAGGTTCTTTGTTCAGGTCGAAAGCATCACGAGCTTCCTGTGAACCAACCATGCCGTACGCTCGCTGATAGAACGTGTCGACGGCATCCAGGGAGTCCGCTTTCTCTTTTGTGATGAAGTGCTCGTTGACCGCCTCCAGAACACTGCGGCGACGAACAAACCTCTTGTCGTCAACACCGCCTGGCAACTGCAGGTCGCGGACGGTGAAGCTCTTGCTGGCCGGGTCCGATCCCAGACTGAACGGAGCGAATGATGAACTCAGGTAACCAGTACCTGCAAATTCGTTTGGCTGATTTGGGATGCAGACGTACTGCGGAATATTGTTCCGCGGGCCAAACTCGTGAGTAATCACGCTGCCCATGCTGGGATATGACAAAGCCGGACTTGGCCGATATCCTGTGAACATATTGTGTGTGCCGCGTTCATGAGCAGCTTCGCCATGAGTCATCGAACGGCAGATGGCAATTTTGTCGACGACCTGCGCCGTGTGCTTCCATGTTTCGTTAATGAACGTACCGCCGACATTCGTCTGAATGTGCTTCATCGGCCCGCGATATTCAATCGGAGCATATGGCTTCGGGTCGAAGCTTTCCTGATGAGCCATGCCGCCGGGCAGGTAAATAAAGATGACAGACTTCGCTGTCCCTTCAACACTTGCGTAGTCCTTCAGGTCCGCCTGAACAGTCTGCAGCTTCAGATATTGAGCCAGTGTCAGCCCAACACCGCCACAAAAACCAACGTGCATAAAATCACGACGAGAATTTCCGCGACGCATAGCAAGCTCCAATGAGTGTGGATGGGACGTCCGAAGCAAGGGCTGCCTGGACATCGAACAAGGTGGGTAGGTAGAGGTGGGTAGAATTCAAGGCCGGGGCGCAATCCGCTCCGACCGCTGAACAACCGGACATCATTTTGATTGGCCGACCAGGAGTTGTCAACCATTGGTCAAAAGTTTGTACATATGTACACTACTATCGAGCATTGGGAGAAACGGTTGTACCGCTGATTTCGGATGTCATGGGGCTGAGTAGAGATAATTCCGTCGGACGTCGTAGAAGCTTCTTAGAGTGCCCAGAGTACAGGACGTATTCAGAGCATGGCGGGCATCGCGTTTTCAGTCATGCCCTGGGACATACGATAAACTTATCTACTTCAGGAATTCCTGATAGCGTTACCCCCGTCCGTGTATTCACCGGGGGATAGAATCTGCGAGCGGGTCCACGGGGCTATGTTCGCCAAATCTGCCTGAGAGTTCATCTGGAAACACTGTGTCATTCTCCCTGATCGATACCCACTGCCACCTCGACGCGGAAGCATTTCATCAGGATCTGGATGACGTTCTGCAGCGTGCTGCGGACAACGGTGTCGAGCGGCTGATGACGATCGGCATCACTCGCGAGACCAGTGAAGCGGCCGTTGTGCTGGCCAACCGCTATGAAACCGTTTTCGCCGTCGTCGGAATTCAACCCAACTACGCTCAGGAAGCTGCTCCGGATGACTGGGCACGCATCACGGAGCTTTCATCCCATCCGAGGGTCGTCGGTATCGGCGAAACGGGACTCGACAAGTATTGGGATTTTGCTCCGATGGAAATCCAACGTGATTACTTCGTCAGACATCTGGAGTTTTCCCGCGTGTGCATGAAGCCGTTCATTGTTCACTGTCGGGAGGCTGAGTCGGACGTTTTGGAAATGTTACGGGCCGATTTCGCGTACGGTTCTCTGAACGGAATCATGCATTCCTTTTGCGGGGACGCAGCGATGGCAGCCGAGTGCGTTGCGATGGGGATGCATATTTCGTTTGCAGGAATGGTCACTTTTCGCAAGAGCGATGAGCTTCGAGCCGTGGCGCAGACTGTTCCTCTGGATCGTCTGCTGGTGGAAACCGATGCCCCTTATCTGGCGCCGCATCCTAAACGGGGCAAACGCAACGAGCCGGCATGGGTGCGACACACAGCAGAATGCCTTGCCGACGTTCACGGCATCAGTTTTGAGGAACTGGCAAACGCAACCGCAGCCAATGCGAAACAGCTGTTTCAGCTACCGTAATCCCCGTCAAATGTCGATGCCTGTTTCCCATCGTGACAGTCGGCAGAGGTCGCTGTTGATTTCAAATTTACGACACGCCTCAGGCCGCAGTTCATAGTGCAGGCACCGTTGCTGTTCGGTATCAAGCCAGAGACACGGCAGCAATTCGAACTGCCGATCCGCCGCAATTCTTTCGCGAATCGGCCGCAGCAGTTCATCAGGAACATCCCGGGCTACTTCTTCGCCCGGCTGAAAAGGAGGTATTGGTGTCATCATGCAGCATGCACTGCAGCTGTCACACGACTGGACGATGGGCAGCGGATTCACGTTGGACTTAGCTATCGTTATTCGTGGATACAGTTTCCGGTTAAATCAAATTCGACGCCCCGGGGAAACACCTCGGCTCGAAGCCGATTGTCAATTCAGATCCGGGTGGAGTGCCGTGCACGCATTAAAGCAGTCTGGTTATTCACTCGAACGTTTCCGACTCGTGGGTCGACCATTTCCTCCGGCTGGAACGCGTCTATCGCGGCCACAAGTCAGCGAAATACGCATTAGGCTGAGTGTATGACAAGGTGTTTCAGTTTTTGTCTGCAGAGGCATTTGTCGGAGTACCGGACGGTTTCACCGACGGCAACCGGTCAGTCGCCGGAATCAGCTCCACGATGACGGGAGTGTCGCGTGGTGGAATTTTTCCGGGCCACCCTTCGTAGGACTGTCCGCCGTCACTGGCAGAGCTGGCTTCCCTGATATCAATCAGCGATGCGGCAAAGTTGGCAACACAGATCAGATAGCCACCCTCCGCGGCGTACTGCTTTTGTCCGGTTGCTTCGTTGACGAACCGATAGCTGCCGGCAAAAACAAAGTCAGCGGTCATTGGCCGCGACTGGCTGTCTTTAAAAAACGTTTGTATGGCCTGTTGATACGGCTTGTCATCCCACAATGTCAACAGGTGATCACGCTGCTTTGTCGACATCGGACCATACCACAGGAGTTCCTTGTTGTACGGATCGTAACGAAGCTCCATCAGCGGCAGTTTGACACCCGGAGGCGGTTTGGGCAGCTGCTGCGAGAAGTAGTGGAAGACGGAGTGTCGCAGCCAGGACCTGACATCGGCACGATGAAGCTTTCCGTCCTTGCTGACCCAGTTTACAAAGATGTCGATCTTCGGACCGGACGGCGGAGAGAATTCCGGGGAAAACAATGCTGGCTTGCCCGGTTTTTCGCCCAGCGCCAGCAGTGCTGCGTGGACAACGAAAGCTCTGCTGCGCAACCACAATACGGCTTCGTGTTCTTTGGTGCCTTCCGTGCAGCACAGCATTTCCAGCAGGCAGTCTTCACACGCCACCTGAGTGTGCAGCAGCACGCGTTGTCGTTTTGTATCCAGGAAAACTGTATTTGGGGGATTGAGCGTCGTGCAGCCCTTCAGCATCTGCTGAAGCTGTTTGGGCAGTGGCTTCAGCGGAAGAGGCGCGTCGCTTAGTACGGGATCTTCCTGCAGGCCGCCTTCGGAGATGACATCGCTGTTTGCAGGGGCGGCGGCAGCGTCAGTGAGTGGCTCGTCGGCGGCGCGCAAAACGCTGGCACTGGACGATGCAACAAGGCCAACAAGAAGGATCCGAAGTGTCAGCATGGAAATGCTCCGGCAGAACGGTGACGGTCTCAGTCCCGTTATCATAGCCGATCAACGCGTGTTCCTGTACTCGAATCGCCGTGCACAAACACAGAAGGCCGCACTGCAATCAGTGCGGCCTTCTGACCGTGAACGGCATTGACGTTAGTCCTGGCGTTCCGTACGACGACGTCGGCGAAGAACAGCCGGAGTCAGCATTGCCAGTCCGGCCAGCCAGCCCTTGCCTTTGGGCTGTTCCGCAGGAGAACTATCCTCGTCCGTCAGGGCCGCCGATTCTTCTGCCCAGATCGCAGTGTCCCAGCCGGCCATGACTTCATCGGACGTTTCGACATCCGGGTCAGTCGTGTCGTTGTCTACCGACACCGGCTCGGATGTGGTCATGATACCGGCAGGAACTTCGTCGTACGTAGCAACCGATCGCTGTTCCTGTGCTGTATCGCCGAGAAGTTCCACAGGTACAGCACGACTCAGATTCTCAGAACTCCATCCGGAAACCCCGGCCATGGAGGCCAGCAGCACATCGCCGGTCGGCTGTTCCAGATCGTTGTCGAGCGAAACGATCGTAAAGCGTACCGGATCACTCCAATCACTATTCTGCCCCGTGGCGCCGATCGCTCGCACCCAGTAACGGTAATCGCCCGCGACAAGTTCCGTCGTCGAAGTGTAGGACGTTCCGGTAATCGTCGCGTCACGAATAATTGCCGTACTTACGGAAGCCACGCTGGAGACAAAAATCTCGTACCGTACCGCACCAGTTGCCGGTGTCCATGAGAACAATGGCGTTGTGTCGGAGCCGTTGGGGATCGCAGTGAGAATCGGAACGGCGACACCGTTAACGGAAATCAGCGACTGCGAATTCAGACTCCACGGAGACACACGTCCGTCGAACGCGAAGGCTCGCACCCAGACACGGTAGTCGCCGGACCCCAATGGGTCGGTCACCTGATAAGAAGTCGTGGTTACCCCGGTCTCATTAACCACGGGTGAACCGACTGCGGCAGCTGGAGCCAGGTAGACCTGGTACGACGCGGCTCCGAGGACCGGTGTCCATGTAATCAGCGGCGTATCGTCGTGCGTATCGCCAATCGGCATCACCGATGGCTGCCCGCCGATTTCAAAGACTTCTCCTTCGCTCCAGGTGGTTACGGTCGTACCGCCCGCAGTATTACTGCCGGTGGCATATCCGCGGGTCCAGACCTTGTAGCGCCCATCCGGCAAACTCGGAAGATCATACTGGGTGGAGGTAAGTCCGTTCTCCACAAGAATGATTTCTGCAGGAACAACATCGACCTTGTTCAACCACAGTTGCCAGGTGATCGTGTCACCGCTGGCCGCGGCGTCAGGATGGTTCCAGTTAACGCTCACGTCGGAATCAAAACGCGGACCGATGGAAGCCACAGTCGGAGGCGTCACGACTTCAAAGTCATACGGCGTGCTCCAGTCACTGACTTCTCCGAGGCCGGTTGCTGCCTGGACCCAGTAGCGGTACAGACCAACAGGCAAATCCGCTGGAGGAGTGTAGCTGGCCGATTGCAGGTCTGACTGCACATACAGCGTTTCACCCATGGAGACATTCGTCAGCCAGATCCGGGATGTCTCTCCCGCAAGCGACTGTTGCCACGTGAGCGTTGGTCGCTGAGACTCCGTTCTGCTGAACGGTGCGGCGCCCAACCCTGCCGATGGTCCCAGCAGAACCGGTGCCCTGCCAACCTGGAAGACATGAACCGTACTCCAGTCGGAAACCGTACCGTCTGCTGCGGATGACCGAACGCGAGCGCGATACTGGTCCGGCGACAATGCGCTGCCGTCAGGCACGGTCAGTGCTGTGCCGGCGACCCCGGCCTGGCTGAACACGATCGTTTCGGTGGTGACATTGACAATTTCAATTTCGCTGGTGACAGCGCCAAGCACTCCCGTCCAGGTAATTTCCGGTGTCGTGTCGTAGATGCCGATATTCGGCGACAGTACTTCGGGAGGAGTGCTGACCGTGAAGGCTGACGGTGCACTGAAGACGGAAACCGTGCTGCCGGATGACGATGCGGCCGGCAGGTTGTTCGCCCGAATTCTGACTGCGTACTGTCCCAGCGGCAGCCGATCCACGTCTGGCAGGGTGTACTGCGTGGCGGTAAAGCCGTTTCGCTGCAGGACGACCTGATTTGGTGGAATTGAAACGGTATTCGTGATTACCACGTCGTATGTATCAGCACCTAACACTGCGTCCCACGTAATTGTCGGTGTGGAATCCGGCAGATTACCGACTGGCGTGTTAACGGTCGTGGGTGTTGCCACAACAAACGTTTGCAGAGCACTCCAATCGCCGGGGACTCCCACAATTGTCCGGCCGCGAACCTGTACCGTATACTCACCCAGCGGCAAAGGCGTTGTCACGACGTATGACGTAGCCGCTACGGAGTTTGCTGTGACAACACCAGACTGATCCTCGGTCACATCGTTGATGCGAATGTCATACGTGGCCGCACCGGGAACGACGTTCCAGATGATCGCCGGCGTGGCATCAGCAATAGTGCCGATCGGAGCCGCAATGACCGGCGATGTGGAGACACGAAACGCCTGATAGTCGTTCCAGTCGCCCGGTTGCCCCGTCGTGTCTTCGATCGCCCGAACCCGAACTTCGTAAGCCCCTAACGACAGCTCGTTGGCCACAGTGAACGTGGTCGAAGTACCGTCAAGGTTCGTTTCATTCACCAGCACAGTGCCAGTCGCCACGTCTCGCAGCTGAAGCTCATAGTGATCCGTCTGATCGATAGACGTCCACGTGATTTCGGGCATTCCGGTCGCGACATCCGACAACGGTGCGGTGACGGTCATCGGCACAACTTCGAACGACGTGAGCGTAGCAGGTGGTCCCGCAACACCAGCCCGATTAAATGGAGTCACGATGAATGTGTAGACTCCGGCCGGCAGAGGATCGGATAATTCGATCGATTCGCCGACATGGTTCTCCACGAAGCCCAC
>JBDONA010000385.1:0-2310 GCA_039831575.1 Fuerstiella sp. | reverse complement strand
AGCGTGGGGCAGGATCCCGGAATTATCGATCCGCCAGATCAAGTGATCGAGACGGCGCAGTGGTGGGCGGACTATCGTCCCGGCAGCGGCAACCTCGAAGACTGGCACCCCGAACCACGCATTGTCCCGGCGACGCACCATGCGCGCAGTTTCCTGAAGGACGCGCGACTGGAAGCCGAAGCGGAATACACGCGCTGTGAATCCGAGAATGACGCCGTTGGAACAACCGTCTGGGGACGAGTTCATGAGCAGACTCGCAAGTTGGCGTTGCTGTACGCCGTCAGCGCGTCCCACACCGATTCAGAGATCACGTCCGAAGCTGCCGAGTGGGCGCACACGCTCGTGACGCACCAGACACGTCGGATGTTGTTCATGGCGGAAGGTTATGTGAGCGACGGCGACTTCGACGCCAACTGCAAGAAGGCCGTCCGGATTCTGACCGAGTGGCGAAACAAGCATGGCCCGGACGCCTTGATCGTGCCGTGGCGATTCCGGCAACGGATGAATTTGCGGCCCCAGGAATTCAAAGACGTCATGTTCGAACTGGAACAACGTCAGATCGCATACCACTTGACGCTTCCAGGCAAGACCAAACCTTCAATGGGATACCGGCTGAAACAGGAAAGATAAGCGCAATGAACACCCATTTAAAAACCACACCCTGCGGCATTCCTCCCGAGGTGCTCGCGACCCATCGGATGAAAAACAGAATTTCCAACAAAATCCCAGGAGGGCGAAATGGGCTTTCTCTCGACGTAAGTCCTTTAGAAACAGAGACATATAAAATAAACAAGAAAACCTCTCTCTCTCTATATATATCTTCCTTCTTCTCTCTCTGCGCCCGCGTGAGAGCGCGTGCGCGGCAAATTGGTTTTCTCCGTGGGTTTTTTCTCGATTAGGTACTTCCCCCGAAAGATAGGCAAGATAGGTCAGCGGGAACAGCCGCCATTGGGGAGAGAGTTTGTTGGTGTCCGACTGTCCGAGTCACAGGAGCGATCATGAATGAATATGAGTGCAGAATGGGAAGCAGGAATCAATGTCGAACTCAAGAATGCTGCGGCCCGAATCAGCCAGCGTATCAAGCACGCGGACCCGTGGTACCGTGCGCTCACGAGTTGCATGACGGCGCAACAGATACGCGAGAAGAGAACCAGAAATCAATCCAGGAGGGCGCCGAAGCGTGTCCATCAAAAGCCTGTGGATCGGGACACTGCTCTGATCCAGGCTCGCCACAGCGCCAGACAGAAAGCTCTGCAACAGATGTCAAAAGGGAGTTGGGATTACGCCCTGAAGGTGAAACTAACGGCCTGGCGAACGAAAGCAAAGGAACAAGCGGACGATATGTCTTTCGACCATCCGCCCTTGTTCGGCTGATCAATGCGACACCGTTGGGTCCGGTTCTCAACGACCGACAACTGTATCGCCATCGAGAACGGGCCCCCTGGATTCATGCCGATGACCGACACATTGATTTGGTTGCTTACGTTGCGTGGCTGGTTCATCAACGCTTCGAACAACAGAAGCCCCGGAAGCGGCGAGGCCTCCGGGGGGAGTTGATCAGCATGGACGAATTGCGAGACATCCTGATTCGGCAAGAGTATCGGTGTGCATTGTCTGGCGAGAGGCTGACGCCGGCGAACTTCGCACTCGATCACATCGTGCCGATCGCCGATGGCGGCAACTTCAGCGCCGACAATTCACAACTCGTGCTGAAGATGGTGAACCGTGCCAAGAACACCGTGAGTCAGTGTGAATTCATCGCGATGTGCAGGAACGTCGCCGCCCACCAAAACAAGAAGATTCCACCGGAGGCCGGAGATTAGTGTCGAACGGGATATCAAACATTTGGTTGATAAGTTCACGAACGGAATCGAGTCATGAAAATCGAACAACGCAAGCTGGCGGACATTCATCCCTACGAACACAACCCACGCATCAATGACGCGGCCGTGGACGTGGTGGCCACGTCGATCAAAGAGTTCGGGTTTCGGCAACCGATCGTCGTCGATGAGGACGGCGTGATCATCGTCGGGCACACGCGTTTCAAGGCGGCCCAGAAACTCGGGCTGGAGAAAGTGCCGGTCCACGTCGCGAAAGGGCTGACGCCGGCGCAGGTGAAGGCCTATCGTCTGGCCGACAACAAGACGGGCGAACTGGCCGAATGGGATTACGACCTGCTGCCGATCGAACTGGCCGACCTGCAGGGGATGGAATTCGATCTCGACCTGATCGGATTCTCGCAGGACGACCTGGCCAGGCTGCTTGATCCTGACGTGCAGGAAGGTCTGACCGATCCCGACGACGTTCCCG
>JBDONA010000418.1:0-2313 GCA_039831575.1 Fuerstiella sp. | reverse complement strand
GGGTGAAGCATCACGGGGAAGGTCAATACATTACTCACCGTGAAACGCGTTACAACGCGAACGTAACAGTGCCCCAAGTTGTGGAATCCGGAATTCCGCTTCTCGATCTGCCACGACGGAAAAGCGGTAAAACAGTAGAACAACTGTTGAACGTCAGGTCCCTGTCCACGAAGGACATCAAGATAGCCGTTGTGTCGGACAAGTCTGAATACGACAGCAGAAGTGAGGACGCGAACGCATTTCTGAGACGGTGTATTCCGTTCGTATATGCACTCCGACTTGGTAAGAAGCTCGACGAAGGTATGCGGGAACGCAATCTGCTCAAAAATGTGCATCTCTACGTATGTCATCACCTGACTGTTGATGTGGCCATTCAAGGTAATGACGCGGAACGGCTCGACTTGAATCGACCGGGAGACCGGATCACGATCGACTCAAATCTCTACCTTGTGGCGGAGTACAATCCGGGCAGCCCGAAAACGACCAGATTCTGGCTGGCGGTTGCGGGATTGGTTGCGGAGCTGTTGGGCACAGATGTGGCGGCAGATGTCGGAACCGTATTGCGATGTCGGTCCGAGTCAGAGATGAAAGATGTAGTTGAGGAACTGTTGGGGCAGGAGGCCAAGGAGAAGATTGATGAGGCACATCACCGGTTTGAAGAGTTGTTTATTCAGGATGACAATGAAGAGGACGCATCCACCTGGCTTCCACCCGAGGACGATGCAGGTTCTCCGGACGACGAACGCGACGATGACGCCCCGTCCGAATCCGAGGGTTCACCAACTGATGAGGATGAAGTCGTCCCGCCCAATCAGAATGAGGACATTGATAGCACGAAGTTTGAGAAGACCACGGGGCCGGAGCAAGGAAAGCGGATGCGCCGGAAACTCGTGGTGAAAACACCGGGCGGAGGCGCTGCGGGAGGCGGCAATTGGCCCGTTGCGACAGAAGATGTGACTTTTCCCATCGTTGAGGCATTTGAACTCCAGGATGGAGACGGTCGGTACGTAATAGACGTCAGCCATCTTCAGGGATCGGAGGCATTTGGATGCGATCTGATCAGCGTGCGATCGGAAACTTTGAGACAACAAATCCGCCAGAATAGAATCGTCAATGACAGTGATGTTGAACGATTCATAGAAGTGAAGGGCCGCAGCTCGAAAACTGGCGAGGTAGAGCTGACCGAAAATGAGTACCGGGCGGCCGAAAAGCATCGTAGCTGCTACTATATCTACCGAGTCTTTGTTGAACCGAACGATTTATCCCGTTTCCAAGTGGCGGTGCTAAGTGACCCGACGAACTCTGATGCTGTGAGGATTGTGAAGCGGTTTGATTTGGCAGAGGGCTCGGGTGCCAACTGGTATCAGATCGAAGAAGAAGACGCGGATGAGTAAGTGGCAAACGGAATTGATGTCGCGCCTGCTGTTAACCCCGTTCAAAAAAGTTCGAGGAGAGTTGGTTACCTCCGAGCCACCGTAAAGGACTCGAACTTTTGTAAAGCGTTACTGCTTCACGACTTCCGCAATCGGGTCGCGCACGAGTCGTTACGAAGAGGGTTCTGTACGGGGAGATGCGGTACATTGGGCGTCCAACTCGAATGGCGGGGAGTTCGGACCGGTCACCGCTCACAACCATGTCATCTGCGACCGATTGAGCGCTCGCAACAGCCGTTAACCCAAGCCGCGCGCGACACAGAGACAACCGAGAGTATTGGCTGAGATCGGACCATCGGGGCGACGTCGGATCGCACGGCGCGAGTCGCGCGGCGTGGCGAGAAGGAGACTTCGAGACGCCGCTGGATTCCCGATGTCGTTACCAGAACTGGCGATAGAACGCGAAAAGGCCGTCACCCGGAGATGACGGCCTTTCGTATAACCCGACGGTAGCGGAGTTTCGCTACCGTCAAAACAAATGGCGGGGGCCGGATTTGAACCGACGACCTCGAGGTTATGAGCCTCGCGAGCTACCAGGCTGCTCCACCCCGCGACAATGTATTTACTGCGTTTCAGGAAACGCGAATGTCGCTGATTTATCAGGTGTTGAGTCGCACGGGTTCTTTCCCCGTGCGAGGGTGAGGAAGTCTATCGGCAATCTGGCCGAATTCCAGCCACTTTTTCCGAGGATTTTCGATAACTCGCCAGTGTTCTGATTTGTGGTAAGGCCGTCTCGGCTGCCTCTTGCAGGCGGGACGCCTGCAGAACGCCGAACGCAGGCAACAGGCTGGCGGCCTGCACTACGACGGAAAGTCAATTCGGGACATTACTCGCCAGTAACAAGCCCGAGTTGCTGCAGCTTGCCACGGCATTCGTCGCG
>JBDONA010000366.1:0-2316 GCA_039831575.1 Fuerstiella sp. | reverse complement strand
TGCTGCTCAAGCATGGCTGGACAGTGGCCAAATCGGGTGAGAACGAATACTGGCGACGACCGGGAAAAACTCAGGGCTGGTCGGCTTCCTTGAAGAACCGCGTCTTTTACGTCTTCAGTTCCAACGCCGCTCCGTTCGAATCGAGCCAGGCGTATTCGCCGTTCGCCGTCTATGCGCTGCTGGATCACCAGGGTGATTTTCACGAAGCGGGTTGCGCCCTGCGACGACAGGGATTCGGCGCTGAGACATCGAGTTCTCCGAATATCGATCTTTCGGGGATTGTCGGCGACTCGCAGAACATCGAACGTGATGACGTCGCCGCCATGAGCGATCCTGGCCCCCTTCCTGAAGAATTGCTGCGAGTTCCCGGATTCATCTCGGAAGTGATGGATCACTGTCTGGCAACTGCGCCCTATCCGAACGTTGCCCTGGCGTTCTGCGGAGCACTGGCCCTGCAGGCCTTTCTGGCCGGACGCAAGGTTCGCGACGCGGCCGACAACCGGACGAATATCTATTTGCTGGCACTGGCGTTCTCGGCCGTTGGCAAGGACTGGCCGCGGAAGGTCAACACGGCGATTCTGCATCGCGTCGGGTTGGTCAACGGGCTTGGCGAAAAATTCGCCAGCGGAGAAGGAATTCAGGATTCGCTGTTCCTGAATCCGTCACTGCTCTTTCAGACCGACGAGATCGATGGCCTGCTGCAATCGATCAACAAAGCCCGGGACGCCCGGCACGAAAACATTCTCGGAACGCTGCTGACGATGTATTCGTCGGCCAACAGCATTTATCCCATGCGCCGCAAAGCGGGGAAGGAACCGCCTGGTGTCATTGACCAACCCTGTCTGGTGGTCTACGGCACGGCGATTCCCACTCATTATTACGGTGCACTATCCGAACGGATGCTGACGAACGGATTCTTCGCGAGGATGCTGATCGTTGAGAGTGGTCGCCGGAGCGTGGGTCAGGATCCCGGAATCATCGATCCGCCAGATCAAGTGATCGAGACGGCGCAGTGGTGGGCCGATTTCTGCCCGGGATCCGGCAACCTCGAAGCCTGGCACCCTCAGCCGAAGATCGCCCCGGCCACGGAATCGGCCCGACGACTTTTGACCGATTCCCGTCTGCAGGCGGAATCGGAATATGCGCAGGCGGAAGCGCGGGGCGATCCCGTTGGGACGACTGTCTGGGGTCGTGTTCACGAACAGACCCGCAAGTTGGCACTGCTGTACGGGGTGAGTGAGAACCACACCGATCCGGTGATTGACATCGACGCCGTGCGCTGGGCGAGCGAATTCGTAACGCACCAGACGCGACGGATGTTGTTCATGGCGCACGGTCACGTTGCGGAGAACCCGTTTCACGGCGAGTGCCTGAAACTGGTCAAGAAGCTTCGCGACGCGCCCCAGCAGACGCTGCCGCACAGTGTGTTGCTCAAGCGAATGAAGATGGACACCAAGACGTTCCAGGGGCTGATCGAAACGCTCGCGCAGCAGGGTGACATCGAGATTCAGTCGGTCAAGACGACTGGCCGGACTGGCATCCATTATCGGCTGCTGTGGGAAGGAAGCATCGATGGAGAAAGAAAGGGCTCACCATCAACCGGTGCTCGCCGGGAAACAAGCCCCGATTTGAACCAGGAAGGGGAATGAAGTGGTGAACGAATCAACGGTGAAAGAAGTGAATGAAGGGGACCGCTTCGACCCGCAAAAAAACAGGGTCGGACTTACTTCTTTCTTTCACCGACACACACGCAGTTTAAGTAATTCTTACTTCTTTCTCTCTTTCACACATACCTATACACACACGCTGCGAGAGCGCGTACACGTGAGGCCGCGTGTGAGTGGGGGTGAAAGAAAGAAGGAAGTGAATAGGTACTTCCCGGCCATTTTGGACAGGAGAGGTCAGCGGGAACAGCCGCGTTATTGAGCACAGTTTTATTTATTGGTCCGAAAATCACAGGAGTCCTGGATGCATGATTACAACAAACCACTGGAAGCGGCAGGCAGGGAGGTTGGCGAGTCGTCTTCGCGCGGACTGGCGCAATGCTCGAATGCTCTGCAATCCATGGTCACGAGCAGCACACAGCATGGTTCAAGGTTGGCGGATTCGACTCAGCCGTCCACCGGCCAAAGGCAATGCGGGCGCGAGCCCGAAGGCAACGTGGAAGGCGTTTGCCCGGAGCGCCACGTCGATGGCTGCGTCGCGTGCCAGCCATGCGAAACGGAGCGACTGGCATCTGTGGGCGACACGCCGAGTCAGCGGCGGCAGCCGGTACATCCCGAAGGCAAAACGAACATGGTGAAGCCTCAGGGACCG
>JBDONA010000535.1:0-2325 GCA_039831575.1 Fuerstiella sp. | reverse complement strand
AACTTGCTTGTTCTCGCGTGCTGCCATTCTGCACTTCAAGAAACCAGGGAGTGGGCACATCGTAGTAGACGAAGCATAAATAGCCATCTTGTGTCACACAGGCCAAGGCGACTGGAGCGCCGATCATCGGTATCATCAACTGCCCCGCACCCCAGCCAACAACACTCAGCACCAACCCCGCTCTCGCCATCATAAACAACGCCGGTCGAATCAGACTTCGCATGGCTTGCCCTCCGGTCGTCTGCGGTAGATGCAATGGAGGGCGATGTTGAAGGCGGTGAAGAAGGAGATAATGAGCCAGTGGTCTACGGAGAGATATCGAGAGCCATACTCTTTGGCATACACGATTCCGTAAAATGGATGGTTTGATGGTGGGGCATTTCCAAAACCTGACCATTGCCATTCAGCCACTTCTGCACCTCTATGGTCTAAGTAGGGAAAGTACGAAAATGGCATTCCATCATTGAGTGTCCACCTTGTACCGTCCAGCAACACCACGGGCCTTTGCCCTATAGGCACGCTAAATGAAACGCCACCCCACCACTGCCCGGCGATCCACGCCACCACAGCCAGGCACAAACCGGCGCGAGCGATGATGAACAGTGACATGCGGAGAAGGTTTTTCATGCTTGTCGTCCTGAACTATTGGCGTTCACGATCCCGCCACTGGATTGATTTTCGTTTCGCTGGCTGGTGTAATGTTTCCATCGATATGCGGCTGTGGTGTAGTGGCAACACGTCAGCTTCCCAAGCTGAAAATGAGAGTTCGATTCTCTTCAGCCGCTTTTGTTACAACCTACAGGCATTCCCCAACTTAGGGAAACCGGACTCTTTCCGAGAGGACGTGAGCCAACCTGAATTTGACGCGCACAAGCGCGTCAGTTTCCGGTTTCACTCATTTCAGGAGAGAGCAGATGAAGACGCCAACGCTTAAGCGCCACGTGTCCGGCAGGGCTTACACACGCTTCAAAGGTAAGTGCACCTACTTCGGTAAATTCGGTACTGAAGAAGCTCAGCAACGGTTTCAGCAATGGCTGGCCGACATGGATTTTGTTGAGGATAAGTTTCAGCATGTTTCGCTGTTGCTCCTTGCCTCGAAGTTCATGGACCACGCGAAAGTCCACTACCGGAAGAACGGCGTTCCTACTGGTGAAGCCAACAACGTGCGTTTGGCAATGCGGACGGCGTGTACGATGTACGGCAACAGCAGGGTCAGTGAGTTCGGACCAAAGCGTTTGAAAGCCGTCAGAGACCAAATGATTCAGGACGGACTGTGCCGGAACACCGTCAACGCGAGAATCCGGCGAATTCGCCATGTATTCAAATGGGGCGTTTCTGAGCAGTTCGTGCCAGTCTCCGTACTCATTGGACTGCAGACTGTTCAGGGGCTCGAAGCTGGACGGACATCGGCGCGGGAAACGGATCCGGTTGAGCCAGTCGCTGAACTCGACATTATTGCAGTTGAACCCTTCGTCAGTCGCCCAGTATGGGGGCTGATTCAGTTTATGCTGTTAACGGGAGCCAGGCCGGGAGAAGCTGTGCGGCTTCGCTTGTGTGACATTGACGCGGAATCTGACGTCTGGGTTTACAGGCCGAGTCAGCACAAAACCGAGCATCATGGCAAGTCCCGGCGGATTCTGATTGGGCCCCGCGCACAGGATATAGTGAAGCAGCTCGCAGGTAGTGACTAGGACTATGTATTCCGTCCAGCAGAGGCTCCTGGGAGCGGTGGTAACGTGGGGAATCATTACTCCAGGGAAAGCTATCGAACTGCTGTCATAAGGGCTTGTGAGCGTGCGTTCGACTGTCCGGCAGAACTGCGGATCGATAGCGGCCGGAAGCCCTACGCTGGTGAATCAGCTGATGAACTGCAGGAACGCCGCGATCGCGCGAAGGCGTGGAGGGCGAAAAACTGCTGGTCACCCAACCAACTACGCCATAACAGCGGAACTGAAGTTAGGAAGCGTGGCGGTATTGAAACGGCACAGGTGATACTTGGTCACACGTCAGTGAAGACAACCGAGCGTTACGCAGAGACGAATATTGAAGGAGCGATGGCTCACGTTCGCCAGTTCGGATGATACGGATATAATTCGACCATCGGCAGGATAGGCGACGGGTATCGCAGAAAAGCGACGCTTGAGTCAGCCAGATTTGACGTCAGGCCGCTCGTCGGTGGTAGTACTTGAGCATGCCACCGAGTCGTTCTCGGCACTCGATCTTTCCCGCAACGGCACCGACATTATCGCTCGGATCAATGAGCTGGTTGCCGAGGCCCTGATGGTTTCTCTCGCCATGATAATGCTGAACGAAGTTGGTAACAGC
>JBDONA010000807.1:0-2329 GCA_039831575.1 Fuerstiella sp. | reverse complement strand
GGATGCCGAGGCAATCGTGGCCGACATCGAAACATTCCTTCAGAAATCCGGTCCCTACCCTGGTCAAATGGATGCAGATGAGCGAATAGCCGCACTTAAGGCAATTGCAGCCCGAGCGGCAAGTCCTGCAGGTAGAACCGCAGCACAGGTTGATCGAATGTTTGCACCAAGAACGATTTCACAGGCGTCCCTGGTTAGATCGCTTCGCGACGGTCGCTTCTATGCGCTGGGGCTGCCCAAGATAGAAGGGTCCACACTGCGGTTTCAATATTTCACAACAACCACGGGGACGCAACTCGAAAGCAAAGTGCTGGGCGCAATAAAGGTTCCTGATGCCAATAAGAAGACGCCGGACGAATGGCGTGCCCCCCAGACGACAATGGCTCAGCGACTGCAACCATCGCTCAAGAACCGACTGATTTCGGGTTTTGAAAGTGGCATTGCGTTTGGTGTAGACCAACTGCTGAAAGCGAAGGACGTTGACGAAATTCTGCGACTATTGCTGATTGAGAAGCTGATGAAGATCGGGGCCGAGGGCAGTGCATTTACCCGCAAGAAAGCAGCGCCACACCTGAACAATATAGCTGCCGCGGGAGTATCAAGGTTGACCAATTGGGTTTCGTCTGACGACAAACGCGCGGATGCTGAACGTGATTTGGCGGATGCCTTCATGAAAAAATTCGGCCAACAGCTCGTCGCGGACCTGAACTCTGCCGTTGATGAAGTGAAACTGGCCAATGAAAAACCTGTCGGTCCCAGAATGGAATGCGTCGGCTGGCTGCATCGTAACGCTGACGCCCAGTGGGTCGTCGCATTGCGAGATGAATTGAAGATTTCAGTTTCGACGCAGCTGCTGGCGATAGGCCGTACGGCGACGGGCGCGAACGCCAGGTTCTATCCCGTTGCAAATGTCAATGAGAGTGCCATCGGATCCATTCCCACTATTGAAGTCGAAGATGCCAAAGAAGGTCACCCTGTCTATCGTGAAATTCCCACCAAGTGACGATTGCGCGTTACACTCCCACCAATAAAACACACTGAAACACCAATGTCTGACCAGTACTACATTCGTATCCGTGGCGAAGTCAAAGGACCGTTGACCCGCGAACAAATTACTGCCCAGATACGTCGTAAGCGATTGGGACGCCACCACGAACTGTCTACGGACGCCATCACATGGCAGAAAGCAGGAGACCTGCCGGAGTTCTTCCAGCCCTCCGTTGCGCCCAGAGAACGTAACGTTGGGGCAGACGCGGTTGAGGTTAGCGAAAGTCAACCTACACAGAATTCGGAACCTGAAATTGATGCAGCTGTTGCAGGCGAAGAATGGTATTACTCCAAGGGTGGTAACAAACTAGGCCCGGTAACGTCGTCCGACATTCAGATGTGGTTGTCCTCCGGACGGCTCAACGCGAGCGATTTGGTTTGGAACGAGGGATTCGATAATTGGATTCCCGCCGGCGACCTGCCACAGTTTGCGAGTGCCGCAGGTGCCGGCAAAAAAACATCGGGCGCGTTCGACAACATGGAACCTGCCGGATTCATGCAGATGTTCCTGGGAACCTCCAAGGCCGCAACGTTGCCGAAGGATGCAATTCACAAATTTCCGAACTTGACTAAGTATCTGCAGATCGCAGAAGCCGGCATGCGGATTGCGTTTGTGTTGGCGTTGTTCCTGGTTTTCGCCGGCTGCATCTATCTGGTTGGAGGTGGGGTGTACTATAAGGAGTGGGAGTTTGTTGCTGGCGGACTTATCGCCGGTCCGCTGTATGTTCTTCTTCTTTGGTATTTCTTCATCACGGGTATGGCAGGATTGGAGTTCATTCGCGTTGTCATCAAAATTGAAGACAATACTGCTTAGTTTGTTTGGCCAACCTCGTGACACCGTCCTGGCCCGGTATTCAATCTGATCATGTCCACCAAAGCGTTTAGCGCCCTGAACACAAACACCGTCACACTTTCGTGGACACGACTGGATATTGAACAGAAGCTGTTCTTTTCGGGTAGTCGTTTTACTCGAGTCAACACTCTTCTTTCGCTGGTGCTCGCAATCCTATTGACACTGGTGTTTTATGGAGTGCTGCTATTGGCTCCTGGAACCGTTTTTCACAGCAAGTTCATCGGCCAAGGTATTATCCCCACGACGATTGTGTTTCTGTCCTCGTGGTGTTTGTCGATTCTGTTTCTCAAGTGGCAAAAACTATCTTTACAGAAGCGGTGCGTCGGCCTTCATCTAATTCCAGACGAAACAGACTTCGTGCTGTCGCCGACAACGGTGGATCGTGTCTTTGATCGCATGCTGGAACTGGTTGACGATCCGCGACAATTG
>JBDONA010001018.1:0-2331 GCA_039831575.1 Fuerstiella sp. | reverse complement strand
ACTGGATTGCGGTCCGGAGATGGTGGCCTCGTTTCCGTGAATGTCGCCAACATCGACGCGAAAGCTCAACCGGCAGTCACTACCGAGATCAAAGGTGGAGCGGAGCTGTTCGCATCGACGACGATGCGTATCAATGCCGCTGCGGACAGCAATGCGGAAGCGCTGCTGGGTGTTGAAAAGCACGATGACGACGACACCGTCTATGGCGACAATCAAAAAGGTATCAACATAGGGGTGATTACAGTTGCGGCCAACGATTCGCGTGCCACCGTCAAGCCAGTCGTGAAAATCGACATCGGTGATGCTTCGCTTAACTCTGACGGTGGTATCACCATCATGGCCGACGGCGGGCAGCCGAAGAATATTTCAGACGATCATAACTTTGACGCCGACATCGGCGTGGAGGTAGATGATAACCGCATCGACTTTCGCGAAGAGCATGGTTTGGGCTACGGTACGGTTGTGCAATACGGGAAAAATGAATCGGAATCGCTTGGCGGGTTAAAGGATTCAGCAAAATATCGCGTCATTCCGGTCAACTCGGAAATCGTCCGGCTTGGGTCCGTACTGGTAACCCATTCTCAGCTCGAACTGCGGTACTCCGAGACCGGCGTTACCTGGGCCGAGGCAGAGGAGCTGGCACAGATCGGTGGAGGCCGGCTCGGAACGATCGGTTCGGTGGCCGAGAATAGCGCCGTTCTCGCTATGATGACGTCGGAAACGGAGGCGTGGATAGGGGCATCCGATTCGCTGGTCGAGGGGCAATGGCGCTGGGATGCGGACACGCCCGACGGCCCGGTGTTCTGGTGGTTCGGTCAACCCTATGACGGTGCTTACGCCAATTGGGAGGAGGACGAGCCCTCCGCCTCGGGTGCGAAATACGACTATGCTGCGATTCGACAGTTCAGCCTGGGGATTCGGGGGCAAGGGCCAGCCCAGGGGAAATGGGTTGCCTTCGATGACACGAAAACGCTGCATTACTTCCTGGTGGCGGTGCCCGACACGAATGCCATCAATCTCGTCGACGACCAGCTGACCTTTAAACAGCCCCATTATCTGCATGGCGGGCAGCCTGACGACGCCGGTGAATTTGGCCAGGACGCGCTCGCTCTTTCGATTAACGGATACTGGAATGACATGGAAACTCAGGATCAGCTGGGTTACGTGCTGCAAAAGGGAGTAGACGACTTCACCATCATCGATGATTTCATTTACACATTCGAGGACGCGCAAGCAGACGCGGTAACGAAAGGTGGGACGCTGGCAGAGATAACAGAAGGCTCTCAACAGCTTGCGATTCTCGATCTGCTGCATCAGAAAAACACCGCAAGGGCGGCGGAAGAAGAAGTCGCATTGCCAAACGTCTGGCTTGCCGGCAGCGATGCTGTTGAAGAGGGGACATGGAAATGGGTCAATTCTGACACCCCGTTCTGGCGGGGCGGACTATTCGGAACGGCAGTGCCGGGCGCATACACGCACTTCGAACCGGCCGATCAGGTCGTTTATCATGCCGGTGTCGTGCCGATCCGCGGCCTGGAGAACGGGGGGCGCTATCTGGTTCGCCAATTGGGTGATCAGACGATCAAGTTGGTCGATGCCACGGCAGAAGATTCGTTAGATCGACCGCATCTGTTCAGGGGGGGTGATGTGACCTCTGAGGCTTTGATCAGCATCGAAAATCACGGATTTGAAGCGGGCCAGGCCGTTACCTACCGAACGGCAAGACCGCTGCAGTTTCGTAGCAACGATGTCAGCGCAACTGATCAGACGATTGCACCACAGGATGCAAATCGTATCGGCTCGGTGTCACTACTCGATGAAGACAAAGAGGTGATCTATTCATCCCCGGTGAGGAACGATCAATGGTTCTGGTTGCATCAGACCGAAACAGACGACTCGAGTCCGCAAGCTTTTTGGCCGATCTCCGAAGAGTCAACCGGTGATCAACCCTATCATAACTGGAATGACGGAGAACCGGGCAACCCCGGAGTGGAAGACAGTGCGACGATATATCCTACCGGGTTCTGGAGCAATGTCCGGGGCGACACGGCGCCCCCGCTGGGGTATTTGCTGGAAAGACCCCGGTTCTCCATCACTGAAGGCCTCTACACAGTCGCACAATGGCAAAGATATCCTGCCGGCTATATTAAAAATGGAACCTGGCCTGCGACTATTACGACGGAGGAGGAGTGGCTTGCCGCGCGGGAAGTCATCGGACAGGAAGATGTTCTCCTTGGTGCTTCCGATGACAGCGACCGGAGTGAATGGCTGTGGCAATCGTGGGATTTTTCAGGGCCCGAAAATGGGGAAAAATTCTGGGACGGAAAGTCA
>JBDONA010000651.1:0-10108 GCA_039831575.1 Fuerstiella sp. | reverse complement strand
GCGGTCGTTTTTCCGAATCTGTTCAGTAACGGTTGCACGCTCCGGTTACATCGATCGAGAGCAGTTAGCACCTGCAAAATTGGCCAGCCTGTGTCATCACGTTGATAGCGCAGAAAAGCGTCTCCCGGCACAGCCTCACGAATGCCCCAACTGACCGAGGACGAACCCGACATTGGTCAGTTGTGAGTAATAGCTTCTTACTAACCGATTCAGTTTTTCGCGTCCGAATTCGCGCTATCGGTCGAATTGTTCCGAAAACCCCTGAGAAGTGGACTACGTCAATAAACGACCGTTTGATAACGACGTTCCAGGATTCCCATACCGGCTACCGACGGCTATTCCTGCAAGATGTCCCTATTCCTTTTTGGCAGGAGATGCTTCGCGGAGGAGCTTCGTCGTCTCGTCAATCAGCTTCTCCGCTTCGTCCGATCTACCCCGTTGCAGCAAGGAACCAATCCGCTGCACTCGCAGGTGGACCAGCCGTTGCATCTGTTCGATCTTGGCCTCCAGCTCCGGCGGTGGCGGAGTACGCCGACGGGGCTTCGGCTGTGGCCGCGGGCCGGGAGCATCCAGTTGCTTTCGGGCGCTGTCATAACGTTTTTGCATGAAGATCTTCATCGACGAGACAATATCTTCATAGCTGCGGTCATTCGGGTTGGTGTAGCGGTCATGAGGAAACGGGTCTTTCTGCAAGTCCTTTTTGATCAGGGCGTACTTGGCGTCGATCACGCGATGCAAACGTTCTGGTGTAAAGTACTTCTCCAGGATTTCAGTTGCCACCTCACGGTACCTGGCCAACAGCGACGGGGCAGCGACGATTCCATCCAGCAGCGGGTTCGGCGCACCGTTGGGAGCCGCAGGCCAAGCTGCGTTCCAATCCTCCAGCACGTGAATATGGCCAAAGGCGACTTCGCAGAAACCAACGTCCAAATCCCACGGCAAGTAACGCCAGCGATCGCGTTCACGGTCGTGGTAAAAGTAATAGTTGTGAGGATTCCAGCCGGTTAACTGATCGAAGGCTCCGGAGAAACACATTACCGCGGTCACTCGCAAAAAATCATCGAGTTCCATATTCGACTGGAACGTTGCGGCAACGTCACCTTTCTGTGCTTCGCTCACAGTCTTGATAAAGCCGACCAAAGAAGCGAGGTCCTCTTTCGATTCCTTGTTCTTCGGCTGGAAGGCCTTCTTATACGTGGCGGAGTCGTCGCCGATAAACTGCAAATTGCTGCCCGGTCCGCCGAGATCACACTTGTACAATCCACCCTTTGCATCCGGCAGATGGTTTGCGATGAACGACTCGTCGATTCGTTCGACATTCGTATAAACGCCGTGAAACTGGCCGTTCAAGTAGATACGAGCATAATTGCAGCGATGCGTCTTGATACCTTGATCGCTAAGAATCTCGGTAACGATTGGCTCGCTGAACAAGCTGCCGAATTGGATGGCGTTGTCAAACGACACACGTTGCAAGCCAAGAAACCGCTGCTGCTCTTCGTACTCGTTGAACTTGACCAGGAAGC
Source organism: Fuerstiella sp. (assembly GCA_039831575.1). Taxonomy (GTDB): domain Bacteria; phylum Planctomycetota; class Planctomycetia; order Planctomycetales; family Planctomycetaceae; genus Fuerstiella. The sequence goes on along the minus strand of JBDONA010000651.1, from coordinate 8,585 downwards.
TGCGTTTGTGCCGTTGCCGCGGGTTGGAAGAACTGTTGCCTTTATAGCGGACGGCGACTTTGCTGATCGAAACGTCTCGCCAACGAAAAGTCACCGGTACATAGATTCGTTTCGGCAACGCCGCCACCATTTTTTGCAGGTCAGCTTCCGCCACTTGCAAGTGAACGGTTTGAATTTGATCCGGTTGATAGAATTCTGGCAAACGGTTTTTCACTTCATCCGCTTGAGCGAAGGCAGTTACAAGAATCGCCACAGCAACAGGGGGCATGCTTCTGATCAATTTCATAAGGCGACCTTATTTGTAAACAGTTGCAGGATTGAAGTTCGGTTGCGGGCCTGAGTGAATCGGCCGTTGGCGTCGTCCGGAAATTCATCGGCCTAATTCGCCGAGGATACAAGAATCATCGCCGCGGCCAGTAAGCCGGAAAGAAGTCGATGTGTTTGCTTGAAACAAATGCTTCGAAGTTCAAGGAGAAAGGGGTTAACGTCGGGGAAACGCGGCACTCTGTAAGAACTGGCGGTCGAAAGCAGTTTCTCACGACCGATCTGGCCCTCGTGATCCGACTGTACACCATATCCAATGCTTGCATTTATTGATTCGTTCACGGACCGGGAATAGCCCGTTATGTCGAATATCTGTCGTCGACGAAAGTAGAATTAGGCTTGGTGAGTGATGGGCACTCACCGACTTCGAGCCACCTGTTCGCGTGACTTTTTCGTCGCACCGGTCATTTTATCGATTTCCAGGACCGCTAAATACCCACCGTTCAATTCCACGGTTCCCGAATTCCCATACGTTTTTCAACGCACGAATTCCGTGTCATCATGTCCATACGTTTTGTCGGAATCCGCCGTCATTTGGCGAGGTGTGACTGACCGAGCAGAATCGTCGAATCTACTGAGCTAAGAATCCAACGTTAGCTGCAACACATTCCTCGCCAGCTTCTAGTGATCACCGACAGCTCCATCGGAACGCAGGACCAAGCCAGCCAGACCGAGGAACTCACCTACGTCGACATCGACACATTCCTAACCACCTTCCAGTCATCACTGACACGCAGGCATGGGGCCGGTCCGTCGGATCGACGGCAGCGACCCAAGTTCTGCTCGCTGCCAGGCGGCATTCCCACAGTTCATCCCTGCAAATGGCAAAGTGAGAACGATTCCTCTCGTGGGCATGCCCACAAGAGGAATCGTTCTCACTACAATGACGCGGAATCAGTTTTGCACGGCTGACCTGGTGCTGGAAATCAAATCTCCTATCGGTCGTCCTTCCATGCCGAAGGCGAATAAATATGGCCCTGCAGTTCCCCTGCTTTGCGTATAACATACGCCCGCCTCGACCCCATGCACAGGAATGCGATTTCCGTGAATCTGCCAATAATTACTGCGGATTGGTATCCTTTGACTCCCACCATGCGACGTCTTCTCGCTGAGACAACAACCGTGACACGAAACAACCAACACCGCTTCGCTCTGACAATCCGGCTCAGCTGGATCCTGCTGTTGGCAGTCGCTTGCTGGTTGGTCACCGGTGCGGAACATTGCGAAGCCGCTACTTCGCCCCCGTCGGATACCGTGCTCAGCGATCAGGATGCGGTCGATTTCGCCCGCGATGTGCAACCGATTTTGGCCGATCGTTGTTACGCGTGTCATGGCCCAGACGCGGAAGCACGCGAAGCAGACCTGCGGCTGGACGTTCGTGAATCAGCAGTCGACCTCGAAGCAATCGTGCCGGGCAAGCCCGAGGCGAGTGAACTGGTCAACCGGATTTTCCACGAAGATGCCGACGAACGGATGCCGCCCGCCGAATTCAAGAAGCCACTCACCGACGCGCAGAAAAGGATTTTGGTCCAGTGGATTGAGCAGGGCGCCGAATTCAAAAAGCACTGGGCATTCGAGCCGATTGGCGAACCGGTTCCGTCTTCAGCCGACTCCGACGCGTCGCGCAGCGAAATCGATCGCTTCGTCCTGGCGCGCCTGAAGGCTCAGAAAATTGCGCCGGCACCCGAGGCGAATCGTGCGACGGTTTTGCGTCGAGTGACACAAGACCTCACCGGCCTCCCACCGACGCTTGCCGAACGGGATGCGTTTCTCCAGGACCATTCGCCCGACGCGTACGAAAAAGTAGTCGATCGGCTACTGGGGAGCGACGACTACGCCGAGCGGATGGCGGCGATTTGGCTTGACTACGCGCGCTATGCCGACAGCAACGGCTATCAGTTCGACAACGCGCGCACGATGTGGCCGTGGCGCGATTGGGTGATTCGTGCTTACGCGAACAACATGCCGTTCGATCAATTCGTGACCCAGCAGTTGGCCGGCGACTTGCTACCGGATGCCACGCAGGATCAAAAAATCGCAACTGGCTTCAACCGTAACCACGGCTTCACCATCGAAGGTGGGGTCATCGACGAAGAGTATCGCGTGATGTACGTCAACGATAAGACGACGACCGCCGGCACGCTGTTTCTGGGCCTGACGTTCGAGTGCTGTCGCTGCCACGATCACAAGTACGATCCGATTTCGACGAAAGAGTATTACTCGCTGTATGCGTTCTTTAACAGCAACGCAGAAGGCGGCGTCGGAAAAAAGGGAAAGCCAATTCAACCCGCGATCGCCGTCGACGGTGGGCACGTTATGATCATGCAAGAGAAGCCGCGAAAAACGTTCGTGCTCGTTGGGGGGCAGTTCGACCACGTCGGCGAACCCGTGCAGCCCGACACGCCGACTGCCCTGCCCCGGTTTGGCGAACGACCTCGCAATCGGCTTGGTTTAGCGAACTGGCTGACCGACTCAGAAAACCCGCTGTTGGCCCGGGTGACGGTCAACCGAGTTTGGCAGCAGCTGTTCGGCGTTGGCCTGGTGAAAACGGTGGACAATTTCGGCATCCAGGGAGAATCGCCACGCTACCCGCAGTTGCTCGACTGGCTGGCCTACAACTTTCGCGACAACGACTGGGATATGCACCACTTGATCCGCACCATCGTGCTCTCGGAAACCTATCGCCAGTCGTCCAAACATCGCCCCAACCTGGAAGATTCGGAAAATCGTCTGTTAGCACGCGGCCCGTCGTTTCGCTTGCCAGCCGAAATGATTCGAGATCAGGCGCTCGCCGTCAGCGGGTTGCTGACGCACAAGGTCGGCGGGCCTAGTGTCAAACCGTATCAGCCGTCTGGCATCTGGGAGGACCTCAACGCGCCGGCCAGTCATGCGGAAGTATACAAGCAGGACACAGGTGAGTCGCTGTATCGAAAGAGCATGTATACATACTGGCGTCGCGCCGCGATGCACCCGGCGATGGCAGTGTTCGATGCGCCCAATCGCGATGTGTGCAACGTGCTGCGTTCGACCACCAATACGCCGCTGCAAGCGCTGGCGCTGCTGCACGACCCAACCTACATTGAAGCGGCGCGCAAGCTGGCGGAATTGGTTCTCAAAGCAGCTGCGAGGAAAGACACGACGTTCGCTGCGGCAGCACTTCGCAGAGTACTTTCCCGCACAGGGACCAAGCGAGAGGTGGCGCTGCTCGACGGGCTGTATCGCCAGCGGTTGGCGCATTATCAGTCAAATCCGCCAGCGGCGGAGAAGCTCCTTAGTGTGGGCAAATCGCCGACCGATGCGCAACTCGATCGCGCGCAGATTGCGGCCCTGGCGGATGTTTGTCTTGCCATTTTCAATCTGAGCGAAACCATTACGCGAAAGTGATTCCTTGATGTCTGACCTGAAATCGACTTTGGCCGACATCGATCGCCGCAGTTTCCTCAAGCTCGGCGCCGCGGGGTTGGGCGGAATGGCAGTCACCCATCTGCAAGCCGACGAGACGGCGCGTCGCACACACCATGAACCGCAAGCCAAACGAGTGATCTACTTGTTTCAATCCGGCGGACCATCGCAGGTCGATCTGTTTGATTACAAGCCGATGCTGAAAAAGCACCATGGGCAGGACATTTTTAAGTTCGTCGAACAGGCAGGACGTTTAACGGGTTTCACGAACAAGCACAAATTGCATCCGGTGATCGACACGAAGTACAAGTTCGCCCAGCATGGCGCAAACGGTGCGTGGGTTAGCGAATTGCTACCGCACATCAGCGGCATTGTCGACGAAGTCTGCACCATTCGCAGCGTGAGCACCACGCCGGTCAACCACGACCCGGCGTTGACGTTCATGCAGACCGGCCACAACTTGCCCGGGCGACCGTCGATCGGCTCCTGGCTGAGCTACGGCCTGGGCACGATGAATCGCGATTTGCCAGACTTTGTGGTGTTGGTGTCGCGCGGCGATTTAGGAAACATGCAGCCGCTGAATAACCGACTTTGGGGAAGTGGATTTCTCTCGGCACGCTACGCCGGGGTGCGTTTGCGTTCGGGCGATGAGCCGGTGTTGTACTTGAAGGACCCGGCCGAGAAACCGATTACCGACCAACGCAAGATTCTCGACGTCATCAATCAGATGAACGAGCAGGAACTCGCGCGAAGTGGCAATCCCGAAGTGGCGGCCCGCATTGCGCAATACGAGATGGCGTTTCGGATGCAAACTTCTGTCCCTCAGCTGTCCGATCTGTCGGATGAGCCGGAGTCGACTTACAAACTTTACGGCGACGACGCACGCCAGCCGGGAACGTATGCGTTCAATTGTCTGATGGCCCGTCGGCTGGCGGAACGTGACGTCCGCTTTATTCAGCTCTACCATTCCGGCTGGGACCACCATTTCAATTTGCCCGCGCATTTACCGAAACGCTGCAAGGAAACCGATCGCGCCACGGCGGGGCTCATCCTCGATCTCAAACAGCGCGGCCTGCTCGACGACACGATCGTGGTCTGGGGTGGCGAGTTTGGCCGCACAACCTTCAGCCAAACCGGCAAGGTGAAGGACTCCTACGGCCGCGACCATCACGCGAACTGTTTTACCACGCTGGTCGCCGGCGGCGGCTTCCAACCCGGTCTGATTCATGGCGAGACCGATGACTATTGCTACACCGTCGTCCGCGATGAAGTCCCCGTTCACGACCTGCACGCGACCCTCATGCACCAGCTGGGTATCGATCACGAGCGTCTCACGTTCCGTCACCAAGGCCGCGATTACCGACTGACAGATGTTCACGGAAAGGTCGTGAAAGAGCTGCTCGTACGGCAATGAGATCGTCGCTTCTCACTCCGTGAAAAGTAAACGAGCGGTAGATTCTCCCGGTGCTCGACTGCCTGGCAGAGTTCACGCAGCATATTCCTGACAAGGGTTCCCATCTGACTCGCTACTACGGTTGGTACTCGAACAAGTCTCGCGGCGTCCGCAAGAAGGCGGAGATTCTGGCATCTGCCGCCGCAGGTGAGTCATCAAGCGAGGACGCGGCACCGCCTCGCAGTAACTCCACGTGGGCGATGTTGATCAAGCGGATCTACGAAGCGGATCCACTGATCTGTCCGCAGTGTGGTGGTCAGATGAAGGTTGTGGCTTTCATTAAGCCACCGCAGAGCGAAGTGATCGAGAAGATATTGCGACACTGTGGGTTGTTGCCGATCAGGTTTGTTTGCCGGTGCCGCATCGCCAAGTCGTTTTCACTATCCCGAAGCGTCTTCGGCTGCATGCCCGCTTCGATCGCAAGCTGCTACGTAAACTCGCTTCGTGTGCCTGGACGTGCCTTAAGTCCGAAGCCAGACGCCTGCTTGGCCGCGACGATGTCGTTCCCGGGATGATCGCGGCGATACAGACTCACGGCGAGCTCCTGCATTGGCATCCACACATTCACGTTTTGATTACCTGCGGCGCGTTCAAGCCCACGGGCGATTTTCTCGAACTGCCTGAGTTCGATCTGGAACGATTGTTGGTCGCTTGGCAGGAGCAGGTGTTCACGCTGTACTTGGCCGAGGAGAAGATCGAACCGGAAGTCGTCGAGAACATGGGTTCTCCCGAAGACGACAACTGAGTATGTGTGTTGTTCGTCACCAGTCCGAATTCGCGTAACGACGCTGCGACGTTCATCAGTACCGTCGCTAATCCTCGCATTAACTCAGACGTTTTACGGTTGAGCCATCAAACCACCGTATTTCAACTCAATTCAATCTCCGCCCATCTCAGACTTTCAGCTGCAGCGCTCTCGCAACGCTGGTCAACGTCGAATTACTGACCACCTCCGGATCACGCCCGGGAGCATAGTTCCCCGTCGACGTTACTCGCTGACACTCAATCACGATCTTCCCCAGATCCGGAAACGGATCACTCGACAACCCAAGCTTCAGCACGGCCCGATTCACCGCCGTCACCGGAAATTGCGACAACACCGCCAGCCATGTTTCGGTCTGGTGCCGAGTCAGCATCACTCGTTGCTTCATCGAGCACAGTCGTTCCAATGCAGGCAGCAGAGTCTCCGTCGCCTGCACTGCGCTGGGCAGCAGCAGCGGCTCGGAACTCGCTGAACACGTCGGCGTTGGCCTGTTCGGGTCGTGCCTCGGAGTGAGTTGCTGTGGTGCCCGATCGTCGATTGTCATATTTCCCCTCCAGGATTTTCGTCACTGTGTCCGGCCGCAGAAAGAATTCGAGGTCGATCACCCATCCGCGATCGTTAGCTCCTCTGAGGAACGCTGACGGACCTGCACGAGCTAACGCGACCATCCAGTTGTCTCGCCAGTGCTCGTCCCTCCAGCGAGCGTTGAGCTGTGTCCTGCGGGCGTCTGTGAGCCGGCAGTTGAGTCCGAAGGTCTCGTTGAAAGCCGCAACAATTACATCGAAAGGCGGCGGGGGCACAGAGGCGCCAGCCTCTCCTCCCTTTGGTTTAGTTACGTTACGTTTAGTTACGTTAGGTGTGCCCCCCCTCTACAGTGGCCACTGTAGTGCTGACTGTAGAGGCGACTAGTCGTCAGAGCCGAGACAGTGTTGAGCCAGTCGCCGGATTCGGTAGTGCCCGTTCTCGCGCCGCACACACGCTGCCGGAATGCATCCTTGCTCGATCCATGCCCGGACAGTCTTGCCTGTGCGTCCTACAATCAGCCCGAATTGACCAGTTGTTAACCAGTCACTCATGTCGGGTTTTGTTTTCTTCTTTGGTCGTGTCATGTTTGCTTTCCTCATTTCGAACAGGAGAAACATACACGTGGTTTTTGGAGGTTCCGGGCAGAATGGCGAATCGTGCGACTGCGTGCGATTGCGTGGCGATTCGTGGCGAATAATGGCGATTTAGCTCTTGACGCCCTTTTTGATTCGGCGTCTGTTTGGCACATTCCGGAAACGAAAACAGCCCGCCGAAGCGAGCTGTTGATTGTGTTGGTTTGTCCCCTCTAACTGTCCCCTGCAATGTTCAGAAGGTGGGGCCCAATAGGCCCGTGAACGCGAGAATGACGGGATTTTGCGGGGTTTTGCGGGGCTAATTGATCCTCAAAATGATGGCAATCTTCATCGAGAACTTACCCGGCGATGACCGGCAGACTCACCGGATCACTGGCCGTCCGACGGGGTTTCGGCGGCAGCACCGCGTGAGCGAACTCCCAGATCTGTTCCGGCGTTTCGAACAGGTGATCGTAAGACGCGTCGTTGTCATATTCACAATCGTCCGTGGTATAGGTCCGACAGATCCCGGGCCGCGTATCATATGCGCCACACATGTTGTCCGGCTGCAGGTGCTGGCAATCCGCATGAACCATGACGTACCAGTTGCCATCGTCAACAAATACGCTGACCGAACCGTGCATCATGTACCAGCGAATATGGTCGTAGTCGTCCCAGATCTTCGGCGTTTCCATCGGTAGGGCGAAGTAGCGACAGCACTTACCAGTACAGTGCTGGCACAGAACTTCGCCGGGCTTCAGATCTTCTCGTTTCACCTGGATTCGCATCGGTGGTCAGACAGCAATTGGAGGGTCAGGGATATTAGTATCTCTACAACTTTACCCTCCCTTCTTTACGGGAGGATCGGCCGGGGAGGGCGAATCGACGGTTGGCGCTCAATGACCCGCTCCGGGCCTGATCGCCCGACTCTCCCGCCAGCGGGAGAGTAATCATGTGCACCGAATTGCCGGGAGACACTTCGATCGTCGGATTTGTGCAAATACCAATGGGTCAGTGAGGAGCGATCAAGTTGTACAGCCAGCGGAACATCATAACCGCCAGGGGCTGGAGTTTCGACCATTGGGAATGATGGGCGCGAACGTTGCGTATCGCAGGGCAAATCAGCATCTTTTCATGAAGCCCCAACAATTGAACGCCTTGTATTGCCTGAAGATTCTGACGTGATATCGTGTTGCCCGATATTGCCATTTCAAACCTTGCCATATTCCTCATCAGTGGAGCTTCGTTCGATGCCCTCGATTTCACGTATTCTGCGATCCATGGTCGCTTTGCTGCTGCTTTTCCCGGCAGTTGCAGCGGCCAGCAAACCGAACGTTGTCATCGTCATTACCGACGACCAGGGCTACGGCGATCTTTCCTGCCACGGCAATCCGGTCCTGAAGACGCCACAGATTGACCACCTGCACTCGGAATCCGTGCGACTGACGGATTACCACGTTGCGCCGACGTGTTCGCCGACTCGCTGTGCCTTTCTGACGGGGCACTGGACGAACCGCACGGGAGTGTGGCACACGATCATGGGCCG
>JBDONA010000864.1:0-2342 GCA_039831575.1 Fuerstiella sp. | reverse complement strand
TCCAGTTTCGACCTGTCACGAGCATTGGATCCGTGTACGCCCCGCCGTCTTTCTGCGTCTTATACTCCACCGACAGGATACGACCGTCGTCGCTGTATTTTCGAGTGCCATTCGTTGGCCACCAAAACGAGATAATCGCTGGAGCGGAATAGTGCGACCCATTGTTCGCGAAAACACCGATATCAACACGTGCCGATTCCATCTTCGAGCCGGAGCGAATCGGTTGTCGCGGGTGATGTTTCACAGAAATCGAAACGACGGACGACCGTTCGTCCTGGGGTTGAATCTTGACCAGCTCCGCATTGCCCTGCAGCACGACCCAACGCCAATTCAGCGGCTGCTGGTTGATGTCAAAACTTTTTTGTGCCGACACGGTCATGTGATATTTTTGCTGAACACCCCGGCACACCCGGGCAATGGCCGCGGGAGTCGTAAACAGCTTTTCACGTGGACCAGCGTCAAAATAGTCCGTGCCGACCTGAAACTGATCTTCCTCAATCACTTCCAGGATGGCGACGGGCGACAGTGATTCCGGTCGCAGGTTGTGGGCCATCTTCACCATTTTCAGTTTATTGACCTGGTCGCCTGAAAAGACCGGCGGGTGAGCGATGCCGGTCAGATAGTCGGCTGGAGTGCGGACCTGACGATTGCTGGAACGGAAAATCATCTGCAGACATGGCATCAACGCAGATCTCCGCTCCAGTGTCTGGCGAACTTCGGTTCCAAACGCTGCCAGAGTCGCAGCAAATGCATCCATAAAGACGCGGTCCGTCCCCGACGATCCCTGGGAAATAACAACGTACGGCGTGTTGGCTGCGTAAACATCTCCATAGCCGCCCACGCCGTTTTTTCCGGGATCGTAGTCTCGATGCTCTGGATAGAAATAGACGTGATTGCTGAAGTACTGGCCTGCCAGAATCGTGGTCGCCTGACGATCACAATAGGCCAGACGAGGCTGACTTCTCCAAAACGGGCCGGAGACCATAGCCGTTGAGGAGTTGCCCAGCACAATACCATTGAACTGAAACAGGCACTGCAGTCCGTTGTGCACGTTGTGCTGTCGGGCGGCGGCCGCATACCGGGTCCCGGCAAGCTGAGGATACCGCTTGCGGTCCAGCAGGGAATGATCGTTGTCATGATTGTCGTACAGCACGCCGACATGCCCTGCCGCCGATTTCTGCTTGTACCACTGCCGCAACAGTGTGCTGGCCTCGTCACTTCCTGTGGCGATCACGCCTGCATCAGCGGGCTTGCGTGCATCATGAAACAACGTCAGCAGCCGACGTGACCTGGGATCCCACCCGGTATTGGACTCGGCGATCATCGCCATGCCGTCGCGGATTTCACGAGGCGATATGGTGGTCTGTTTCAATTCCGGCTCGAACGGTTGCTGCGCTGCGTTGATCAGTTCCTGCCAGTCATCGCGCAGGCGAAGACTCTGAAGGTCGGAATCTTCATTCAAGTGTTGCGGACTTCGCAGACCTTTGTCGACAGAACGCCGCAGCGAAGCCATCGCTGCGTCCAGGTGGTCCTGCATGGCCTGGGCACACGCAAGGTTGTAATGTCCCGTTGGATCTTCCGGCACCAGCTGAACCAGCACCGCACATCGTTTTTCCGCAGCAGCAAACCGTTTCTGGCGGAACAACGCTGTGATTTCGTGGCGAATGCGGTCCACGCGTTGCTGCAGTCGTGGTTTTGCAAACACGCTGTTGGTGTCGACAAGGACGTTGCTGCCCGCGTCGAACGTGTTACCCAGCGTCTGTCGCCGGTGAAGCTGAAACAGAAACGTCAGCAACACACCAACGGTGAAGATCACAACAATTGGTTTTCGTAGATTTTTGTCACTCACGAACGACAAACCCTCCCGGTACGGCAATTTCTTCTGCGGCGTATTGCGCTGACCTGTGGCCGCGACAGACGCATTCCAGCCTGAGAAAACGGCAGACCCACGAGCCAGAACGGTTCACGAGAATAACTAAACGGCTCTAAAGGCGAAACACGATGTTATCCGAATCGGCCAACCGTGCTGTCAAGTGTCAGCGGAATCGATGTGACTGTCAACGAAGCCAGCATGTGCAACGACGGGCCTGGCGTGCGGACCGGGATTGTGGTGTCCGTCTCGTGGATGGTCGGGGCTGGACTGAGCAGTGAAGCAAGCCCAGGAAGACGACTGTGAATTTCGCTGACTCGTGGCCGCGGTTGACGTGTTTCAATAGCAGAACGGCTGCTCCCACGAGCCAGAACTGGCTCCGTCGATTGGCAAACTGCTCTACTGCGTGGTCAAGTCCAGGAACAGGGGTTATTCCGTAGCCGAACTCGACAGAGTTTGGAGGTTTTTCTCT
>JBDONA010000214.1:0-10150 GCA_039831575.1 Fuerstiella sp. | reverse complement strand
GTCAAGACCGACTGATCGCGTCGCAGATTCCGCCAGAATTCGGTCTAGCATCAAATCGCGAAAATGCGATAGCCTCCGTGCCCAGTAGGGGATTCAGGCAGTTTTTGCCTGACCGTGCCTCTTGCGGTGCCGACGTTTCTCAGAGATTTGTGTCACCCAGGAGGACGGAGTCCGCGCAGACCATCGTCAGACAGCTTCAAGAGTATGAGGTGCTGCGCACGTTTTTCGGCGGAGCCGACATTCCAACGAATATGCTCCACCAGAGCATTTGCTCACGTACTTAACGAAGTTCTCCAAGCATTTGTCTGTCAACTCGCGACCGCCAAACTCAACAACCTTGTCCGGTAAATCACCAACCTATAGTTTGATTGCGGCACTAAGACTGTGTCGGCAATTACTCGGAAGACGGTGCTACTTCCTACTGGTGCTCATGCCACTGGCCACCTTGTCGGAGGGACTTGGCATTGCATTGCTGATGCCTCTGTTTTCGGCACTGGACCAGAGCACCGGACTCGGCGGCGAAAGTGGTGGACTCATCAGTCGGATGCTGGCGTGGTTACCATTGCCGGCAACTCCGCTGGCTCTGTTAGCGTTGATTGCATTCGCCTTTCTCATGAAGGCGGGCCTTCGCTTCCTGACGATCGGGCTTCAGGGCATCATGTATGCCCGACTCGTTCAACGCTTGAGAACGAAACTTACAGTTGCTTTTACCAATCTGTCGTTTCCGGCATTCGCCAGTCGCAACACAGGCCACTACGTAAACCTCGTCAATGAACAGGCGACGGGATTCACACGGTCGTTTGTCACGATATGTCAGACTTCCGTCCAGATGGCAGCTGCCGTTATCTACTTCACGATAGCGGCCATGGCTCACTGGAAGTTTGCACTGTTCGCAAGTGCTGCGGGTATCGTGTTCATGGTATTCACCAGACTGTTGATGAAATACGTTCGGCGGCTGTCCCGCACCAATACCGTCGTGCAGTCTCGCTTGAACGGACGGCTCGTTCAGGTGATACATGCTCTGAAGTACCTGACGGCAACGGCTCGGTGTGACGAGCAGCTGCAGCGGCTTGAACAGGACTTCGGCGAGCATTACCAGTGTCACGTTCGCACCAATGTCGCCAGTGCATTCACTGAATCAGTTCTGGAGCCATTTTCCGTAATTACGGTACTGCTGCTGATTGCTGTTCAGATTCATTTCTTTGATCAACCGGTGGGGGCAATTCTGGTAACGTTGATTCTTCTTGATCGAGCTACGAAGTCCCTGATGGCAGTTCAGCGAAGCTGGCAGAAGACTCAGGAGCAGACAGGTGCGGTAGAGGCAGTGCTTGAGGAATTGGTTTTTGTTGATGAACATCAGGAGCGATGCGGCGAGCACCGGCTAAACGCCTTTCGAGGCGGAATCGAGTTCCAGGATGTGCTGTTCCGTTACGAATCGACAGCGGCGCCAGTGTTGAAGGCGATTAATATTTCTGTTCCCTACAAGCACACGATTGCATTTATCGGACATTCGGGAGCCGGGAAGTCCACGCTTGCCGATCTTCTGACACTTCTGCTGCGGCCAAACGAAGGTCGGATACTTATCGATGGTCGAGACACCAATGAAATCGACCCCAGTAGTTGGCGCAAACAGATCGGATATGTGTGCCAACAGACGGTGGTATTTGACGACACCATCGCCGCGAACATCTGTTTCGATCAGTGTCAGTACGACTCAAATCCAGAGTGTCGACGGCGAGTTCATGAGGCGGCGGAGCAGGCGTATGCTACGCAGTTTATCGAATCGCTTCCCGAGGGATACGGAACGGTTGTGGGCGACCGTGGCGTGCGTCTGTCCGGAGGGCAGTGTCAACGGCTGTTTATTGCCAGAGAATTGTACAGGCAACCGAACCTGCTGATTCTGGACGAAGCCACGAGTTCTCTGGATGGTGAGTCGGAACGCGCGATTCAAGCCAGTATCGATGCCCTTCGCGGTCAGATGACCGTTGTCGTCATTGCGCACCGTCTCTCAACAATCCGAAACGCTGACTACATTTATGTTTTGGATGAGGGATCAGTTATTGAGCAAGGGCCGTATAGTGAACTGAATCAGACTACGGGTTCGCGTTTTCGCCGCATGGTGGAACTTCAGAGTCTTTGAAATCACGACGAAGGCGTCACGAATGTCGCGTGACCACGATCAGAGGCCTGTGTTCTGATTCAGGTGTCAGAAATTCGAGCCAAAAGCCGGACGGAAGAAGAGCAATGACTGCCAACACGATGTCAGTGGAGAGAGCCCCCAATCTGTACAAGGGAGCAAGTGCATTCGACAGATACTTGAAATCGTTCTGCGAACGGTATTTCGAGGGGGTTCCGAGAGATGCGGTGATAGTGGGGACCGGCATCGGAAACGGTGAACTGGAATCATTTTTGCTGGACCTGAGGTTTACCAACATCACTGGCGTGGATGTCGACGATTTTAGGCACCCTGTGTTGAAAGATCGCTTTCATTTTGAGCCCTGCAACCTGTCGTTTGAATCGCTTCCATTTGACGATGAGTCCGTGGATCTGATCACTTCGATTCAGGTGCTGGAACACCTTGAGAATCCCTGGAACTACATCAGCGAGTGTCGTCGGGTGTTGAAGAAGGGGGGGCGGCTGTTGTTGAGTCACCCAACAAGCTGGGACCTTCCTTCCCGAATTCGCTTTCTGTTAAATGGGGATGTTCATTCGTTTACCGACACCAACAACCATATCACATTCTTCACACGAGCGACGCATCGGAAACTGCTGCGAGACTTCGATGTCATGGAGACCGTTGCCTTCCAGAAGTCGTATCCGCGGAGTCGTGTTCTGGCGAAGTTGATACACCGCCTGGCGCCTTCAAACGGCTACTTTTGTCACAAGTCTTTGTTTGTTCTGAGCAGGATTTAGCGTCTCGCAGGTTGTTTTGGCCCCGTTGCCAGATATTTATGTCTGGTACCAGAAGTCGCAGCGGATTGCTGGTGGCTTCGTTTTTCGCTCGGCAATTCACGCGCCGAGTACCTGACGTCGTCAGTCTGACCTTTCACAAATCAAAGCCTGAATCTGGTACAACCGTTGAAAAAACTTTCACTCTCTCCGAACCGATCCTTCATCATCGCGGAAATCGGAAACTCACATGAGGGATCTTTGGGGCTCGCCAAGCGCTTTATTACATCCGCTGCCGAGTGCGGCGTGGATTGTGTAAAACTGCAGACTCACATATTTGACGCGGAGAGTCGCATCTACGCCCCGAATCCACCGTACTTTCGTGATGAGTCGCGCAAAGAGTACTTTGAACGTACGGCGCTCACGCTGACCGAGTGGAAGGAATTGAATCGTTTTGCGACCGAGGATGTCGGCGTAGTCTTTACGTCGTCGGCTTTTTCGCTGGAAGCTGTTGATCTTCTGGAGGATGTGGGGGTCGCGTTTCATAAGGTGCCCTCAGGTGAGGTCACAAATCTGCCGTTGCTTCTACGTCTGGCGGCGACCGGAAAACCAATCCTGTTGTCCAGCGGCATGAGTACCTGGGAAGAACTTGACCGAGCAGTGGAAACGCTGAAAGGTGCAGGAGCCGCAGAGATCATTGTCTTGCAATGTACGTCGGACTATCCCTGCAGTCCTGATCAGTCCGGCATCAATCTTATGCTGAAAATGGCAGATCGTTACTCTCTTGCAGTCGGGTTTTCAGACCATACGCTCGGCATGGCCGTTCCCATCGCGGCGGTCACGCTGGGCGCATGCCTGATCGAAAAACACTTTGTTCTATCCAGCCAGATGTATGGGTCCGATGCGGCGAACTCAACAGAGCCTGCTGAGTTCAAGGCTTTGGTACAGGGGATTCGGGCAGCTGAAGCAGCCTTGGTTTCGGTCGTGGATAAGGACGAAAAAGCGGCTTCGCTGCGGGGCATGAAACATACCTTTGAAAAGACAATTTGTGCTGCTGGCGATCTGAGTTCCGGGACAGTGCTGGCCCCCGAACATCTTGCCTATAAAAAGCCCATGGACGGGATACCAGCATCAAACTTTAAAAAAGTCCTCGGTAGGCATCTGACTCGCGACGTCGAGTCTGATGCAAGCATTCAGTGGGAAGACATCGTTGATTGACGCAAAGAAAAAAATCTGCGTGTTTGTTGGCAGTCGCGCGAATTACAGCAGTATCAAGGCTGTGATGCGCGCGGTAGATGAACATGCCAGACTGAACCTGCAGGTCGTGGTGGGAGCGTCGGCAGTGCTCGACCGGTTCGGTGATGTTGCTCGTCTGATTGAAGCCGATGGCTTCACCATCGACAGTCGTTTTCACAACATTGTTGAAGGTGAAACACCGACAACAATGGCACAGTCGACCGGGCTCGGGACTATCGAAATGTCCAGCATCTTTGCCAATCTGTGTCCGGACTACGTGGTGATTGTTGGTGATCGCTTCGAAATGATGGCTGTGACCATTGCTGCTGCTTACATGAACATCAGAGTTGTTCATACGATGGGTGGGGAGGTTACGGGGACGATCGACGAGAGCATTCGTCATGCTATCACAAAATTTGCCCATGTTCATTTTCCAGCGAACAAGGATGCGGCTGATCGTGTTGTCAGACTGGGCGAAGATGAACGCTTCGTGTTTAACGTCGGTTGCCCAAGGATCGATTTGGTGGCGGAAGAGCTGACCAAGGACTCGGAAGCCATCCTGAACCAGGAGACCGCGGGTTTTCGTGGTGTGGGCAATATGATCGACTTCTCACAACCGTATGTGCTGGTGTCGCAACACCCCGTGACGACGGAATACGGCAACGGTCGCCAACAGATCGAAGCGACTCTTCATGCCCTTGCCGAACTATTAATGCCAACTCTGATGTTGTGGCCAAACGCCGACGCCGGCAGTGACGACATCTCCAAAGGCATAAGAACGTTCCGCGAGCGGCATCGACCTGACTGGCTGTTTGTCATGAAGAATGTTCCGACGTCGATTTATATTCATCTGATGAATACGACGGCATGCCTTATCGGAAACAGCAGCTCCGGGATTCGCGAAGGAGCATTTGTGGGGACTCCTGTGGTCAACATCGGGACCCGTCAAAGCGCGCGACAGAGAGCCCGAAACGTAATAGACGCAGATTACAACGGCGAGGAAATACTGGCGGGCATACGGACGCAGCTGGAACACGGCAAGTATCCATCAGACGCGCTCTACGGCAGCGGATCCGCTGGTTGCAGTATTGCCGATGTACTGGCAACGGTCGACCCGCCGATTCAGAAGCGAATTACCTACTGATGCGAAGGGCGTCGTCATCGTCCCATTTTGTCTGCGAGCGATGGTTGTTTCTGTCTGGCCGTGTAGTGTTTTGTGTGAGTGACCTGAATAACAGATGCGTAGTCTAGGAGTGATTCCGGCGCGGGGCGGCAGCAAGGGGATTCCTCGCAAGAACGTCCGCGAGTTGTGTGGTAAACCGTTGATTCAGTATACGATCGACGTTGCACGTGCATCAAACCTCACTCACGTGGTCGTTTCCAGTGAGGACGAAGAAGTCTGCCGTGTTGCGCGCCAGTGCGGATGTGACGTTGTGGAACGTCCGCCGGAGCTGGCAGCAGACGATACACCGACGTTGCCTGTCCTGCAGCATGCGTTGCGGGCTCAGGGCGAAAACTTTGATTGTGTTGTCACCCTGCAACCAACGTCGCCCCTGCGACAAACCAGGCACATCAACGAGTCGCTGGAACTGTTTGACAGACAGCCACACGCAGACAGCCTGGTCAGCGTCGTGAGAGTTCCGCACAACATGTGTCCGGAGTCATTAATGAAGTCGGATGGAGACGCGATTGTTCCCTACCTTAACCAGGTGGGAGCGCTGCGACGTCAGGACAAAGTGCAGAACCTGTATGCAAGAAACGGAGCTGCTGTGTATATCACACGTGTTTCGCGGATCACAGACTACATTTTTGGCGGTCGAATAATCCCTTATGTCATGCCGACAAGCCTGAGCTTTGACATCGATGATGAATCCGACTGGCAGTTAGCTGAGGTCTTGATGCCTCATGCTCTAAGCGGATCGCTTCAATGAAGAAGAAGGTGTCAATTCTGAGTTCATTCGGATTCGCAAAGCGAAATCTGAAATCTTCGTGTCTCGCGGATAAGCTGCGAGCAAGCGGTTACGACGTTGGTGTTGACGACTGTCTGCGGCGTTCATCTCGGTGGGAAGGCCACATCAATGGGCTCAAATACTCTCTGACGCGGCAACTCTATCATCGCTTTGGCGAAATTCAGGGATTCAGGAAACACCTGGCTCGCCGGGAACACTGCCGTGATCCTGATGTCGGGCGATGGGACGCGTACAATGCGTGGCACGGCTTTCCGTTTCCCGAAAGCCGTGCCTGCTTCAATTTTCTGGACTGGATCTACCGACATCTGCCGTCAGACTTCAGTTCGGCGTACAAGCCAGATTTGGTGCTGCTGACTGACATGCAGGATCTTCTTGGACAAAACGCGATTCAGTACTGCGAACGTCACGGCATTCCCGTGATTTGCATCAATTCCAGTTGGGATCATCTGACCCATAGAGGACGAGTTATTGACTCACCGGCGATTCATAAGTTCCTTGTGTGGAATGAAGTTCAGCGGGAGGAAATTCAAGGCGTCCACGGAGTTGATCTGGCGAAAGTCGGAATCATTGGTGCACTTCAGTTTGATTCATTGTACCACGGGAAGTCGTTCGATCGGCGGGCGATTCGCTGTGGCCTGCAGCTTGAAGACAACGAAAAGCTGCTGTTTCTGCCCGCCTACAATGCCCGTCATGGTTGTTACGAACCACGCATTGTTGAGTGGATCCTCGGGCAGAATTTTGATTGGATGCCCAAATACCGAATTGTTATTCGTCCCTATCCCGGTGACACAACATTTGATGAACGTTTCGCCCGTGTGCTGGACAATGACAATGTGACGAAATCAGAATTGATCGTCGACGAAGTTGCCGACTTTCGGTCAATGAGCGAACTGCTGGCGACCTCAGATATTGTGCTGACGGGCGCCAGTACTGCAGCTATTGAGGCTATGTATTATGACACGCCAGTGATTCACCTGGCTGTCGATTCACGTGAAAGTCGCGATACGAACGAGCTCTTCAAGAAGTACTTTTTCTCTGATCACTACCAACACATCATGAAGCACGACGCTTCTCACTACGTTCAGACGTTTGACGAACTTGCTGTTGCTCTGCGGGAAGGCAACATTCATCCAGAACGGAAGAAAGCCGGTCGCAGGGCCGTCATTGCAGAACAGGTGTACTTCGATGATGGCCGTTCTGCTGAGCGAATTATTGAGGAAGTTGCACGGCTGTTTGGTGAATCGCTTCCGGACGTATCGCCACCTCACAGCCGTCCTGAAGAATCCGCCGAAGTATGTATTTCTGATGGTTTGCCATGCTGACAATGTCTACATGCGGAAATGAAGGAAGACTGACTTGATTAGCTGCAAAGTTTCCAAAGCCATCCAGCTATTGCGGTCCCCCCGCACAGTGCATCACTTGTTGTCACTTCGGTTCTCCGGATTTCTGTTGGATGAAGGATGGTTCGAGTCGGCGCGTCGTAAACAGTCGCTTGATTGCGATGGAAGCCCGGTACCGTGGTTTACATATCCGTTTAATAACTTCCTGTTGCCACGCATTCGACCGGATCTGCAGATATTCGAGTTCGGTGGCGGTGCCAGCACTCTCTATCTGATGAATAATTGTGCTTCGGTGACCACCGTTGAGCATGACACTGACTGGTTCGGGCAACTGCAGCAACAGGTGAACAACAACGTGACATTGCTTCAGCGTAGTCTGGATGACGAAAGTTATGTTACTGCTTTGTCAGAGCAGGAAAGGCGATATGACATAATTGCTGTGGACGGCCGGCGCCGTGCCGAATGTGCCATGAATGCCGTCGAGTATCTGACGGACCATGGAGTGATTATCTGGGACGATTCAGAACGCGAAGAATATCAGCCGGGGATTGCAGTCCTGACGGAGAAGGGTTTTAAACGACTGGACTTCTGGGGGTGCGGTGCCGGATTTCTGTTTAAAGCGTGCACAACGGTGTTCTATCGATCTGACAACTGCCTCGGTATCTAGGACGTGAAAACACGACTCAAAGAATTTCTGTTTCGCTCCAGCTTTCCGCAGACGGAATTTGCACAGGCGATTGCCAGAGCGCTGCCTCCCTCAGCGGCGAATCGAACGTTGATTGACGCTCCATGTGGCTTCGGTGTAACGTCGTTTCATCTCTCGAGAATTCCAAACACTGTCGTTGCTGGATACGACCTTGATTCAGATTCAGTTGATCGGGCTAAGCAGTGTTTTGGAAGTGAGGATTGCTTGTCGTTCTCTCAATCCGATATTCAGGATGTACTGGTAGAACAGACACAGGTAGATGTTTTTTGTCTGATCAACTCACTGTTCTTACTTCCGGACCCCGAAAACCTGCTGCGACGCATTCGCGAGATCATTTTCCCCCATGGGGATTTATTCCTGATTGTCCCGAATATCAGGAGCGACAACTATCGACGCTTTTGTGAACTGTCACCTGACAGCCCTAATTCTCTGGAACTCTCAAAGGAACAGTTCAGTCCTTATCTGGCGGAACTTAGGTTAAGGGTCGTATCAATCGAAGGATTGATTCATACGTCTGTTTACGGTCGGTCCAGCAATCGATTAGCAACAATTCTAAGGCCTGTCATACTGAGGACTTCCAACACGATTGCTAAACGTTTTCTCCGTAGTACTCCCGCCTACTATTTGATTCACGCACGACCGGATTCATGCGCGAACTGACATTACTGATTACTTTTGACTACGAACTGTTCCTGGGACAGCGGAGCGGCCGCGTCGACCAATGTGTCGTGTCACCGACGGCGGAGATTTTGCGAATTCTTGCGTCAAACGATGCGTCCGGAATTTTCTTCGTGGACACGACCTGGCTACGAGCCCTGGCGACAATTTCGAACAACGATCGTGCCGCATCTCGTGACTACGATGCCGTCCGTTTTCAGCTCAACGAAATTGCCGAGGCCGGGCATTCCGTGTTTCCTCACCTGCACCCACATTGGCTGGATGCTCAGTATCAATCGGAATCGGCGCAATGGCAACTGAATGACCTGCAGCATTACCGTTTTCATTCGCTGAGCGGCCCGCAAAAACTTGACATGTTTGCGGACGCGGTGGCGCAGGTTGCACAGTTCGTAGGCAATCAACCGGTAGATGCCTATCGTGCCGGAGGTTGGTCGCTTCAGCCGTTTGCGGATTTTGCTCCGTTCTTTAAGCAGTTCGGAATCCAATATGATTTTTCCGTGCTGCCTGGATTTTCGTGTTCAAGCACTGCCCAGCAATACGATTTTCCGGATGCCCCGGCAGATCGGTGCTACTGCTTCACACACGACCCGGCGGTGGAAGACACTCACGGCGGTTTCACAGAACTTCCAATCTCTACGGTCCCGTTTTCGGACCATCAGCGCCAGATTAATCGAATGACGACACGCGTACTTCATCGCTGCGGTGTCAGGTCGTACGGCAGGGGGCGGTCGGTTAATCCGCACGTTGATTCCCATAAGACGCCGGCCGCAGAAATGGCGGCGGTCGAATCGCTGACATTGCCTAAGTCGCGCACCTACTTGAACACAATCCGTCAACGCGACTATTTTCAGTTTATCTGTCATCCCAAGATGGTCTCGCGCCACAGTCTGTGGGTCTTCGATCGACTCCTGAGAAATTTGAAGAGGACCCGCCGTCTTGATACGGATTTCCGGAACTATGTGATGTCAGCTGAGGCCCCACTTCAACGGAGGCAGTGTGCCTGACGCCATCATCACTTCGCCCACGCATTTCAGTCGGATTTAGAATGTTGTTTCTCACATTGCAAGATTCCCCCGGGGGCATCTACAAGAGTCAGGTTATTGACGTCGCGAAACTACTTCGCGATGTTCATGGCGTCGATGTTCGTGTGGCGTCCTTTCTGTCGATACGTCGGTTCTTTGAGTCTCGCCGGTGGATCCGTGAGCGCGAATCCGACAGTTGCGTGCTGCCGATGGTTCCAAAGCTCTCAAACTGGCGGCGGAACGCTGGGTTGCTGCACCTGTTTTGTAGCGCGGCGCAGACGGACATCGTGATCGCTCGCGGCGTCCTGG
>JBDONA010000783.1:0-10151 GCA_039831575.1 Fuerstiella sp. | reverse complement strand
CCGGCTCCTTTCGCACCACCGGAAACTCGCCCTTCGTAGGCCTCGCGTATTGCCTTGGCCACTTCACTGGCCCTGGAGTACATCAATTCGATCACATGCGACGTACCATACGTTTGAATCGAAGTGATGCTGCTGTCCTTGTCGACGATTTGCAGGTACGTTTCGATGCGTTCGACATCGCGGGCTGTCCCCTGAACAATCAGCCGATTCAGTCGCGAGTCAGCCACGATCGTGATCGATCCGGCTATCATGGTCATTGTTCCATCCCGCGACGTCACGATGCTGCCAAGGAAGCTGCTGGACGAAGCTGATACGTATCCGTTCACCAATGCTCCGTCACCGCCGTCTGCGGCGGCTTCGCCTCCGTCAAGTAATTCCGCCAGCATTCGAATCGCATCGTCGACCCTGGTGTACTTAAGATAGAACACAACAGGTGGCGATGGCATCGAATCACCGGGACCAGCAATCGTTCGCAGATGTTGTTCAAATTGGTCGAGTGCTTCCGTGTCTTCGCACTGCAGCAGCAAGCCCCGAGGGGTCAACTGGCATCGTATGGCTGGTGTCTGGCTGTTGGTGAGTTTCGTTAACAATCGTGCATTGGGAACATCCGAATTCGGCGACCATGTGACCGGTTCCGTTTTCAATGACTCATCATTAACAACCCGCTCGGTGTTTTCCGGTTGCGTTATCTCAGGCGAAGGATAATAGAAGATCGGATTCGGCGCTCGCCAGAACTTTGCCGCCGTTGTCAGTATCTGTTCCGCCTGCTTACCTCGGAATGGCAGGATCCGAATCTCGTCACTGCTGCCAACACTGCTGTTGGTGTCGAGTTCAGCGACGATCTTCTTGATTTGTTCGATCTGATGTTTCCTGGCGCGGACGAACAACCGCCGGTTGACCGGATCAGCGTCGATTCTTGGTACGTCCACGCTGACGTTGCTCTTCATGATCTCAAGGCCGCGTGAATTGCCGTGACGTGTGAACGCCTCCATGCCGGCGTCCTCACGGCGTCTGGCGTCGGCCAGATCCAGCATTTCTTCCAGCAGGCTGACTGCCAGATAAGGATCGATCGTCTTTAAAGGAATGACTGCAAATTCCGCTTCGGAGGCCTGCAACTGAGCGACCGTCTGCTCAATTTCCGCCTGTACTTCCGGAGTCGCCAGAGCCACGATGCTGCCACCCGTCTGATCCATCGACAACCGTACCGTCTCGTCCGCCAGCAATGTCTGCAGGACGTCATACACCAGCTGGACATTACCTCCTTCAACGCTGTGGGTCCGCAATACTGCCTCGCCATCAGCCGACGACAGACTCTTCGTCGGTTGGTCGATCGCTTCGATCAGTCCTTCAATCAGCTTGACCTTGTCTTCGATTCCTGTAACGAAAATATTCTTCCCCTGCAGGTCGGCAGACAGACTGACATCGATGCCAATCATCTCACCAGTCGCCAGTCCCAGGTGCGGTCGGGCCACGATCAGAACATCCTCGGCATCGACATGCTGCAACGCGAAGCTTTTAACCACTGTGCCGTTGTCCAGCGCATGAGGTTTGAAGGCAGCCAGAATCGTCCTGACGCTTTTCAGGTTGCCGGCGGTATCGGTGATCATCAACTGATTTGTCTTCGAGAACACGGCCGGCGGCGTCATGAGACTCAGGGCTGTCAATTCTTCGACGGCATCTTCGGCATCAAGTTCGCCGAGCAGAAAAATGCACTTCACGACGTCATGGTCGCTTAGCTGATCAAGTTGTTCCACCGTGACAAGTTTCGCCAGAGCATTCAACTGCTGCATGCTTCGTGGATCACTGAGATTAATTACCGACAGCAGTTTTCCGCTGCGAACAAGGCTGAACCCCTGAGGCAGCAGAAACAGATTGACTCGATCAATCGCCTCCTGGGGCGAAAACGAGTTCAGATCGGAATAGGTAAAGCTGCCAGTCGGAAGGCCACCCACATGCAGCGCCAGGTCAGACGAATCCGCGAGCCACTGTATAACATCGCGCCAGGGTGCTCCGTCGAACGAAAACTGCAACGTCGCGTCCGGGACGATTGTTGTCGTCGCAGACGAAGCAGTGGCTGGAGTTTCCTGAGCGTCAACCAGCAACGGATGCGCAGCAGTAACGATCAGCACTGTTGTCGTCAGGATTCGACGGCATTGGAGTAACAGAGGATCTGACATGCACAGGCAATGGGGATTGAAGGAATGTGGAATGCTCGTCGTGGACTGAATAGTCGCGTTGACTATCAATCACGTGGTGAGGAAGTTTTTGCTTCCGAATCATTCATCTACAGATAACCAGAGATTTCATGAAATCTTGGACACATTGTTGCGAATTGTGTCGCCGAATTTTCAGGAAACCCACTAACGAAGGATGAACACCGGACATAACACGGGGAGCGTGTATGATGACTGACTGATCCGGTATTCGTCACCAGCAGCCTTCGTACCTGATATTGTCGCGTACCGATCGAACGATGACAAGAATCACATAAAAATGAGCCGGTTCCGCGAATGGCAGCAATCAATAGCCTACCGAAAGTGCTGCCCAAACAACAACATTCCTTCTGTAACTGACTGTACGAATGGAGTCAGGACTCAGATTGGGCTGTTCGGCCGTATGTAGCGGTTGTCCGAGTGCCTCATCCTGTTTCGCCACGAAATGCACACACTGTCAGACCTGTCGTGATCGTTTTCGTCCTCGTGCAAAACCGCTGCCACGAACGTCCGACACCGGCGCGGGCCACACGCCGACGAGGGCGATCGAGCGCCAGCAATGTGAAACGGGCAGCGCGACAAAGTCCAGGCAGCCACCGTTCCGCACGACGCAAGGACGGGGGACTTCGATTCCCGACTCTGGCTAAAAACATGAGAATTCAGAATTCATCTCGGACTTTGGCGTGATTCCTGTCACAGCTGGATCGGTCCGCGACAATTCCGAACATGAACGAGTCAGACGACGAAAAACGACTGCACTTTGAAACGCTGGTGATTGAACATCATGTACGAGTGCGGGCATTCGTGCGTTCCCTGGGCGTTGATCCCGACTGGGTCGATGATGTTGCACAGGAATCTTTCCTGACCGCTTACCGCGAATGGACGGCATTCGATCAGACACGCGATTTCGGGAAATGGGTTCGGGGAATTGCGGCCAACATCGTGCGGAACGAACTACGCAAGGATGCCCGGCGTCAGAGAATTCTGCACACGGAGCTGGCTGAGATCCTGCTGCAGCGGCACGCCGAGGCACAAGTGCCAGTGGAACCGGTGACCATTGACGCCATTCGTGAATGTATGGGCCAGCTTGGACCGACGAGTCTGGAGGTCGTTCAAGGTCGCTATCGGGACGGAATCACCGCGCCGGAACTTGCCAGAGCTCTGGGGCTGTCGGCGGCGAACGTGCGACAGATGCTGGTAAGAATCCGGCGACAGATTCGGCAGTGTGTGGAACTTCGTGTACTGGAAGGGGCTTGATATGGGCGAAGATCGCTTTGAAGAACTTTTGAGCCGACTGCTGGACGACAAGCTCTCATCGGACGAACTGGCGGAACTGATCGACCTGTCGAAACGTTCCCCCGAGCGTCAGCAGGAATTACAAGCACAGCTGGAAGCTGCCGAATTGCTGGCTCAATCTGAAGATGCGCTTCGAAAGAGCGCGTTGTTTGTCGCGGCGGTTGGGTCAAAGATTGATGAAGATTCATTCGTTTCCGACGTACGCTCGAAACTTGGTCCCTCGAACAAGGGCGTCACAGTTCTCAAGAAGAAGTCGGAGGCGAAAACCAACAGGACATCGCCCATCTGGCGCTGGACCATTGAAGCAGTGGCGGTCATAGCACTGAGCACAGCTCTGTACCTGCAGCGGCCGTATGCTGAACCGGAGATTGCCAGGATCACCGGCGTCAGCGGGGCGCAGCTTTGGACTTTTGACGGCGGGACGATCTTTCGGGATCTGAGCATTGGCACAGCATTGTTCGGGGGCACCGTCGAAGGGCTGACGCCCGACTCCTGGGTTGAGCTGGAGTTCGGTGACGGATCGGTCGTCACAATCTCCGGCCTCTCAATGCTCACGTTTTCAGATAATGGGCAGAAGATTCTGCATTTGAAGGAAGGAAACTTTTCCGGCAGCGTTCAGCCGCAGCCACTGGAAAAACCGATGCTGGTCCACACCCGAACAGCAACACTTGAAGTTCTGGGGACGCAGTTCAATGTCGACGCCGGTCCGTTTGCCACAACGCTCAGCGTCAGCGAAGGCAGCGTGCGAGCGAAACGGCTGAGCGACGGAAGTACCGTCGATGTGCCGGCCAGGCACCGAGTGACAGCGGCGCCTGATCGTGAAATGACACTGGTGCAGGTGCCTGATTCCGTCAGCCACTGGCAGACTCAACTACATCGCGGCCCATACGGTGCTCACGGCAGGTGGTCACCGCAAACAGGTCAGAAAGAGGCGATGCTCAGTACGGTCCCGTACACGACCGAAGGGGGAAAAATCATCTATACGACGGGGTTCACAGTGTCCAGAGGCGACAACCCGCCGGTCGTGCTGGGGGCGGATTCAACGGTCCGGGTCCGCGGACTCATCACGTCCGCGCACAGCGTTTGGATTGGCATGTCGGTGCGACATACCAGTGGAATTTTCGCAGGCCGATTTCAGATCATGCGGCCGGCGGAAGAATTCAGGAACGGTGAAACCTTTGATGTGGTTGTACCGCTTCGTGACTTCCATCTCGATCCCACGTTGAATCATATGAAATCAGAACTGCCGGACGTCCCGTTCGATCTGATCGTCGAGTCCGTTTGGTTCCATTCGCTCTACGATCAGGTTGGGCTGGCAATTACTGAGGTGGAATTAGGCTCATCCACCAAAGGTGAATCAGATCTGAAAGTTGTACGTCGTTAGGCTTCCCCCACTGTCCCTCCACCCACCGCCCCGAGGTCCCTCCGCCCCATTGAGTCCGATGAAAACAAGACGATGAACCCACCGGGCTCCGTCCCCCCCCAACAGCTAACCGTATGTCCGGTCTCTCGGAGACCCTCAAACAACACCCCTGATTCCTGCAGGACACCGGCCACAACCGGAATCGTTCACTGCAGAACATCTGCTTCCGTTAACACAACCAAAAATTCAATAAATATGTCCATCCATCTTTGTAAAATTCCCTCAGACAAACCGTGGCTCGACAGTCGCGTTCCCAATGGATTCTGGCATGAACGCCGGAATCGCGTCACTTACATGAACTGGCTCGGTACGAAGCTAGGCTACATGCGTCGTGAGGACTGGTATCAGATCAGGAACCGAGATTTCCGACTAAACAGCGGAGGTACGGTGCTGGATCGATTCTATGGTTCTTCTGTGTTGGAGGCGATGCGCGACCTTGTGCCGAACTACGACTGGCTTCCCTGGCTCTTTTCAAAAACCCCACGACGATTTTGGGATGACGCAGCAAATCGTCAGGCGTATATGCAGTGGCTGGAAGGAAAGCTGCAGATCAACCGCGAAGAAGACTGGTATGAGCTGTCGGACGAATCCTTTGAAGAAAACCGTGGGGCCGGACTGCTGACGAACTACTATCATGGTTCGATTCTTTCCGCGCTGCGGGAATACCGACCGGACGTGGACTGGAAACCATGGTGTTTTCGGAAAGTACCGAATGGGTATTGGCGGCGGCCAGGGAATCGACGACGGTATTTTGAATGGCTTGCCGATCGCCTTCAGTATCAGTCGATGAGCGATTGGGAAAGCCTGACACGTCAGAGTGTCTGCGAAACGGGCGGCGCTGGTCTGTTGTCACATCTGTTCGGAGGATCGCTTCCGCGACTTCGAAACGATGTTGCCGACGTAATCATTTGGAATGAGGCGTGACGCATGTGGGCCGATGTACAGACTTCCGTCGCAGTGCCCGGCCGCAGTATTTCGCCACTGACCACTGCCGACGCTGTCAGCAGGTAAACACCTGCTCCATGCTGCCTGGTGATAATATAGGGCAAGCTTGCGGCCTCATTGCCGTGTAAATCCGTTCATCTGACAGCTCCGGAACATCCATTGAAGTCCACCTGACCCGCCTGACGATCAGCGTGACGGAGGAACCAAGTGGAAACTGGTATCTGTCGACGGACTCGAACGCCGCCTCCTGTCGGGTCCAGTGGGACTCCCGTCTATGCGCGGTTTCTTCCATGCCATGCCCACGTGGGCGTTTTTTCTCGTTGCAGCCGTCGCACTCTGCGCGAATGGGTGTTCGCGGACCCAATATCGGCTTGAGGCCGATCAGGACGCGTACAACGTAATCTCCGAGAGAAACGGAGATCCCCGCTGGACGACCGCCGACGTCAACATCGAGGTCGATCCCCGCAGTCGCTATTTCGACCAGTACGATCCCGATTGTCCCCCGATGCCTCAGGACGATCCCGCCGCGCACGGCTATATGCGCTGTGTTGACGGAAAGAAGGGCTGGAAACATTGGTACGACAATGGAGTCCGGTCGGACCTGGAAAGCCCCGTATGGCGTGAAGAGCTGGCTCAATATGCTGAAACCACAGAGGACGGCGCTGTAAAACTCAACGTCGACTCCGCACTCAGGCTTTCGTACGTGCATTCGCCAAACCATCAACGTCAGCTGGAGACGCTGTACCTGTCCGCATTGGATGTAACACGAGAGCGCTGGCGTCTGGACACACAGTTCAACGGTGGATTTGACACGGTGTTCTTTCACAGTGGGCAGAAGACAGCTGCGGGGGAAAGCAATCGGCTGACCACGGGTCGCGGTGTGGGAGCACTGGGAGTTCCATTGGCCGGGCGGTTCGGTGGCGGAGGAAACACGCTTCAGCTGAACCGAAGTTTTGCGACAGCCGGTGAGATGGTGGCTGGAATCGCCAATGCCTTTACCTGGGAATTCACAAATGGCAACGTGAACTTTGCGGGATCGCTGTTGAGCGCCAGTTTTGTACAGCCGCTGTTGCGAGGTGCCGGCCGCAGTATCGCACTGGAAGACCTTACTCAGGTCGAACGGAATCTGCTGGCAAACCTGAGGGCATACGCTCAGTTCCGACAGGGATTTTATACGCAGGTGGCCATTGGCGAACTGGGCGTCAGAGGACCACAGCGCGGCGGCCCGGGAACAACGCTGACTTCATTTTCCGGGGGTGGCAGCATAGGCGGCTATACCGGACTGCTGCAGCAGTTACAACAGAAGCGAAACAGCGAGGACACTCTCAGCCTGCAGGAACGAACCTTTGCCAGACTGGAAGCTTTCTACGCCAAAGGCATGATCGGCCTGGTTCAGGTGGATCAATTTGAGCAGGACATTGAAACCGCCAAAGCCGCCTTGCTGGTGCGGGAAAACAATCTCGACCTGGCCCTCGATCGCTATAAGACAGGCACGCTGGGTCTGCCACCGGATCTTCCGATCGAACTGGATGACGGATTAATACGTCAGTTCCAGCTGTTCGCGCGAGAAGCAACAGACATCCTGAATCTGGTTGTACAGCTCCAGAATCGTGCAGGCAGTCTGTTTACGGACGGAGAAGCTCAGGTCGTACCGGAAGTTGCTGAACTTGAATCGCTGCTGACAGATATTACTCCCCTCATCGAGCCCATACAGATTCTGATCGAGCAGATTCCTGCAGAACTGAAACGCATGGACGAGGTCGTACTGTTACGAATGGAAGCAGCGTCTGAGGACGAAATATCGGACGAGGACAAACGAAGACTCGTGCAGGAAAGAAAAGACCTGGGTGCCGATCTGGTGGATTTCCGAACGCAGTTTGGAGAACAATCTGTCGAACTCACACGACTGAGAGAATCACTCTCTGACGAGACACGAGATGCGACAGCTCGTGGTGTCGTCAACTGGCTTACGGCGACTCTGACCATTGTCGATCAGCTGGCCCTTGTACAGGCTCGTGCACGGCTGGAATCAGTGATGGTTGAAACTGTGGAACTGGAACCAGAGGCCGCGTTTGAAATCGCACTGCAAAACCGTCTGGACTTCATGAATGGTCGGGCAGCCCTTGTCGACAGCTGGCGCGAAATCCAGATCGCGGCCAACGCTTTGCGATCGAACGTCACCGTCGGTGCTGCCGCCAGTACGGGGACCGTTCAGAACAACGTCGTCAGTTTTGATGCGGCCAACTCAACCGCAACTTTCGGCGTCCAGTTCGACGCTCCATTAACACGGTTACTGGAACGAAACGGCTACAGTGAAACGCTGATTAGCTATCAACAGGATCGTCGGGCACTGATACAGTCCCGCGACTCTCTTTATCTGGGTGTCCGCGCATTACTGCGACAGCTGAAACAACTTCGAGAAAACCTTGAGATTCAGCGTCGCGCGGTAACAATCGCGATTCGGCGAGTCGACCAGACGCAACGGGTACTCAACGCTCCCGGACGAATTCCACGACCGGGAGAACGGCCGGAGATTAGTCCGACAACCGCCATTAACCTGCTGTCAGCACAACGTTCATTCCTGATCACACAGAACAGTTTGCTGGACGCCTGGCTCAGCTATTATGCGACACGGGTCAGACTCTATCGAGAACTCGGCATCATGACGTTGGATTCAGACGGTAAGTGGATCGAGTTCCCCATCGTACCCACACCAAACAGTGAAGAAACTGATCCGGAAGATGAGTCGCTGATTCCGGTTTTACCTCCGCCGATTCCTCTGGGATTGTAGATACCGCCAGACTTTGAGGACGGTACACAACCGGCAGAGGGACAGTCACCGGATCTGGTGCACAATGCGGACGATGACCGTCGTACTGACAATCCCGGAATTCGCGGGGGCTCAGTCACGACGGCGGCTGCCTGGAAGGTTCAGCGACTTCGCCTGGACCAAACGGACGAGCATTTCGGAACAATACAACAAATGGGATACTCTGGAGCGACGTGGACGGATGAATTGCTTCCACCACGTCGGGCCGATCTGCGTCCTGATGCGGACGCCCATAATTTGCTGTCAGTCTTCCGGCAAACGCCCGGAGTATGGCTGAAACCCACGGATTTTTCCGGAAGTCCCCCAAAATCAGCGGAATGATGTCCACGATCTGACAAAGTGCGTGGTTCTGTTCTGGAAACCGAACCCGAAACGCGTAATCTCAGGTGATGTGGCGGACTTGTAGACGTTAGTCGGACTCGCGAGAATTCAGTCCTCAGCGTCGGGCAATCGAAGTCCTGCAACTCCGGCTACTTGAGAGACGACGTCCGTTGCCGTGGAGACGAAGAGTGTCGACCGACATCCTTCCGGAAATTCAGACACCTGCACGACCGCAGACTCCAACCGAGGTGGAGCCTGTTTCCCTGCGCAATGAGGTTCAGCCGGCCTCGCGCAACAAGTGGTGGAAACGAAGTCTGCTTCTGATCGTGTGTGTCGCAGCGGCGGTCTCAGCAGTAGCCATCGTCCCCGGATTTCTGTCGACGCCGGATGTCGGATCCGAACTGACCCACACGATCACCCGTGGCGATCTGATTGTTTCCGTCATCGAACAGGGGACGCTGGAAAGTTCCAACAACAGCGAAATCATCTGCAAGGTCCGAGGCTTCAGCACGGTCACGTGGGTGATTGAGGGCGGTACGATCGTTGAACGAGGAGATGAACTCGTCCGACTGGACACGAAGCTGATTGAAGAGCAATTGAGCCTCACGAAGACAAATACGTTTGTCGCAAAATCGATGCTTGAACGGACCCGCGCCGACGCCGAAAAGGCCGAAATCGCCATCGAGGCCTACGAGAAGGGCGGATACAGGGTGGAACTGGAGCGTCTGGAACAGTTGTCAGAAGTTGCCGAACGGAATCTGCGAGTCGCGGAGAAGATGCAGGCATACTCCAACACGCTGTTTCAGCAGGGTTATGTCACTGAACTCGAAGTCGAGGCAAATGCGTTTTCGCTTCAGCAGGCGAAACTGGAACTCGAAGTCAACCAGACAGAGCTCAAAGTGTTGAAAGACTACACCAGAAAAATGCGGATGGAGACGATGCACGGTGACGTGAAGGCTACGAACACAAAACTGCAGTCAGACGAAGCCGCACTCAGAATGGAAGAAAGCCGAAAGAACCGTGCAATTCAGGAACTCAAGGACTGTGTGATCACGGCCGAACGCAGTGGTCTGGTCATCTATCCTACGGCTGAGGCCTGGAAGGAAGCTCCGGATATCTCGCA